>CANQZJ010000001.1 GCA_947628315.1 uncultured Oscillospiraceae bacterium
GACAGCATCCTGGCCGAGGGCGCCATCTCCGAGGCCAACCTGCGGCTGCTGGTGGACAAGATCTATATCGCGGAGCGAAACGGCAAACTTGACGTGGACATCCACCTCAAAGCGCCTTTCCAGACCCACGGGCTGGTTTATGAAAACGGCGAGGTCACAGAGGCTTGGGGTTCGCAGGATTATGATTGGGATCGGTTGGGCGCGATCCTGATGGAGGACTTCTGGAAAGGAGAAGACAATGACGGCAACGAGGGCGTGGCTGTACTACCGGCTGTCTAACGACGACGACCCGGAGCGGAACTCCCTGCAAAACCAGCGGGCCATCTGCCGGGAGTTCGCGGTGAACCGTGGACTCACTATCGTAGGCGAGTCCTTTGACGACAACGTCAGCGGCATGACCTTCTCCCGGCCGGGACTCCGCCGCCTGTCCGAGGCGGCTGAGCGCGGGGGACTGGACGCGGTCGTGGTCAAGGACTTGTCTCGGTTGGGGCGGCACAAAACGCAGACCGCACTGTTCATCGACTATCTGCGGGAACGAAACATCTGCGTCCTCTCCGCCACAGAACACCTCGACACCCTCAACGAGAGCGACAACTTGATCATCGGCATCCGTGGGCTGATGAACGACTACTACGCCCGCGACATCGGCAACAAGATCCGCGCCGGGTACCGGCAGAAGCAGAAGGAAGGACTGGTCATCATCCCGCCCTTCGGCTACTGGAAGGACAGGAACACCGGCAAGATCCAAGTGGTGGCCGAGGCCGCCGAGACGGTCCGGGCCATCTACCAGATGTACCTCGGCGGCATGGGGCTCATGCCCATCGCCCGCTCGTTGAACGCAGAGGGCCGCCGGACGCCCGCGGAGCTGCAGGTTCAGTTCTACGGCAAGCACATGCGGGGCGTCCGACGCTTCCTCTGGTCTTACACCAGCGTGAAAAACATCCTCCAGGACGAGAGCTATGCCGGCGTCCTGCTCTGCCACCGGCAGGAATTCAAAAACGGGCGGCGCACACAGTATATTCCAAAGTCGGAGCAATTCCGACATGAGGGGTACTTTCCCGCTATCGTCTCAAGGGTGGACTGGGAACGGGTCCAAACCCTGCTCCGGCGGTGTCAGAAGAAACAGCCCGCCGGGAACCGCCTCTGCCACCGATACGCGGGGCTGTTGATCTGCCAGGACTGCGGCGGGCCGTTCGTGGCCGTCAACCGGGAGTGGAACGGCAGCCGGCGGGTAGAGTATATCTGCAAGAGCTATATGCGGCACGGAAAGGCAGTCTGCCCCTCCCACCGCATCCATGAGGAAGTGCTGGACGGGCTGGTGTGGAACAGGCTGACGGCCTGCCGCGACGCAGCCGCCCAGGAACAGCGGAAACTGAAAGATTACCAGAAGCGCCTGGCGTTGAGGAAACCCGTCCTCGACGCCAGGCACTTATTGCTACAAGAGAGAATCCAAGGGTTAGAGGCAGAAATTGACCATATCATGATGGTCAACATATTAGCAAAGCAAACTAAACCTTAAAAAAATCAAGTCACTTCAAAACATTCTTTATAAAATCAATCACTACACCCCTATTAAGAATATCATGATACTTTTGATTGTAGTAGCTACGCAAACATGTATAACATGAGGTATCTCTACTTGTACCACCGCAGGTACACGCTTCCATGAGGCGAAGCGTTGTACGTAGTACTGCCTCTAATGTCACAGGATCTCCAAGGCGCCTTACATGCCCAGCACCACCAGGTGTCCGATCATAGAAGACAAGAGCATAATTTGGCCGATGAGTCACGTCATTGTAAAAGTATTGGACGCAGCCAGAAATATCATCCTGCTCAATATTGAGATAGCTACAAATGCCACGCATGATACCATACAGTAAGGAAAGTGCAGCTTCCCAATCCATTTGGTCAGGGTTAATAAATCGCAACTGCAATACATCGGTTTCAAAGCGGTACCCAAGCGAGAACCTTTTGAGGCTGCCAGTTGGGCAGGGATATCCTGCCGAATTCTTGTGTTTCAATCGTTTAAACGAAGTAAAGTTTTTCTCGTCTAAATCTGTATAGCCACAGGTTTCACAAACAAAGAAGTTTGACTCGTTAATGACAGCCATCTCATCTCCGCGGCTCATTGCAATTTCGACACAAGACTTGTGTAAATCAAATCGTTGGGTGTCGACCTTATTACGATAACCAATATAAGATATCTCTCCATGATAGGTTCGGCTTGGTTTTTTCAAACTGGGCCGCTCTATCTTATCGCCATCTGCGCTGAACCCAAACGCAGGAATCAGGAATACCTTTCGAGGAGAATTAAGTGGTGTATTGCATTGGTGACAGGTGGCGAGCAAGTTCTGATCAGGTGGATCAATATGCGGAACAATATTAAGCGTACGGCAATTGGTACACTGAATATAGTCGTACATTTTCCAACTCATTTTGGGTATCTTGCGGATATATCTACTTGTGATTAGATTCCCATTGGCAACAATTTGTGAGCCTGGAGCGTATTCCGAAATTGCTATAGATAAGTCCCTCTGCAATTGTAAACCGAGTTTTCCTTGAGTCCCTCGACCAATTACGGACATTTCGACTGTATCTACCGGAAATCCATACTTCGGCATTACATTTTTACGAGACAGGAAAGACAGAATGTCCTCATTCTGATAGACCTTAATTCGCTCTGTCAGATAATCGCTATGTCCGCCAGCTTCAATCGCAGCTTTTCTGGCCTCTTTTAAAATGTTAACTTCATAATTGTACTCGTTCAGAGCCTTTGTAAGAACACCCGGATCCTCTTCCGATTGCCCGAAAAGGCTATCTACCCACGCAAAGGAATCCACACCGAACTTTCCTTGTGGCCAGAGGGACGGTGGGAGGAACCGTTTAATAAACGCATGTAATTCCTTGGGTCTTCTACTAAGATACATTTTGAAAGCATCAATTCCGCTTGGATCTGTCTCTGTACATTCTGTCATGGCCGAAGTAGTCTTAAAATACTGTGGATTGTCTTTCCAGAAATAAGCCAACGCAGAGGCATAGACATGTCGGATTGCTATTTTTTCATTATCAATTACAAACTTAGGCGGGTTAATTTTTCCGTTAATCATAGCAGTTGGCTCTGCAAAGAAGGAAAAGTCATGACTGCTCTTGTTGCAAAATGTCAGTGCAAAGGCAGCTGATTGAGTGCTGCGGCCGGCTCGCCCAGCGCGCTGCGCATAATTTGCCGGAGAGGGCGGCATATTCCGCATGAAAACTGTTTCCAACGTTCCAACATCAACGCCCATTTCAAATGTGGTAGAGCAACTCAACACATCGATTTTTTTACGCTTAAATTCTTTTTGGTATTCATATGCCCGATCTCTGCTTAACTGCGCCGTGTGTTCGACGACCCGCATTTTCCGGATATCAAGTTCTTGATAAATATGATAATAATGGTTGCCTTGAAACGCGCGTCCAATATCAACAGGTTCCAGTTCTCCCGAACATTGATAGGAGGGACAGGTTGCACGCACGTTAAACGGCGTTATGGTTTTACACTTGGGGCAGATATACCACTTCTCAGGACGGATAATATTGATCTTTTTGCTCTGAATCTTGTACGCACCATCTTGGGCTTTTAAGTATTCTTTCCGCACAAGAATGCCATTCCAAATTCCAGTTAAATACTTATTGAGTTGTTCTGGATCGCAACACTGGCCAGATTTTTCTAATACACGCCGGAAATAGTCGGCCCGCTTATTATTTCGTCCCGCAAAGCGAGGGATAAAAGATCGCCGAAACTCTTTTGGATTCGGATCAGAAAGCGTATACGAATACTCTACGCCGTTGTGCGCAAAGAATTCCCGATCGGCTTTTTGCATATTATAATCGTAGTTTATTGCCGCATCTGACATCATGCCAAGCGCCATAATACTGCAAAGATCACACACCTCACTTTTTGATAGACCTAATTTTTGATTTGGCACTATGTCCTGTGAATCTAGGCAAAACGCAACTAAACCCATGCTGTACAGAGAGGTAGTCCCGTTATTGTCTACCATCTCTTGAAGAATGGCCTTCCATGCCTCCTTTTCGCTCATACCTTCCAAAGACTCAGCGATGTGATACTTTTCAAAGTTAGCCGCAAGGTCGTCTACAAACCTTGGAATGCTAATACCAGTCCAATGAGACGGATAGGCAGAAAGAGTTTCTACAATAAGCCGTTTGTATAATATGTTTCGATATGTCTGATCAAAATAACTCGCAAAGAAAGCTGCCGCCTGTCTGTTGTCAGAGAACGCAATGAACTGTTTGGCTTCATCTATCCTTTTCTCAATCTGATAATTGCCCCCGCCTCCAAAACCGCTGTCATCATCGTCTTCGATTGCTTCAATCTCAGTCCTATATGAGGGCAACTCTTCAAACAAGGCAGTACCAATCACGCTTGTTACTGCTTCTTGGCCCGTAAAAAACTTGCGCAAAATTCCATTGCTGTTTGTGTTTTCACAGGCTGGACACTTTGTCAATACGCCATGCTCGCTCCTCGTGTGTACTTTAAATACCTTTACCATGAAGCCTTCGCCGTGCTCACATGAAATCTTTTTGACCCTTCCGGCTCTGCGGATATAACCACACCTGGCACATAATTCATATTCCTCGGCCTCGATATTTTCCTCCTCCATTGAATGGTCATCATCGGTATCTGAAATTTGAGTCTTCAGCAGAAAGGCGGATTGAAGATCATCCTCAGCTTGAAACGATGATTGAATCAGGTGATCATTTTTTATTGTTCCAATCAAATATATTGCATGGCAAGCGTTACAGGTCGCCACTTCAAAAACTTGAAAGTCAGTCCCGTCAGGCTCAAAATGCGTTTTCTTCCGCTCAAGAAAGAGCTTATTGCTAGGAGACAACGTAATAAAAACGCTTTCTGTTGCGCGAAGGAACATGTGGTACCTGGCATCAAATAGGCGATCCCCGTTCTTCTCAGCCTTTGACGCAACAGTTACAAAGCTGGACAACTCATCAATTGTCCAGTTCATTTGCTTTGAAATTTGACTTATCGTTTTCGCATTAGAAAGGCATTGCCTTATTTCTGCATAATTAACGTCATGCAGTATAATGTCATAAAGCTGCTCCTCCTCTGTCTTGAGCGAGGAATCCATACAATACTCTGCAAGGTATTGCTTAATTGCTGCGGTATCACCAATATTATAATGCTCGGCTAATTTCAGATAAAAACTTGTGGGCAACTTGGAGGCATCCCGTACAGGTTTCGGTTCAATGCGAAAAGCTCTTACGATATTAGAAACGGCAAAAGGACTGCTACAGAGGTTTGTACCAAATTCCGCCACTTCTGGATTTGTTTTTTCATCTCCCAGCGTTGCGCTGGTTAGAATGTAATTGATCGTTTCATTTTGTAACGTCGCATTTAAACGACGAAGTAGCATGGAGACCTCGATACCAGAGCTTCCATTATAAACGTGTGCTTCATCAAGCACGATGAATTTCCACTTGTCCGCATATTCCCCTCTAAAGAAAACATTATCCTTCGGGCGAACCATTAAGTATTCTAACATTGCATAGTTAGTAATCAAAATGTGCGGCGGTGTTGATTTCATTTGCTCTCGGGAAATCAGTTCATTGGGATGAGGCGTTTGGCCTTCATTGAGTTGTAAGTACTCTGTCAGAGCATCAGAATACCTTTCCTTTGTCTGACCAGTATAGCTACCATAGGTGATTTCAGGACAATCTGCCAGCAGGGATCTTAACCGTTCAACCTGATCATTCGCCAGGGCGTTCATAGGATAAATCAATAGGGCCCGTACTCCGCTGGTTAGCGTTCCACATTCGTGTTCCCGTATAATGTGGTTAAGAATCGGTATCAGGAAACTCTCTGTCTTTCCTGAACCCGTTCCCGTAGAAACAATGATATTTTCGCCTGCCAGAGCTTTGCGGATAGCGATTTCCTGATGCTTATAGAGTGGCCTTGTTATAGGAAATCTTATTTTCCGAAAGTCCTCCGCGATAATTCCCTCATGAATCAATTCCTCTAAACTATGACCCTTTTCAAACGAGTCTGACACATCTAAATATGGCCCAGCAGCAAGTGTACCGGGTTTTGCAAGCTGTTCCTGAAGTTGCTTGTTATAGACATCATTGTCTAAAGAAAAGATAGTATGCAGATATCGAGTATACTTTTCAGCAATATGTTTCGATGCCAAAACAGGAGAAAAGCTCATACTTTCACCTTAATTCTCTCTAAAAATTGTGTAAAAATCAGTTGCCTCTTTTGTGGTATCCCCACTCGTGAGTAACCTGATTAACCCAAGAACTATACCCTAGAGCCTGCATTTTCCCAATGATCTCTTGAATACCGTTGTATCCCAAATTGCGTATCCTTGTCAAACCATTAAAGTCCTTTCTACTGATCGAATCACTGTCGTCGATCCCTGCCCTATGAAGAGCGTTGAATGTCCGTATAGAAAAGCCCATTTCAGTAATGGGGGTCCCGCTCTTCTTCATACTTGTTTTCATACTTGTTACCATACTTATTATCGGTTTAATCGGTTGTTGAATCATGTTATTATAAAATCTGTCGTCGCAGTCCTCCGTCTCATTTTCAAGATCAATAAATTCAATCTCAAATACATATTCTTCAGGGTAGAGACTCCGTTTGTATCGACGATAGGCTTGGGATTTACTCAGACTTATCTCTTCATGTTTTACAATACGGCATCTGGCCTCATCATATAGAAATTCAGTAGGAGTGTCTTCATCAAAAAAAGTGATATAAGCACGATTGATTCTATTCAAGTCATAAAAATCAACCTGAACAGGAAAGGTCGCTAGAACCCTTTCGGGCTGACCAGCAATAGATAGAGAATCAGAAACTACCATTTTCCCGCGATAGAGATGTCTATCTTCCTTAGCAATGAGGCTGATTTTTTCCACTCTATATGAGCAATGAAGCGGTAAATAACTGGAGGCATCCGCAACCGGTTTAATCGTCCGAATTGCAATACTTTTCCCGCTAAGATTGGCGGAGTTAAGCAAATCCAAACTCTTTTGTCCAATCTCATAATAAGCCGGCTCGCCGAATCCGCTGTCGTCATCCTCTGCTTCGAATACATGTACGTCATATTTCCCTGTTTCTAACTCGGATTCCACAACAAGCATACCATCAGTAAGCGGGATCTTTTCTGCTATAATATAATCATTGTAAATCAGATCAGCATAGTATACTGCCTTCCCGATAATATCAAATTCTCCAATCAGCCTGCTTTTCTGAAAGTCAACATGTAACGTTCCAGTAAGTAAAACGCTCTTCGTTATAATTCCAAGGAACTGTACAGGTTTTGTTCCATCCATCAGGTCAATGTATATCTGCCTTCTGGTTTGATTACGACCAAACCAAGATTGGAATGGGGTCAGATCACACTCAAACAAGTCCTTTGACTTGATTTTTGAAAATACTCTGGCGTGGCTGTCTGGGTCTTCGTCCGAGTCGGCATCAAGCATGACCTTAATTCGGTCACCAGGATAACGGATCAGCAGCTTCGGCTGAAAGTCTGTGTGCCAAATGTCGATATGCGGTGTCGTCTGCCATGCGCCATCGCCAAATTTGTAACTCAGCGCGGGAATCTCGAAGCATACGGTCAGGCTCTTGTAATCTAGTCGAACATAGGGTTCTCCAGGAACGATTTCAAAATCATAGTTATTGTATTCGCCGTTCTTTGTTGATGTAATTCCTTGCGAAGCGGTCAACTCTGGAATCCGCAATATACATAGTGTTCCTCTTGAATTAAATACATATGGACCGCCCTCAAAACGATATGAAAGCCCTCTTAGAAACGTAAACTTCCAATCCCGATTTGCATACTCATTTGGGATATCAACATGGACGTTATAAACTCCATTGTCTGTGCATCCAAAATATTTTAAATCAATAATATAACCTTTTTCAGCACCATGTTCAAATAAATTAAACTCAGAGACCCCAGTAAGCAACGTATTGTTTTTAGCTATTTTAAGCTTCTTCCCATTTACGATAACAGCGGTGCCAGCAAGATGGTTTATACTCGTTTTTATAATAATACGGGGAACCGCAGAGTAGAGAGGGATCTTTTCATCTTCTAATAATGCCACTGCTCCATCAAGAATGCCTCTAGGGAGCAGTCCCTCCTTAGGCCTGCCCCCGACAGAAATTGTTTTGCCATCCGGCAACAGGACAATATCCCCAGTTAAAAACTCAAAGCTGCTGCACAGCAATTCTCCAAAGCGTTCCGAACTGACCATAGCAGCAGAATCAGGTGTATAATCCAAGGGAGAAAAGGCATACACACGCCCTTGCGACAACATTTCAGGTCTAATGTAATATCCACTTTCATCGAAAAACCGAATGCTATCCCGTCGAATGTCGCGAAACGTCTTTACCTGGAATCCGCTATTACTTAGTTCGGCGCTAATATCCCCAAGTACATCTTTTTGCAGTATGGTAACAAAACACTCGTCTGTTTTATAACCCGTAATCCCTTTATCTGAATATGGATTCAAATAAATGCGTTTATAGATTCCATTCACCGTGATAGACCAGTATAAATCCGTATACTCCTGAAAGCGAAGCAGTTGGGGCGGCAAAACAAGCTGAAAAGCGCCGGAGTCGGGGGAAAACTTAAGGTAGGGAGATGAATAGCTTTTTTTGCTATGCGCAGAGGAACCACTAAACTGGTTACGTTCATTTTGAAAAATGTCCGAAGAATCTTTCCAACGCAAGAACTGTTTTATCAATCGGTTATTAGAATTAACTGGTAGATCGTCTCCCCAAAACGCCTTGTCAATCAATTTAAGGTAGCGGCGAATCCTTACTTTTGAACCACGAATATTGTTGCGCACTGCATCAGCAGTTTGTTCAACAAGCCAATATGTACGCTCGGTCTTATCATTGCGCCGAATTGCATCTGTCAGATTATTCATCATCCAACGATCCAGCCGACTTAAATCACGATCAAGATCGATACGATAGAACGCAAATAGGAAGTTAAAAAAGTTATCTGAATAGTAATTCGATACAAACCCATGCATCAGGATGCTGGTTACATTACTGCCATAACCCAATTCCAATTTCTCATATTGTCGCATAGTCATAATGTAAGAAGAACCAAGCCATCCTTGGTGATTTGAGTTAAATAAAGGCGAATTTATAAGCTTACCAACGTGTGACCAATAGTTCCCGTCATAATAGCGGATTCCAATTTGAACAAGCGCAACACACAGTGGGCGGTCAATAAGCTGATGCTGGCCTGAACGATACATATAATAAAACTTGTTTCGGAGGTGTTGGAGAAGAAGAGAAAACTCCTCGTCCGAGATTGATATATCTCCAATTAGCTTTTTCTTCGTGAACTCTTTCTCAATACGACGAAAGAGTTTATCAGTAGGGGTAAGTAGAAGCGCCATACCAACACCGCCCATACCAAGTTAAAATTGACTCCATAGTATAGATTTCCAATTTTCTATTGTAAATTACAAAGCATTAGATGTCAAGAAAGGCAAACTTTTGTCGACTCAATTTCAGCATAAAATGGGAACGGCCTGCATTTGCAAGCCGTTCCCCTGGTACGGGTAGTGGGGGTCGAACCCACACGGATCGCTCCACAGGAACCTAAATCCTGCGCGTCTGCCAATTCCGCCATACCCGCACATATGAGCGGCAGTTTCCACCGTCGCTTTTTTATCAAAAAACCTTCACTGAGGTCACAGCACCTAAATCTCGCATGTCTACCAATTCCATCATACCCGCAAATATGAGCGGCGGCTTCACGCCGTCGCTTTTTTATCAAAAAACCTTCACTGAGGTGACAGCACCTAAATCTCGCATGTCTACCAATTCCATCACAGGCGCGTATTCGCTTTCGGTTTTTGATTCTACCATCCCCCTCCCCCCCTGTCAAGCGTGAAGAGAGCCCCCGCGAAAGCGGGGGCTCTCTCTGATCCGTTCACAATTACCACACCAGCGTGGCGAAGTAGTCGTCCGGCGTCTCCGCCCGGCGGATCAGCTCCACCGAGCCGTCCTCATGGAGCAGCAGCTCCGCCGAGCGCAGCTTGCCGTTGTAGTTGTAGCCCATGGAAAAGCCGTGGGCGCCGCTGTCGTGGATGACCAGGATATCCCCCATGTCGATCCTGGGGAGTTGCCGGTCGACGGCGAACTTGTCGCTGTTCTCGCAGAGGGAGCCCACCACGTCGTACACGTGATCGCAGGGCTCGTTTTCTTTGCCCAGCACGGTGATGTGGTGGTACGCCCCGTAGATGGCCGGCCGCATCAGGTTGGCGGCGCAGGCGTCCACGCCGATGTACTCCTTCCAGATGTGCTTCTCGTGGACGGCGGTGGTCACCAGGTGGCCGTTGGGGGCCAGCATGAACCGGCCCAGCTCGGTGAAGATGGCGGCGTCCCCCAGGCCGGCGGGCACCATGACCTCCTCAAAGGCCCTGCGGACGCCCTCGCCGATGACCGCGATGTCGTTGGCGGGCTGGTCGGGCCTGTACGGCACGCCAACGCCGCCGGACAGGTTGATGAACGCGATCTCACAGCCGGTCTTCGCCGCCGCGTCCGCCGCCGTCTGGAACAGGATGCGGGCCAGGGCGGGATAGTAGTCGTTGGACAGGGTGTTGGAGGCGAGGAAAGCGTGGATGCCGAACTTCCTGGCGCCCATCTCTTTCAGGCGGGAGAATGCCTCCAAAAGCTGTTCCGGGGTCATGCCGTACTTGGCCTGGCCGGGGTTGTCCATCACCTGGAAGCCCTCTTTGCTCTCCCCCAGGGTGAAGGTGCCGCCGGGGTTGAAGCGGCAGCACACCGTCTCGGGCACGTGGCCCAGCGTGTCCCGCAGGAAGTCCACATGGGTCAGGTCGTCCAGGTTGATGATGGCCCCCAGCTTGTCCGCCAGCAGGAACTCCTCCGCCGGCGTCTCGTTGGAGGAGAACATGATCTCGTGGCCGTGAAAGCCGCAGCGGTCGGACATCATCAGCTCGGTGAGAGAGGAGCAGTCCACGCCGCAGCCCTCCTCCCGCAAAATCTTCAGGATGGCGGGGGTAGGGGTGGCCTTGACGGCGAAGTACTCCTTAAAGCCCGGATTCCAGGCAAAGGCGGCCTTCAGCGCCCGGGCGGTGGCCCGGATGCCCTTCTCGTCGTAGATGTGGAACGGAGTCGAGTATGTTTTTTTGATCTCCCGCGCCTGCTCCAGCGTGATAAACGGTTTTTTCATGGTGTTTTCTCCTGTCTGAAATGGTATCGTAAACGGCTCACTTGTGGTAGTCGGAGCCCTCCTGGATCTTGAACGCGCGGTAGAGCTGTTCCAGCACCATCACCCGCACCAGATGGTGGGGGAAGGTCATGGGGGACATGGACAGCCGCAGGTCTGCCCGCTGTTTCACCCCCGGGGCCAGCCCGTAGGAACCGCCGATGATCAGCGTCAGGGATGACATGCCCCCCACCGCCCAGTCGTTGACGGACTTGGCCAGCACCTCGCTGGACAGCTCCTTCCCCTCCACGCACAGGGCCACCACCTTCCCGGAGGGCGGCAGCTTGGCGAGGATGGTCTCCCCCTCCCTGTCCAGCGCCGCCTGGATGGAACCCAACGTCGGTTTTGCGGGCAGCTTCTGCTCCGCCAGCTCCACGATATTCAGCTTACAGTAGGCGGACAGCCGCTTGGCGTACTCCGCCGCGGCGTCGGCGTAAAACTTCTCTTTCAGTTTGCCCACGCAGATGAGGTTGACGCTCAGCACGGTCACACCTCCATCCAGTCCGAGGGGTCGTTCCGCGGCGCGGCGGTAAGGATCACATCCCTGCCGATTTGAGCGCCGACGTCCTCCAGCGCTCTGGCGGACGCCGCCAGCGCCAGCGCCGGGGTGTTGTTCTCCTGGGACAGGTGGGCCAGCACGACGCGGGCCGCGCCCTGTTGGACGGCCTTGGCCGCCAGCGCCGCCCCCGCCTCGTTGGACAGGTGCCCCCGGTCGCCCAGGATGCGCTCCTTCAGATAGGCGGGATAGGAGCCGGAGCGGAGCATATCCACGTCGTGATTGCTCTCGCAGATCAGCAGACGGCTGCCCAGCACGGCGCTCTCCGCCTCGGGAGTCACATACCCGGTGTCGGTGCACAGGGCAATCTTGCAGCCATCCTTCTCGACGGCGTACCCCACCGGACAGGCGCAGTCGTGGCTGTTGGCGAAGGGGTGGATGACCAGATCGCCGATGGCGAACCTCTGTCCTGGGTCGAACACCTGGAAGCGGCTCTCCATCCCCGCCCGGCGGTAGCAGATCTGGCGGGCGGTGGCCTCGGCGGTGTAGAGATCGGCCCCGGTCTGACGGCACAGCACGTCCAGACCGCTGATGTGGTCGGAGTGCTCGTGGGTGATAAGGATCCCCGCTATCTGGGACAGCTCGATGCCCAGCTGCCGCAGGGCGGTGACGATCCGTTTTGCGGAGATGCCCGCGTCGATGAGGATATGTACCTTTCCGTCGCTCACCACGGCGCAGTTGCCGGAGGAGCCGCTGGCGATGGTGGCCGCACGAAGCATTGCTTTTTCCCTCCATGAAAAGAGGGCGGCACAGCCGCCCCCTTCCGGTCTCGTTTTGATGTTACGCGGTGGCCGCGGTCCGGATGGGATCGGGAATCTCCACCACGCGGATGTCGGCACCCACGCCGGACAGCTTGCCGATCAGATTCTCATAGCCCCGCTCGATGTGCTTGATGTTGGTGACCTCGCTGGTGCCCCGGGCCGCCAGACCCGCGATGACCATGGCCGCGCCCGCCCGCAGGTCGCAGGCCTCCATGGGCGCGCCGGTGAGATGATCCACGCCCTCGATGACGGCGATCTTGCCCTCCACCTGGATCCTGGCGCCCAGGCGGCGGAACTCCTCCACATAGCGGTAGCGGTTGCCCCACACGCCCTCGGTGAGGACGCTGGTGCCCTGGGCGATGGACAGCACCGCCGCGATCTGGGGCTGCATGTCGGTGGGGAATCCCGGATAGGGCATGGTCTTCACGTTGGTGCGCTGGAGGGGGCCGTTCCGGCGGACGATCAGGCTATCGCCCTCCTCCTCCACTTCGACCCCCATCTCCACCAGCTTGGCGGTGATGCACTCCATGTGCTTGGGGATGATGTTGCAGACCCGGACTTCGCCGCCGGCGGCGGCCACGGCGGCCATATAGGTGCCCGCCTCGATCTGGTCGGGGATGATGGAATACTCGCCGCCCCGCAGCTTCTCCACGCCCCGGATCTTGATGACGTCGGTGCCCGCGCCGACGATGTTTGCGCCCATGGAGTTGAGGAAGTTGGCCACATCCACGATGTGGGGCTCCTTGGCGGCGTTCTCGATGACGGTCAGGCCCTCCGCCAGGGTGGCGGCCAGCATGATGTTGATGGTGGCGCCCACGGAGGCGATGTCCAGATAGATCTGGGCGCCCTTCAGGCGGCCGTTGCCGGGCACCCTGGCGTAGACATAGCCGTTGCGGGTGTCCACCTGGGCGCCCAGGGCGGTGAGGCCCTTGATGTGCAGGTCGATGGGCCGTCCGCCCAGATCGCACCCGCCGGGGAGGGGCACCTCCGCCCAGCCGTACCGGCCCAGCATGGCGCCGATGAAATAGTAGCTGGCGCGGATCTTCCGGCCATCCTCATAGGGGATCTGCTGATCCGTGACGTGGGTACAGTCGATATCCATGGTGGTGCGGTTGAACGTGCGGATGTTGGCGCCCAGATCCCGAAGGATATTGAGGATCAGGCTGACGTCGCTGATCTGGGGGATGTTCTCGATCCGGCAGACGCCCTCCACCATCAGCGCGGCGGGGATGATGCCCACGGCGGCGTTCTTCGCGCCGCTGATCTCGATCCGGCCATACAGCGGTCTTCCGCCGTGAATCACATACTTTTTCAAGGCTGCACCTCGAACCTCCGGCGTACCGGTGTAATGCGCCCCAAAGAGGGCGAAAACGCATAAGTAAAACCGAAAAAACGCATACTCTCAGAATTCTCAGAGGTATTATAGCACTCCATGCATGGAAAGGCAACCAAAAGTTTTCAAAATACGCATTTTTCTCCTGATGGCCCGCTTATCATCCATTTTATGGTATTTATAGTTTGCCCGTGCCCGTCCGGTCTGATACTGTCAAATTGTGAATTTTCCGTGAAAGGGGTTGCAATCGGGTGAAATTGGTATTATGATACGGTTAGCACTCAGGAGAAAAGAGTGCTAACCGTATTTGTTTTCAAAAAATTTTTCACATACAAGAGGAGCGACAACCATGGCGAAAAAGCAGTTCAAAGCGGAATCCAAGCGATTGATGGATCTGATGATCAACTCCATCTACACCCACAAGGAGATCTTTCTCCGGGAGATCATCTCCAACGCCAGCGACGCCATCGACAAGCTGGCCTATCTGGGCCTCACCGACGACACCGTCAAGACCAAACGGAGCGACTTCCGCATCACCGTCACTCCGGACAAGGCCGCCCGCACCCTCACCGTGTCCGACAACGGCGTGGGCATGACCGCCGAGGAGCTGGAGAAGAACCTGGGCACCATCGCCCGCAGCGGCTCCCTCCAGTTCAAGCAGGAGATGGAGAAGGGGGACACGTCCGACATCATCGGCCAGTTCGGCGTGGGGTTCTACTCCGCCTTCATGGTGGCCGACCAGGTCACCGTCGTCACCCGCCGTCACGGGGAGGACACCGGCCATATGTGGCAGTCCGAGGGGGCCGACGGCTACACCATCACGGAGTGTGAGAAGGACAGCGACGGCACCGACGTCATCATGCACCTGAAGCCCGACACCGAGGACGAAAAGTACGGCGAGTACCTGGAGACCTACCGCCTCCAGGAGCTCATCAAGAAGTACTCCGACTACATCCGCCACCCCATCCGCATGGTGGTGGAGGACTACCGGCAGAAGGAGAAGCCCGCCGACGCCGGGGACGACTACAAGCCCGAGTGGGAGACCGTCCAGGAGGAAAAGACCATCAACTCCATGGTGCCCCTGTGGCAGCGGCCCCGCTCCAAGGTCAAGCAGGAGGAGTACGACCGGTTCTATCAGGAGAAGTTCGGCGACTGGCAGGCCCCTCTGGCCACCATCACCACCTCCTCCGAGGGCACGGTGACATTCAAGTCCCTGCTGTTCGTCCCCTCCGCCACCCCCTATGACTTCTACACCCGGGAGTACGAGAAGGGCCTCCAGCTCTACTCCTCCGGCGTGCTCATCATGGACAAGTGCGCCGACCTGCTGCCCGACTGCTTCCGCTTCGTCCGGGGCGTGGTGGACTCCCCCGACTTCTCCCTGAACATCTCCCGTGAGATGCTCCAGCACACCCGAGAGCTGAAGGTCATCGCCGGGGCCATCGAGAAGAAGATCAAGAACGAGCTGGTCAAGCTGATGAAGGACGACCGGGAGAAGTACGAGAAGTTCTGGGCCGCCTTTGGCCGCCAGCTCAAGTACAGCGTGGTGGAGGGCTATGGCGCCAAGAAAGACCTGCTCCAGGATCTGCTGCTGTTCACCAGCTCCAAGGAGGGCAAGCTGACCTCCCTGGCCGAGTACGTGGAACGCATGGCGGAGGGCCAGGAGTATATCTACTACGTTTGCGCCGACGACGCCGCCCAGGCCGCCCATCTGCCCCAGGTGGAGCGGGTGGCCGACAAGGGCTATGAGATTTTCTATCTCACCGAGGAGGCCGACCAGTTCGTGGTAAACACCCTGGGCGAGGTGTCCGGCAAGAAGCTGAAATCGGTGGCCGACCCCGACGCCCTCCCCGAGAGCGACGAGGAGAAGGCCGCCCAGGAGAAGCAGGCCGAAGACGCCAAGCCGGTGCTGGACTTCGTGAAGGAGATCCTGGGCGAGCGCATCCACGAGGCCCGGGTGTCCAAAATCCTGAAGTCCGCCCCCGTCTGCATGACCGCCGACGGCCCCATGACTCTGGAGATGGAGAAGTACTTCTCCAAGGTGGAGGCCAACCCCATGATGGGGAACATGAAGGCCCAGCGGGTGCTGGAGCTGAACCCCAACGCCGCCCCCTTCGCCGCGCTGAAAAACGCGCTGGACGCGGGCGACAGGGACAGGGCCGCGAAATTCGTGGAGATCCTGTACCACCAGGCGCTGCTCATTGCCGGCCTGCCCATCGAGGACGCGGCGGCGTACACCGAGCTGGTGTGCTCGCTGATGGAGTGATTTGAATACGGGAAAGGGGCCGCTCCGTGACGGAGCGGCCCCTTTTATTGATCGGATGATCTATCTGGCCGTGATGGCGTCGATGGCCCGGCGCTCCTCCTCGGTGAAGGCGGGGGCGTGGATGCAGCCCACGTTGTCCAGGATCTGCGACGCGCGGGAGGCCCCGATCAGCACGCTGGTGATGTCGCCGTCCCGCAGGATCCAGGAGAGGGCCATCTGGGCCAGGGTCTGGCCGCGGCCCAGGGCGATCTCCCGCAGGTCGCGGATCTTGCCGACGGTCTTCTCGTCCACGGCGTTCTCCTTCAGGAACCGCCCGTCGGTGCGGATGCGGCTGTCCTGGGGGATGCCGTTCAAATAGCGATCCGTCAGCAGGCCCTGGGCCAGCGGGCAGAAGGTGATGATGCCGACGCCCGCCCCGGCGGCGTAATCCTTCAGGCCGTCCTGCTCGATGGAGCGGTCGAAGATGGAATACTTTCGCTGGTTGATGATGAACGGGGTGCCCAACTGAGAGAACAGCTCCGCCGCCGCAATGGTCTGCTCCCTGTTGTAGTTGGAGATGCCGATGTACAGCGCCTTGCCGCTCCGCACGATGCCGTCCAGCGCCCGGACGGTCTCCTCCAGCGGGGTCTCCGGGTCGGGCCGGTGGTGATAGTAGATGTCCACATAGTCCAGCCCCATGCGCTTCAGGCTCTGATCCAGGCTGGCCACCAGATATTTCTTGCCGCCCCAGTTCCCGTAGGGCCCCGGCCACATGTCGTAGCCGGCTTTGGTGGAGATCACCAGCTCATCCCGGTACCCGGCGAGGCCCTCTCTCAGGATGCGCCCGAAGTTCTCCTCCGCCGCCCCGTTCACCGGCCCATAGTTGTTGGCCAGATCGAAGTGGGTGATGCCGTTGTCGAACGCCGTGCGGCACATATCCACCATGTTCTCAAAGCTGGCGCCGGAGCCGAAATTGTGCCACAGGCCCAGGGACACCCTGGGCAGCATGAGGCCGCTGTGCCCGCACCGGGCATACTCCATCTTTTCGTAGCGCTTCTCGTCCGCGACGTACATATATTTCCCTCTCTTTCCCGGCGGCGGCGCGGATCGGCCGCAAATTTGCGGCCGCCCGCTCCGCGCCTGATCGTCTGCACAAATTATAAAGTTTCCCCCCGCCCCTGTCAAGGCGGCGCGCTCCCCCGCTCTGCGGATTTTTTCTTGACAAATCCCCCTCCATTGGATATACTGTCACCGAAAAAGGCGCAGATGGGAAGGAGTACACGCTCTCCCGGGGTTGCAGAGAGGCGTCGGCCTGGTGAAAGGCGTCCCCCGGCGGTGTGGAAAGTCGTCCCGGAGCTTCGCTCTTGAAGTTGAGTAGAGAGCGGCGGGCCCTCCCGTTACAGAGGCAACGAGTGTCCCCCACGGGGAAATTCAGGTGGTACCGCGGTTTTACAGATCGCCCTGAGCTAACAATGCTTGGGGCGGTTTTTTACGCCCCAAAAGGAGTGGATATCCAATGAACAGAGAACTGCCCAAAGTGTATGAGCCCCAGGAGGTGGAGTCCCGCGTCTATGAGATGTGGGAGAAGAACGGCTGCTTCAAGGGCCACCGCGACCCGGACAAGAAGCCCTTCACCATCGTCATGCCGCCCCCCAACGTGACCGGCCAGCTCCACATGGGCCACGCCATGGACTGCACCCTCCAGGACATCCTCATCCGCTTCAAGCGGATGCAGGGCTATGCCGCCCTGTGGGTGCCCGGCACCGACCACGCCGGCATCGCCACCCAGATCAAGGTGGAGGAGGATCTCCGGGTCAACGAGGGCCTGACCCGCCACGACCTGGGCCGGGAGAAATTCCTGGAGCGGGTGTGGGAGTGGAAGAACAAGTACGGCAGCCGCATCGTGGCCCAGCAGAAGAAGATGGGCGCCTCCTGCGACTGGGACCGCGCCCGGTTCACCATGGACGAGGGCTGCTCCAAAGCGGTTCGGGAGGTGTTCGTCTCCCTCTATGACAAGGGCCTGATCTACAAGGGCAGCCGCATCGTCAACTGGTGCCCCCACTGCGTCACCGCCCTGTCCGACGCCGAGGTGGAATACCAGGACAAGCCTGGCCACCTGTGGCACATCCGCTATCCCCTCACCGACGGCTCGGGCGAGCTGGTGGTGGCCACCACCCGGCCCGAGACCATGCTGGGGGACACCGGCGTGGCCGTCAACCCCGCCGACGAGCGATACAAGGACATCGTGGGCAAGACCTGTACCCTCCCCCTGGTGGGCCGGGAAATGCCCATTGTGGCCGACGAGTACGTGGAGCTGGACTTCGGCACCGGCTGCGTGAAGATGACCCCCGCCCACGACCCCAACGACTTTGAGGTGGGCCTCCGCCACAATCTGGAGACCATCCGGGTGCTGGACGACCACGGCGTGGTGGTGGAGGGCTACGGCAAATACTCCGGCATGGATCGCTACGAGGCCCGCAAGGCCATCGTGGCCGACCTGGAGGAGCAGGGCTATCTGGTGAAGGTGGAGCCCTACTCCCACAACGTGGGCACCTGCTACCGCTGCCACAACGACGTGGAGCCCATCATCTCCGCCCAGTGGTTCGTGAAGATGGAGCCCCTGGCGAAAGAGGCCCTCCGCGTGGTCAACGAGGGCGAGACGAAATTTGTCCCCGACCGTTTCTCCAAGACCTACACCAACTGGATGGAAAACGTCCACGACTGGTGCATCTCCCGCCAGCTGTGGTGGGGCCATCAGATCCCCGTGTGGTACTGCGCGGACTGCGGCCACATGACCGTCAGCCGCCAGGACGCGACCCGCTGCGAGAAGTGCGGCTCCAAAAACATCGAGCGGGATCCCGACGTGCTGGACACCTGGTTCTCCTCCGCTCTGTGGCCCTTCTCCACCCTGGGCTGGCCGGACAAGACCCCCGACCTGGACTACTTCTACCCCACCGACGTGCTGGTCACCGGCTACGACATCATCTTCTTCTGGGTGGCCCGGATGATCTTCTCCGCCTGCGAGCACACCAAACAGCCCCCCTTCCACACCGTGCTGATCCACGGCCTGGTGCGGGACGACAAGGGCCGCAAGATGTCCAAGTCCCTGGGCAACGGCATCGACCCGCTGGAGATGGCGGACAAGTACGGCGCCGACGCCCTCCGCTTCAATCTCATCACCGGCAACGCCCCCGGCAACGACATGCGCTTCTATGTGGAGAAGTGCGAAGCCATGCGGAACTTCGCCAACAAGATCTGGAACGCCAGCCGCTTCGTGATGATGAACCTGACCACCGATAAGCTGGGCCTGCCGGAGACGCTGGAGCAGGAGGACAAGTGGATCCTCTCCAAGCTGAACCGGCTGGTGAAAGAGGTCACCGACAACATGGAGGCCTATGAGCTGGGCGTGGCCTCCGCCAAAGTATACGACTTCATCTGGAGCGACTACTGCGACTGGTATATTGAGCTGACCAAGGCCCGCCTCCAGGGGGACGACGAACACGCCAAGGAGCAGGCCCAGCGGGTGCTGGTATACGTCCTCACCGAGACGCTGAAGCTGCTGCACCCCTTCATGCCCTTCATCACCGAGGAGATCTGGCAGGCCCTCCCCCATGAGGGCGACTTCCTCATGCTCCAGAAGTGGCCGGAGTACGACGAGGCCCTGAACTTCCAGGAGGCCGAGGCCGCCATGGAGTCGGTCATGGACGTGATCCGGGCCATCCGCGCCCGCCGCGCCGAGATGAACGTGCCCCCCTCTAAAAAGGCGGAGCTCACCATCGTCACCCCCAAGGTGGCGGTGTTCGACGCCGGCCGGGGCTTTCTGACCCGCCTGGCCTACGCCTCCGGCATCTCCCTCACCGAGACGGAGCCCGCTGACACCGCCGGCATGGTGGCCGACGTGACCCACGACGCCAAGGTGTATATGCCCCTGGCCGAGCTGGTGGACATCGAGAAGGAGAAGGCCCGCCTCACCAAGGATCTGGGCAAAAAGCAGGGCGAGCTGAAGGGCCTGGAGGGCAAGCTGTCCAACCCCGGCTTCCTGAACAAGGCCCCCGCCGACGTGGTGGCCGCCGAGCAGGAGCGGGCCGAGAAGCTGAAAGCCCTCATCGCCAAGATCGAGGAGCAGTTGAAGGCCATGGCCTGACAAAATTTCCCCCGCCCCTCCCCTTCGACAGATTGCGACCATGACCCGATATTATAATAAGCGCGACACGGAGCGATCCCGTGCCGCGCTTATTTTTTTACCGAGGAAGTGGACAAGCCATGCCCATTACCGTCACCCATCAGAACGGCGCCGTCACCGCCGCCCTGTCCGGCGAGATCGACCACCACGGCGCCAAAACCATGATGGACGAGCTGGGAGAGCTCATCGCCACCCGGCTGCCCAAACATCTGGTGCTGGATCTGTCCGGCGTCACCTTCATGGACAGCTCCGGCATCGCCGTGCTGTTGCGGGCCCTGCGGGAGATGAACCGCCTGGGCGGCTCCCTGCGGGTCACCGCCATTCCCGCCCAGGCCAGGCGGGTGCTGGACGCCGCCGGGGTGGGCCGGCTCATCACACTGGACTGAGAGGAGGTTTACATAATGAAATCAGAACTGCTGGATCAGGCCGTCATCACGTTCTCATCCCGCTCGTCCAACGAGGGCTTCGCCCGGGCCGCCGCCGCCTGCTTCGCCGCAAGGCTCGACCCCACCCTGGACGAGCTGGCCGACGTAAAGACCGCCGTCTCCGAGGCGGTGACCAACGCCATCGTCCACGCCTACCCGGACAGATTGGGCAAGGTCACCATGCGCCTGCGCCTGTACGCGGGCAGCGTGATGGAGGTGCAGATCAGGGACACCGGCGTGGGCATCCCCGACGTGGAGCAGGCCAAAACGCCCCTCTACACCACCGGCAGCGAGGAGCGCTCCGGCATGGGCTTCACCATCATGGAGAGCTTCATGGATATGCTGAAGGTGCGCTCCGCGGTGGGCAAGGGCACCACCGTCACCATGCGCAAGCGGTTCTCCCGCCGACACGGAGCAACCGGGTGATGCGCGGTCTGGACGCCCCCGCCCTGCTGGACGCGGCAAAAGCGGGGGACAACGACGCCTGCGAGCGCCTGCTCATCGACAACAGCGGCCTCATCTGGTCGGTGGCCCGGCGGTACTACGGCCGGGGAGTCGATCCGGAGGATCTGTACCAGCTGGGCTGCCTGGGCTTTCTGAAGGCCGTCCGGGGGTTCGACTCCGCCTACGGCACCCAGTTCTCCACCTACGCCGTCCCGAAGATTGCCGGGGAAATACGCCGCTTCCTCCGGGACGACGGCGCGGTGAAGATCAGCCGGGGCATGAAGGAGCGGGCGCTGGATCTGCGCCTCAAGCGGCAGGAGCTGTGCCAGCGGCTGGGCCGGGAGCCCACCGTGTCCGAGCTGGCCGACGCCGCCGGGCTGGAGCCGGAGGACGTGGCCGCCGCCGAGACCGCCTCCCTGTCCGTGGCCTCCCTCCAGGAGGAGGCGGGCGAGGACGGCCAGTCTCTGGAGGCCGTGCTGGGGGACGACGGCATCGAGGACGCCCTCATTGAGCGGCTCACCCTCCGCCAGGCCATTGACGCCCTGCCGGAGCGGGAGCGGAAGGTGATCCTCCTGCGATTCTATAAAAATCTGACCCAGGATCGGGTGGCAAAGGTGCTGGGAGTCAGCCAGGTGCAGGTGTCCCGCATCGAGCGGCGGGCGGTGGAGCGGCTGAGGGAGGCGCTGGCGCAATGATTTCAAAAGACCCCGGCAGGGGTCTTTACTTTTGTCCGATTCTGCGGTAAAATTCTGGTTTGAGATCCGGATGTAAACAATCTGTGACCACTGTTGACATCTAATATTATATGTTGTATAGTATTTAACGAAAGGGGCGCGCCTATGGCTGCCAGACCCAACACTCTCTATATCGTGGTGCCCTGCTATAACGAGGAGGCCGTGCTGCCCGAGACCGCGAAACGTCTCCGGGAAAAGCTCCGCTCCCTCATCAGGGCCGGCACCATCGACCCCAGGAGCCGCGTCTTCTTTGTGAACGACGGCTCCAAGGACACCACCTGGGAGATCATCACCAGGCTCCACCGGGTGGATCCCATCTTCTGCGGCGCCGACCTGTCCCGGAACCGCGGCCATCAGAACGCCCTGCTGGCGGGACTGATGACCGCCAAGGACAAGGCCGACATGGTCATCTCCATGGACGCCGACCTGCAGGACGACGTGGAGGCCATCGACGCCATGGTCGCCAAGTACATGGACGGCGCCGACGTGGTGTACGGCGTGCGCTCCTCCCGGAAGAAGGACAGCTTTTTCAAGCGCTTCACCGCCGAGAGCTTTTACCGCCTGATGGACGCCCTGGGGGCGGAGACCATCTTCAACCACGCGGACTACCGCCTCATGTCCAAGCGGGCGCTGGAGGGCCTTGCCGAGTTCAAGGAGGTCAACCTGTTCCTCCGGGGCATCGTGCCCCTGATCGGGTATGAGCCCGCCATCGTGCACTACAAGCGGGGCGAGCGCTTCGCCGGGGAGAGCAAGTACCCCCTGAAAAAGATGCTGTCCTTCGCTATGGAGGGTATCACCTCCCTGTCGGTGAAGCCCATCCGTATGATCGCCGCCATGGGCTTTCTCGTGTTTCTGGTGTCCATCGGCATGATCCTCTACAACATCATCCGCTGGGCCACGGGCAACACGGTGGCGGGCTGGGCCTCCCTGTCCTGCTCGGTGTGGTTCATCGGCGGGCTGATCCTGCTGTCCCTGGGGGTCGTGGGCGAGTACATCGGGAAAATCTACATGGAGACCAAGGGCCGGCCCCGGTTCCTCATCCGGGAAGTGCTGGGGGACGAGGACAGCAAGGACTGACATTTGCGAACAAACCGTAAATTTGTCGGAAAATACTTGCATTTTTTCCCACAATCGCATACAATATGGGTGTTGTAACCAACGGGCGGCCGCGCCCTGAAAAATAACAGAAATTCAAGGAGGAAATGAACAATGGCCATTGATTTTGAGAGCCTGAAGGACAGCGTCATCGCCGCGGTGCAGACCGGGGCCACCAAGGTCAAGGATCTGGCCGGCACCGGCGCCGCCAAAGCCAAGGAGCTGGCGGGAACCGGCAAGGCCAAGGCCAAGGAGCTCACCGAGATCAGCAAGCTGAAGGTGCAGAACTCCGTGGAGCAGGATGCCATCCGCAAGGCCTACGCCGAGCTGGGCAAGCTGTACTACAACGTCCACGGCGCCGCCCCTGAGGCCGACTTCGCCGACCTGTGCCAGAAGATCGCCGAGTCCAACTCCAAGATCGCCTATAACAACGAGCGCATCGCCGACATCAAGGCCGTCAGCGGCCCCGACCTGGAGGACATGGCCGAGGACGTGAAGGAGAAGGTGACCGACGCCGCCGAGGCCGCTGAGGAAGCTGCCAAGGAGAAGTTCGAGGAGATGAAGGAGGCCCTCCATCCCACCGACGATCCCTTCGCCAACGTGGGTGACGACGACAAGAAGGACGACGAGTAATATCCACACATGAAGGCCCGGCCGCTTTCGCGGCCGGGCCTTTTTGCGTCTTTTTACGCCGGCGGCGGGGGAGCCAGGGGCAGGGCCACCACCGCCTTGAACAGGTCGCCGTCGATGTCGATGGAG
The DNA here is from genome assembly GCA_947628315.1 of uncultured Oscillospiraceae bacterium. GTDB lineage: Bacteria > Bacillota > Clostridia > Oscillospirales > Oscillospiraceae > Enterenecus. The sequence goes on from CANQZJ010000001.1 coordinate 23,809, forward strand.
AAGTGTCCCTTCTGCAGCTCGGTCAGCGACTGGGCGATGGACAGCCCCAGGCCGCTGCCCTGGTCGGTGCGGGACTCGTCCCCCCGGACGAACCGCTCCATCAGCCGCTCCGCCGGGACGCCCAGCGGGTCACGGGAGATGTTCTTCACCCACAGCTCCGCCCAGCCGTTGGCGGCGCGGAGATCCAGATAGACCCGGGTGTGATCCAGGGCGTACTTGGCGCAGTTGGTGAGCAGATTGTCCAGCACCCGCCAGAGGTGCCGCCCGTCGGCCATCACCCACACCGGCGCCTCCGGGACGGAGCGCACCACCGTGAGCCCCGCCCCCTCCAGCCGCTCGCCGCACTCCGCCAGGGCCTGGTCGATGAGCTGCCCGAAGTCCAGCGGCACCAGCGTCACCGCCAGGTTGCCGGTGGACGCCTTGGATGCCTCCACCAGATCCTCGGTGAGTTTTTTCAGCCGCTGGCTTTTGCGATCCAGCACCTCGATATACTCCTCGGCCTTTGGGTTGTCGATGTCCTCTTTTTTGAGCAGATCAACGTAATTGATGATGGAGGTCAGCGGCGTCTTCAGGTCGTGGGACACGTTGGTGATGAGCTCCGTCTTGAACCGCTCGCTGTTCACCTGCCGCTCGGCGGCGGCGGAGATGGCCTGGCCCAGGTTGTTCAGCTCCCCGGCGTGGGCCCGCAGGTCGGGCAGCATCCCGCGGGTGTCGATCTGATAGTAGGGGTTGCCGCCGATGATCTCGTGGGCCCCCTGCCGGATGCGCTTCCACTGGGCCGCCCAGACGATGAGGTACAGCGCGCCGGCGGCGCTCACCGCCATCCACAGCAGAATGTAGCTCCAGCCATAATAGCGCCACTGGTTGAGGAAGATCCACAGGGAGAACAGCCCGTAGGCCCCGCAGACCAACACGGTCTTCCAGGCCAGGGGCACGGCGGACAGGACAGTCCGGACGGCCCGGACAATGGCCCGGATCCCCCGCCACAGCAGACCGCACAGCTTCCAGATGAGGGTGTCTCTGAACAGGGTGCGGGCCTTGCACCGGGCGGCGAAGGTGGTGAGGGCGGTGAGCCCCAGCGTCCCCGCCGCCGCCGCCAGGGCCCCCGCATATAACAGCATCAGGCCCATGGGCGCGCTCGTCGTCCAGAGGTTAAACAGGAAGCTGACGCCCGACACGCCGCACAGGAGCAGCCCCAGACCCAGAACGAGGAACACCACGTCCCCCGGCAGCCGGTGGAAGCCGTGGAGGTGGATGCCGGGCACCCCGGCCTTGTGGCCCATGCCGGCGCACAGGAACACCGCCAGCAGGAGCGAGCCCACCAGCAGCACGGCGGCAGAGGCCGCCGCTACCTCCCAGGTACTCTGGAGCCGGATGGCCTCATAGATCAGGGAAAAGTAGGCGTCCGCCGCCGAACCGTTCTCGTCCACCCACAGATACAGCCCGCAGTAATGGCCGTTGTCCAGCCAATGGGTGTCATAAAAGTCGAACCGGAGCGCCCCGGCCAGGGCCGGATTGTCCCCGGTGCTCTGGGCCAGCACCGCCTGGTTCTGATCCACCAACCGCCAGCGGAGGTTGGAGTTTTCCGGGTCGAACCGCTCCTGAAGGGCCTCCAGATGGGCGGCTTCGGCGTCGGACAGGGTCTCCCCGCTCTGTTTCGCGCCCAGAAGGTACAGCATCGTGACCACGCCGCTCTCGTCCCGGCGCATCCGCTCCTGGATGCCGTAGTAGTCGCTGATGTTCCCGTCGTAGCCCCACAGAAGGCCCCCGTTGAGGAACAAAAGCCAGCCCAGCACGGCCGCCCCGGCGAAGGCCGCCACCGCCAGCACAAAGGCGGCGGCCTTCACGGCGAAATTTTCCCGCAGCTTCATCTCACATCTTCTCCATCTTGTAGCCCAGGCCCCACACCACCCGGATGTACCGGGGGTTGGCGGGGTCGATCTCGATCTTCTCCCGCAGGTGCCGGATGTGCACCGCCACCGTGTTCTCCGAGCCGTACACCGGGTCGTTCCACACCTGCTCGTAGATCTGCCCGGTGGAGAACACCCGGCCGGGATTCTTCATCAGCAGGCGGAGGATGTTGTACTCGATGGGGGTGAGGGATACCGGCTCCCCGTCCACCGTCACCGTCTTGGCGCCGTCGTCCATCGTGAGGGCGCCGTTGATGAGCAGGCCGCTCTCCTCCCCGGTCTGGGGCTTGCCGCCCAGGGTGGTGTAGCGCCGCAGCTGGCTCTTCACCCTCGCCATCACCTCGATGGGGTTGAAGGGCTTGGTGACGTAGTCGTCCGCGCCGATGTTGAGGCCCAGCACCTTGTCCGCGTCCTCGCTCTTGGCGGTGAGCAGGATGATGGGGATATTGCCCCCCTCCTCCCGGAGCCTGGCGGTGGCCCGGATGCCGTCCAGTTTGGGCATCATCACGTCCATCAGCACGCAGTCGATGCCCCCGGCCCGGACGGCGTCCAGCGCCTCCTGGCCGTTGTAGGCCTCCACGGTGTTGTAGCCCTCGCTGGTGAGGTAAATTTTCAGCGCCGAGACGATGTCCCTGTCGTCGTCGCAGATCAATATGGTGTTCACGGGCGTCTCCCCCCTTATATTCCCTTTTATCCTACCAGCCCGCCCATTAAGCCGCAAGGGGGAATTTCCTTAAAAAATGTTTAAGGCGCGCAAACGCCGCCGGAGGGGCTCTCCGGCGGTGTTTCAGGCTGATCTATTGGGTTTTTCCCCGCAGGCCGTACATGGCGGCCAGCTTTGCGAACCTGGGGATGGCCTTCTCCACCCGCTCCACCGGCACGCAGTAGGCGATGCGCACGTAGCCGGGGCAGGCGAAGCTGCCCGTGTCCGGGAACAGCAGATCCAGTTCCATGGCCCTCCGGCTGAAAGCGGCGGCGTCCGGCTCCGGGGACTTCACCATCATGTAGAAGGTGCCGTCCGGCTTCACGCACTCAAAGCCCATCCCGGTGAGGGAACGGTACAGCCGGTCCCGGTTGACGGCGTACTGGGTCAGGTCGCTGGTCAGGCCGTCGCAGGCGGCGGCCACCCGCTGGAACAGGGCGGGCGCGTTGACGTGTCCGATGGCACGGGCCGCCCCCGCCACCGCCTGGAACACAGCGTCGTGATCCGCCGCTCCGGGCGGCACCAGCACGTAGCCGATGCGCTCCCCCGGCAGGGAGACGGACTTGCTGTAGGAGTAGCACACCAGCGTGTTCTCGTACACGGAGGGTACCCAGGGCACCTCCACCCCGTCGTACACGATCTCCCGGTAGGGCTCGTCGGAGATCAGGTAGATGGGCGCGCCGTACTCCGCCCCCTTCCGGCGGAGCAGGGCCGCCAGGGCCTCCAGGTTCTCCCGGGGGTATACCACGCCGCTGGGGTTGTTGGGGGAGTTGATGATGACGCCCTTGACGCTGGGCGTCAGCGCCCGCCCGACGGCGTCCACATCCAGCAGGAAGGTCTTCTCCGCCGCGGGCACCTCGATGACCTCCGCCCCCGCGCCGTGGATGAACACCTTGTATTCGCTGAAATAGGGGGTGATGACCATGAAGGCGTCGCCGGGGCAGCACAGCCCCCGCAGGCAGGCGCAAAGCGCCGGGGCCGCGCCGCAGGTGAGAAACAGGTCGTCGGCCTCGCACCCGGCCCCAAACCGCCGGTTCAGGGAGTCGGCAATGCGAAGGCGCGCCTCGATATCGCCGGGGGCGCTGGTGTAGCCGTGGATGGAGTCCGCCATGGACCCGGACAGCTCCTCCCGGATCACGTCGTTCACCCGGGCGGGCGGCGGCACGCTGGGGTTGCCCAGGGACAGATCCAGCACATTTTCCGCGCCGATCTCGGCGGCGCGCTTCTTTCCGTATTCAAATAGCACCCGCATGGGGCTGCCGTTGGCGCCCAACTGGCGCATGGTCTCGGATACCATGGATCTCCGCCCTTTCCCTTGCTTTGTTTGCTCGATGTATTAAAATATTAAATCATTAAGCGCATTGTACTACACCTTCCTCTTTTTTTGCAAGGGGCGCGGGTCTCAATTTTCGGAAAAATATCGGCGGTTCTCTGCAGAAAATCACCCAGCGGCAAAAAAAATGCGCCCCGGCTTCGCCGGGGCGCTATAATCACTTATTGCACAGTGATGTTTGCTAAACCATAATGGCTTCCCCACATTGTCGCACTAGTGCCAATGCTTTCTATCTTTAGTTGTAATGCATGATTCAAATCAATCGTCACATGTTTTGGCAATTCCTCAGAAGTCATCTCAACAATGTTAGTTATTTCTCCGTCCAAATAAATTTTAAGTTTAAGTTTATCGCCGCCTGTTCCATCTACATGTCCTAAATCAAACTCCAATTTTTGATATTGACCATTCAGATTGAATATTGCGGTAGCACCTCCCGAACGGTTGATATCTACCATAAATCCATGAGTATAAGTTTTATTCGCCATTTCAAAAACACTCGAGCCATCTTTTTTGGAACCATTTGCAGAATAATACCCATAGTTTGTCTCATAAGGAGGGCAGACTGTCATCAAATATTGTGCTGCGCCCGCGTGCTTGCCCACATAGACGCTGTTGGTGGAGCCGTCCCACTGGATGGGCTTGCCCAGGGCGTTACTGATGGCCCGGATGGGCAGATAGGTAGTGCCGTTGTAGGCAAACACGGGCACGCTGTTCCCGTTGACGTCCTTGGGGTCAATCTTCACGTCGTCCACATAGACGTTGATGCCGGAGTAGACGCCGATGTTCATCTGCGACAGGGCCAGCGCGGGCACAGCTACAGCGGCAATCAGGACAGTGAGCAGGACGCCTGTGACGAGGCCGGAGAAAAACTGCTTGCGGTTTCTTTTCATGTTTGTTCCTTCCTTCCATATCGTTTTCACCGCAGCGATCCGGGGGCTTGCGCCCCCGGGCGCCGGGCGAAAAACAAAAACGCCGTGCAGGATCGTCCTACACGGCGCAAGAAGCAAATGCCTCCAATGCGACACCCGCACGGGAAAACGGCAAAACCCGCCCTTTACAAGAAAGGGTAGAATGTCGTATAATATCCCATGCGGTGCGGCCTCGCGGTCGCTGTGTAGGTGCCTTACCACCTGTGCAGGCCCGTGGGTGTTGGCGCACTCACGGGCTGCCGCATTTTTGTTTTTCGTGTCGATTATACCAGAGTTTGGGGCGCTTTGCAAGAGGAATTGTTAAAGAGCCGCAAAACGAGCCGGAATGATGAAAAAATCCCCGCTTCCCTCTTGAAAATTGCGAAAAGCCGGGTTATAATTCAAACTTGACTATTATGCGGAAATTCCGCCGAAATGGAAGTGTGCGCTTTGAAATACGATTTTGCCAGCATAGAGCCCAAGTGGCAGAAGAAGTGGGAGGAGGCCAAGGTCTACGCCGCCAGCGAGACCAGCGACAAGCCCAAGTTCTACGGCCTGATCGAGTTCCCCTATCCCTCCGGCCAGGGGCTCCACGTGGGCCATCCCCGGCCCTTCACCGCCATGGACATCGTCACCCGCAAAAAGCGGATGGACGGCTACAACGTGCTGTTCCCCATCGGGTTCGACGCCTTCGGCCTGCCCACGGAGAACTACGCCATCAAGAACCACGTCCACCCCGCCGTCGTGACGAAGCAGAACATCGCCAACTTCACCCGGCAGCTGAAGATGCTGGGCTATGGCTTCGACTGGGATCGTTGCGTGGACACCACCGACCCCGACTACTACAAGTGGACCCAGTGGATCTTCCTCCAGCTCTACAAGAACGGCCTGGCCTACAAGACCACCATGCCGGTGAACTGGTGCACCTCCTGCAAGTGCGTCCTGGCCAACGAGGAGGTGGTGGAGGGCGTGTGCGAGCGCTGCGGCTCTCCCGTCATCCGCAAGGAGAAGTCCCAGTGGATGCTGAAGATCACCAAGTACGCCCAGCGCCTCATCGACGACCTGGACGACGTGGACTTCATCGAGCGGGTCAAGATCCAGCAGAAGAACTGGATCGGCCGCTCCACCGGCGCGGAGGTCACCTTCAAGGCCACCACCGGAGACGACATCGTGGTCTTCACCACCCGGCCCGACACCCTGTTCGGCGCCACCTACATGGTGCTGTCCCCGGAGCACGCCCTCATCAAAAAGTGGGCCCCCGTCCTCAAAAACCTGGACGAGGTGACCGCCTATCAGAAGGCCGCCGCCTCCAAGTCCGACCTGGAGCGCACCGAGCTGAACAAGGACAAGACCGGCGTGAAGCTGGACGGCGTCCGCGCCGTCAACCCGGTGAACGGCCGTGAGATCCCCATCTTCATCTCCGACTACGTGCTGGCCTCCTACGGCACCGGCGCCATCATGGCCGTGCCCGCCCACGACGACCGCGACTGGGAGTTTGCCAAAAAGTTCGGCTGCGAGATCATTGAGGTGGTCTCCGGCGGTGAGGACGTGCAGAAGGCCGCCTTTACCGCCAAGGACGACACCGGCATCCTGGTCAACTCCGAGTTTTTGAACGGCCTCACCGTCAAGCAGGCCATCCCCGCCATCACCGAGTGGCTGGAGAAGCAGGGCATCGGCAAAGCCCAGGTGAACTACAAGCTCCGGGACTGGGTGTTCTCCCGCCAGCGGTACTGGGGCGAACCCATCCCCATGGTGTGGTGCGACAAGTGCGGCTGGCAGCCCATCCCCGAGGATCAGCTGCCCCTGCTGCTGCCCGACGTGGAGAGCTACGAGCCCACCGACGACGGCGAGTCCCCCCTGTCCAAGATGACCGACTGGGTGAACACCACCTGCCCCTGCTGCGGCGGCCCCGCCCGGCGGGAGACCGACACCATGCCCCAGTGGGCCGGCTCCAGCTGGTACTTCCTCCGCTATATGGATCCCCGCAACGACAAGGCGCTGGCCTCCAAGGAGGCGCTGGACTACTGGTCTCCCGTGGACTGGTACAACGGCGGCATGGAGCACACCACCCTCCACCTGCTCTACTCCCGGTTCTGGCACAAGTTCCTCTATGACATCGGCGTGGTGCCCACCAAGGAGCCCTATCAGAAGCGCACCTCCCACGGCATGATCCTGGGCGAGGGCGGCGAGAAGATGTCCAAGAGCCGCGGCAACGTGGTCAACCCGGACGACATCGTCAAGGCCTACGGCGCGGACACCCTCCGGCTGTACGTGATGTTCATCGGCGACTTCGAGCAGGCCGCCATCTGGAGCGACAACGCCGTGAAGGGCTGCAAGCGTTTCCTGGACAAGGTGTGGAACTTGGCGGAGAGCTGCTCTGACGCTCCGGCCTACACCCCTGAGAACGAGGCGTCCATCCACAAGACCATCAAGAAGGTCGCGGACGACATCGAGGCCATGAAGTTCAACACCGCCATCGCCGCCATGATGACGCTGGTGGGCGACTTCCAAAAGAACGGCTGCTCCCGGGGCGACATGAAGACGCTGCTGACCCTGCTGTCCCCCTTCGCCCCCCACATCGCCGAGGAGCTGTGGGAGATGCTGGGCTTCGCCGGCGAGGGCATGGTGTGCCAGCAGTCCTGGCCCGCCTACGACGAGAGCAAGACCGTGGCCGCCACCGTGCAGATGGCCGTCCAGGTCAACGGCAAGGTAAGAGCGAACATCGTGGTGCCCGCCGACGCGGACAACGACGCCGTCATCGCCGCCGCCCAGGCCGACCCCAAGGTGCAGAAGTTCACCGAGGGCATGAACCTGGTGAAGTCCATCGTGGTGCCCGGCCGTCTGGTCAACCTGATCGTCAAACCGTAAGGATAGTTTTGCCGCTCCAAAAAACTACCACATTTTGCGGTTGACAAGGGCGAAGTTTTCTCATATAATACTATCGTTAACGTCACATACTGTGATGTGGAAGCATCCTGGATCAAGCCGGATGCCCTCGGAAGGAGGGAAAACATAGATGTCCGAAGTTCATGTCCGCGAGGGCGAGTCCCTGGAGAACGCCCTGAAGCGTTTCAAGCGCAGCTGCGCCAAGTCCGGTGTGCTGGCCGAGGTGCGTAAGCGCGAGTTCTACGACAGCCCCAGCGTCAAGCGCCGCAAGAAGAGCGAGGCCGCCCGCAAGAACCGCAAGAAGTTCTACTGAGATTTAAAGAACCGCCCTGACATCCGAATGTCAGGGCGGTTCTTTTCTGCCGTGGACAACTATCGTTGATAACGGCGCTCAGAAAGTTTTCAGTTCCCTCACAGCATCCTGATAGGATGTGAAGACAATGCCATAGAAACCCAGGCCTTTTGCCGCCGTCACGTTCTCCTCAGTGTCGTCGATGAACACACACTCTTCCGCCTTCAGGGAAAACCGATCCAGGAAACGCAAATAGAAAGCAGGATTGGGCTTAGTCATTCTCTCCTGAAAGGAGAGCATGCCGCCGTCCATATATTCCATGAAGGACAGCGAGTCCTCACATTCATCGTAAGCTTTCCTGGAATAATTCGATAGGTAGAAAACCTTGTACCCGCGCTCTTTCAAGTCCTTGATCCAAGAAACAGCGTAGTCGCGGACAGTAAGCATACCGCTTATGTTTACATACGCTTTGCGCAAGGCGTCTTCAATTTCAGGGTCAAGGCCTATAAAAGCGGCGATTGCCTCTTCCTCTGTGATATCGGCACGCTCGAACTGTTCCCAATAGGGACTGAGGACGGATGCCTTTATGATCCTTTTGATGGTCGGAGCATCGAACCCTTTTTGGGCGAGAAACTCCTTAATATTGAAATCAGCCAGCACATTCCCGATGTCGAACACGATGTTCTTGACCATTTCGCTAAACCTCCAGAACAGAATCACAGGGAATCCAGGTACGCCCCCGCGTCGAAGTCCTCCAGGGGGCTGTCGCTCTTTAAATACAGAGGGTGGTGGGGGTGCCCCGCCTTGGAGCGCCGTCCGGCGGAGTACCACCGGGCCCCCCGCTGTTCGCCGATGTCGATCATATCCCGCACGCACCGGGGCAGATAGTCCCGCTTCTCAATGACCGCCCCCCAGGCGGCCCACACCGCCGGATGACCGCCCTTGTCCAGGGACAGCACATAGTCAAAAGCCTTCATGTTCTCCGCGTGGAGGACAGCGTTCCGCTCCAGATCCATGTCGTCGGGGATGGTGGCCCGCTGGGCGTAGACATTGAACATGAGGAAGCTGTCGTAGCCGTTGAACTTCGCCACCCGCTGGACGGACTGGAGGGTTCTGTCCAAATTGTCCGGCGCGGCGGTGGAGGGGTTCACCCCCACGCAGATGAGGGGCTTCACGCCCCGGGTGCCCAGGATATACCGGTACTCGCCGTAGGCGTTGGGCACGTACAGCCATTTATCCACGTCGTACTCCGGGGAGGGCTCCAGCGCCTCTCTCAGCGCGTCGTCGAAGGAGACGATCTCCAGCACCCCGGTGGCGCTCTTGGGGATGTGTCTCATGGCTCCTCCTCCCTCCGGGCGGCGGCCCGCTCGTCCGTGGTCAGGTCTTTAATGACCTCGCCGGCGGCGATGAGCCCCGCCGCACCGGGCACAAAGGCCACGCTGCCGGGAGTCTGTCGGCGCTGGCCGTCTGTCTCCATCTCCCCCAGAGGGGCCAGGGCATCCTCCCGGGAGTAGACCACTTTCAGATGTGTAATGCCCCGCTTGCGCAGCTCCTTCCGCATGATCCTGGCCAGGGGGCACATGACTGTTTTGCTGATGTCGGCCACCTCGAAGGCGGCGGCGTCCAGCTTGTTCCCCGCCCCCATACAGCTGATAATGGGCGTTCCGGCCCGCTGGGCCCGCTCCACCAGGGCCAGCTTGCCGGTGACGGTGTCGATGGCGTCCACCACGTAGTCGTATTGGGTAAAGTCGAACTGATCCGCTGTCTCCGGGGTGTAAAACGTTTTGTAGGTGCGCACCACAATATTGGGGTCGATGTCGTGGATGCGGGCGGCGGCGGCGTCCACCTTGTACTGGCCCACGGTGCTGTGGGTGGCGATGATCTGCCGGTTCAGGTTTGACAGGGACACCGTATCGCTGTCGATGAGGTCTAAACGCCCCACCCCGCTCCGGGCCAGGGCCTCCACCGCGTAGCCGCCCACGCCGCCCACACCGAACACGGCCACACGGCTCTGGCGGAGCTTGTCCAGGGCGGCCTGGCCCAGCAGCAGCCGGGTGCGGGAATATTGATCCTCCACGGCGGAACGCCTCCTTGTTTTTTTAGTTCTGCCGCAGGGCCGGCTTCAGCGGCCCCACTTTGGGCAGCACCGCCAGCAGCAGAGAGCCCAGCACATAGCAGGCGATGAGTTCCCCCAGGCCCACGGTGAAGGCGTTGATGGCGTAGGCCGCCCAGAAGCCCATCCCCTCCAGGGGATAAAAGAAGGCGATCTCCGCCCCCACGATGACCGCGTTGCAAAGCACCGGGGGCAGGGGCGCCAGCCAGCGGTTGGGCGCCCGCCGGGTCAGCAGGCAGGCGATGAGGGTGGCCAGGGTGCCGAAGATCCAGTCCACCGCCATGGGGGAGCCCAGGAAGTTGGCCAGGAAGCAGCCCACCACCAGCCCCGGCGTGGCCGCCGGGAACAGGAAGGGCAGCACGGTGAGGGCCTCGGCCACCCGCAGCTGCACCCCCTGATACTGGGGGATGGGCAGGGCCAGGGTCAGGACGGCGTAGACGGCCGCGATGATGGCGGCAAAGGTCAGGTCGCGGACAGAGAATTTGCGCATAAAAAAACCTCCAATTATGTTTAGAGCGCCTGCGTGGGGCGCAGCGGCGGGCGTCCCTTCCGGGCAGTCTCACGCATCGACTGCCCGCGGCACTCTGCCCGCCGGTTGGACCGAAGTGGAGTCGGTCGAGCAGATTATATCACAGCCCAAAATGGATGTAAAGTCCCGGTTTTTGCGGTTGTTTTTTCCTTTCCTACGTGTTATAATAGCCGCTGAATCTGAAATCAGGAGGGTCTCCCATGTAAGACAGACTGCGCGCACACTCAACAAGTCAACATTACAGGAGGTCATCCCCTTGTCAAAATACGAGACTGAAATCAATCGCCGGCGCACCTTCGCCATCATCTCCCACCCGGACGCCGGCAAGACCACCCTGACCGAGAAATTCCTGCTGTACGGGGGCGCCATCGCCCAGGCCGGCGTGGTGAAGGGCAAGAAGAACGCCCGGGCCGCCACCTCCGACTGGATGGAGATCGAAAAGCAGCGCGGCATCTCCGTCACGTCCTCCGTCATGCAGTTCCAGTACGAGGGGTTCTGCATCAACATCCTGGACACCCCCGGCCACCAGGACTTCTCCGAGGACACCTACCGCACCCTGATGGCGGCGGACTCCGCCGTCATGGTCATCGACGCCGCCAAGGGCGTGGAGGCCCAGACCCGCAAGCTGTTCAAGGTCTGCCGCCTCCGGGACATCCCCATCTTCACCTTCATCAACAAGATGGACCGGGAGGCCAGGGATCCCTTCGAGCTGTGCGAGGAGCTGGAGCACGAGCTGGGCATCGACACCTACGCCGTCAACTGGCCCATCGGCTGCGGCAAGGAGTTCCAGGGCGTGTACGATAGGGAGCGCCGGCGGGTGATCCACTTCACCTCCAACACCAACGCCCGGGCCGCCACCGCCACCGAGATCGAGATCGACGACCCGGAGCTGGCCTCCCTCATCGGCCAGGCCAAGCGGGATCAGCTGGCCGGCGAGATCGAGCTGCTGGACGGCGCGTCCTGCGACTTCGACCTGGATCGGGTGCGCCACGGCCAGCTCTCCCCGGTGTTCTTCGGCTCGGCCCTCACCAACTTCGGCGTGGAGCCCTTCCTGGAGGACTTCCTCCGCATGACCACCCCGCCCCTGTCCCGCACGGCGGGGGATCTGCTCATCGACTCCTTTGACGACGACTTCTCCGCCTTCGTCTTCAAGATCCAGGCCAACATGAACAAGGCCCACCGGGATCGCATCGCCTTCATGCGGGTGTGCTCCGGCAAATTCGAGGCGGACAAAGAGGTCTACCACGTCCAGGGGGGCAAAAAAATAAAGCTCTCCCGGCCCCAGCAGCTCATGGCCGCCGAGCGGGAGATCATCGAGGAGGCCTACGCCGGGGACATCATCGGCGTGTTCGACCCCGGCATCTTCTCCATCGGGGACACCCTCTGCGCCCCCGGCAAGAAGTTCCGGTTCGACCCCATCCCCACCTTCGCCCCCGAGCACTTCCAGCGCACCCGGCCCCTGGACACCATGAAGCGCAAGCAGTTCCTGAAGGGCATGGAGCAGATCGCCCAGGAGGGCGCCATCCAGATCTTCAAGACCCCCTATTCCGGCATGGAGGAGGTCATCGTGGGCGTCGTGGGCACCCTCCAGTTCGACGTGCTGGAGTACCGGCTGAAAAACGAGTACGGCGTGGAGCTGTACTCCGAGGGCCTGCCCTACGAGTACCTCCGCTGGGTGGAGCATGAGGGGGACGAGCCCCTCCGGGCCGACCAGCTCACCCTCCCCGGCGACGCCATGCTGGTGGAGGACTACAAGGGCAATCAGCTGCTGCTGTTCGCCTCCCAGTGGTCCATCGGCTGGACGGCGGAGCGGAACAAGCAGCTCACCCTCCACGAGTTCGGCGGGACAAAGTTTTGATGAAAAGGCGGCGGCCCCGCGGCCGCCGCCTTTTACGTGATGACGAGCCCTTCCCGCTCCACCGCCCCCTGCTCCCACAGCAGGGCCAGCATCTGCCCGGCGCAGTCCTCGGGCAGATCCACGCCGGGGGCGGAGACCGTCAGCCCGGCCAGATCGGGCCGCGCCCCGTAGAGCTCCAGCGCCGTGCCCCAGCGGCCCCCTCCGGGGCCGAAGGCCACCGTCACCTCCGCCCCCGCCGAGGGGGGCGACACCGGCAGGCCGTACCGCAGGTGGAGCCACCGGGCATAGTCCTGCCCCACCCCCGGCACGTCGATGACCAGCCCCTTCACCTGGGGGCACAGCCGCTCCGCCGTCTGCCGCAGCTCGGTGCAGAGCCGGGGAGCGGACAGGGCCGCCCGCCCCTTCCGGGGCGTCACTCCCGCCCGCTCCAGCGCCCGGAGGGCCAGCCGGTCGGCGATGGCCCGCCAAAAGGGCAGCGGATCCACCGGCTTCAGCGTGCGGAGCATGGACGCGTAGGGAAAGCCCTCCGGCAGCAGCACCCGGCCCGCCCCCGCCTTGAGGAGGGTACCCTCCGCCCGGCGCAGCCGCCGCTCCAGCCGCCAGCGGGACAGGCCGGAGGGCTCGTACAGCGTCCAGCGGAGAACCATCATCCTGCCCAACTCCACGAACTCCGGCTTGCCTCTCCCCTTTTCCCGCCGGTAGACGATCTGCCCCACCATGTCCCATCACCTCACGGACTTGTATGCGGGGTTGGGCGGGGATATTCCGCTGCGCGCCCCTTTTCATCTGAAAGAGCCCCCGCCGGGCCGGCGGGATCAGAAAGGACTGACAGCCGTGCGTCTCTCAAAAGCAGAAGAGCATCGGGGATTCTATATCGAGACCCACCTCCACACGGCGGAGGGCAGCGCCTGCGGCCAGGCGGACGGCGCGGAACAGGCCAGGGCCCGCAAGGCGGAGGGCTACGACGCCATCATCGTCACCGACCACTTTTTCCGGGGCAACTCCCGGCCGGATCGATCCCTCCCCTGGGCGGACTATGTGGACGCCTTTTGCAGCGGCTACGAGCACGCCAAAGCGGAGGGAGACCGCATCGGCCTTGCGGTGTTCTTCGGCTGGGAGGAGAACTACGGCGGCGCGGAGTTCCTGATCTACGGCCCGGACAAGGCGTGGCTGCTGGCCCACCCGGAGATGATCCGCTGGACGCCGGAGGAGCAGTACCGGGCGGTCTCCGCCGCCGGCGGCCTGGTCATCCAGGCCCACCCCTTCCGGGAGCGCCCCTACCTCAAGGGCATCCACCTCTATCCCCACGACTGCGACGGCGTGGAGGGGGTCAACCTCTCCCAGCCCTGGGAGCAGAACCGGCGGGCCCTGGACTACGCCCGCTCCTTCGGCCTGCCGGTGACGGGGGGCTCCGACATCCACTCCTCCTCCCCCCTGCTGGGCGGCATGGTCTTCCCCCGGCCCCTGCGCTCCATCGGGGACTTCATCGGCGCCGTCCGGGGCGGGGAGGCCGCCGAACTCCTGCTGGGCCCCTCCGGGGAGACCCTTCCCCGCCGCCCCTGACCGCCCGGGAGGGACACCGCAACTGGCACAAATACGGCGGTAAAAAGTGCCGAACTTCCGTGAAAATACCCTATTGTGTCCGAGAAATCGGGCTGATATAATGTAGCACGCTAAATTGTTGAACGGGAGGTATCCTCCATGTCTGTCAAGATCACCGCCACCAGCACCTGTGACCTGCCCGCCGAGCTTCTGGCCCGGTATGACGTCACCTCCGTCCCGCTGTACGTCTCCTTCGGCGGCGGCACCTATCGGGACGGGGTGGACGCCGGCCCCGAGGACATTTTCCGCCATGTGGAGGCCGGCGGCCAGCTCCCCTCCACCGCCGCCGTGAATATCGACGACTACCAGAAGCTGTTCGCCGAACTCTCCCCCAAATACGACGCGGTGATCCACATCACCATCGGCGCGGAGTTCTCCTGCTGCTACCAGAACGCCCTGGTGGCCGCCGAGGACTTCCCCAACGTGTATGTGGCGGACTCCCGGAACCTCACCGTGGGCCAGGGCCTGCTGGTGCTGGAGGCCGCCGAGGCCGCCGAGCGGGGCATGAGCGCCCCGGACATCGTGAAGCTCATCGAAAGCCGGGTGGACAAGGTGGACACCACCTTCGTGGTGGATAGGCTGGACTATCTGGTGAAGGGGGGGCGGGTGCCCTCCCTGGTGGCCATGGGGGCCAATCTGCTGCGGCTGAAGCCCTCCATCGTCCTGGCGGACGGCAAAATGGGGGTGGGCAAAAAGTACCGGGGCACCTTCGAGAAGGCCCTGAACGACTACGTGGGCGACCTGCTCTCCCACGGGGACGCGGATCTGAGCCGGGCCTTTGTGGTCCACTCCCGGTGCGACAACGCCGCCATCGTCCCCGCCATGATGGAAAAGGTGCGCGCCGCCGGCTTCCGGGAGGTGTCGGAGGCCTTCGCCGGCTGCACCATCTCCTGCCACTGCGGGCCCAACACCCTGGGGGTCATCTTCATGCGGAAATGATCCGCAAAATTTCCTGTTGACTTTTACCGCTAAAAGTGTTAAAGTACCGTCAACGACAGAAAGGAGGCCACGGGCATGGCGAACCGGCTCTACGGGTATGGCTATTACCGCTATTATTACGATAGCGGCTCGTTGTCATGCCCTTGAGCGGTCATCCGCGGCTTCCGGTGCGGCTGCCTGAGAGGGCGGCCGCTTTTTGTTTGTCCAAATCCATTTACCAAGGAGAGAAAATATCATGGTTGTCATTATGAAGCAGGGCTTCACCCAGAAGCAGTTACAGGACGCCATCAAGGCCATGGAGGCCGGCGGCGTCAAGGTGATGATCTCCCAGGGCGCGGAGACCACCATTTTGGGCGCCGAGGGCAACGCCGCCAGGCTCAACCAGGAGCAGCTGTCCCAGCTGCCCGGCGTAGAGCGGGTGATGCGGGTGTCCGAGCCGTACAAAAAGGCCAACCGCAAGTACCACCCCGACGACTCCGTCATCGACATCGGCGGCGGCGTGATGGTGGGCGGCAAAAAGCTGGCGGTCATCGCGGGGCCCTGCTCGGTGGAGAGCGAGGCGCAGATCACCGAGGTGGCCCAGGCCGTCAAGGACGCGGGGGCCTGCGCCCTCCGGGGCGGCGCCTACAAGCCCCGCACCTCCCCCTACGCCTTCCAGGGCATGGGGGTGGACGGCATCCACCTGCTGGAGGAGGCCCGCTCCGTCACCGGCCTGCCCATGGTCACCGAGCTGATGAGCCCCGACCAGCTCCCCATGTTCGAGGACACGGTGGACGTCATCCAGATCGGCGCCCGGAACATGCAGAACTTCGACCTGCTGAAAAAGGTTGGCCGCTACCACAAGCCGGTGCTGCTGAAGCGGGGATTGTCCAACACCATCGAGGAGTGGCTCATGAGCGCGGAGTACATCATGTCGGAGGGCAACCCCAACGTGATCCTGTGCGAGCGGGGCATCCGCACCTTTGAGACCTACACCCGCAACACCCTGGATCTGTCCGCCGTGCTGGCGGTAAAGCAGCAGAGCCATCTGCCGGTGGTGGTGGATCCCTCCCACGCCTGCGGCAAGGCCTGGATGGTGGAGAAGATGGCCATGGCGGCCATCGCCGCCGGGGCGGACGGCCTGCTGATCGAGGTACACAACGACCCCGCCCACGCCCTGTGCGACGGGGCACAGTCCATCACGCCGGCCCAGTTTGCCGGCCTGATGGGCAAGCTGAGGGCCCTTGCCCCGGTGGTTGGCCGGGATATCTGAACTGTCAGGGGAGTGACCTTTCCATGGAAGTGAAGCGTATTCTGGTGGTTGGCCTGGGCCTCATCGGCGGCTCCATGGCCATGGCCCTGCAGGGCTTCGACGGCTGCGAGGTCGTCGGCGGCGTCCGCTCCCAGCGCACCCATGACAAGGCGGTGGAGCGCCGCGTGGCCGACCGGGTCACCTTCCACCCGGAGGAGGAGCTGCCGGGGGCCGACGTGGTCATCCTGTGCCAGGATCCGGCGGGCATCATCGCGTTTTTACAGGACAACCGAGACAGGTTCAAGCCGGGGTCGCTGGTCATCGACGTGTGCGGCGTGAAGACCGCCATCACGGAGGCGGCGAAATGCCTGCCCGAGGGCGTGGACTTCATCGGCTGCCACCCCATGGCGGGCAAAGAGGTCTCCGGCATCGACAACGCCGAGGGTTCGCTCTTCCGCAACACCCACTTCATCATCACCCCGGGGGAGCACAGCTCCGAGGAGCACATCGCCCTGCTGTACCGGATGGCGGAGTACTGCCGCTTTGGCGACGTGACCCGCACTACCCCCGAGCGCCACGACGAGCTCATCGCCTACACCAGCCAGCTGATGCACGTCATCGCCGTGTCGGTGTGCGACGGGGACGACTTCTTCTCCTGCCAGGGCTTTGAGGGCGGCTCCTTCCGGGACTGCACCCGGGTGGCCTCCCTGGACGTGCCCATGTGGACGCAGCTGTTCACCCTCAACGCCCCGGCGCTGGCCAAAACGGTGGAGGCGCTGGAGGGACGGCTGCGGGAGTACCGCGCCGCCATCGAGAGCAACGACCGGGAAAAGCTGGCCGCCATGCTGGAGTCGGCCGCTGGCCGCAAAAAGCAGGTCAATCTGGAGCGGGCCCGCGGCGACGACGTGCGTCCCAGGTTCTAATCCCCGGACAAACCCCATACACTTGACCATCAAGGTTTGGGAGATGGTCTTGTGGCATATGAAAACGGGACGGGCGCGCCCCACCACGTAGTCATCGAGGAGCGGAAAAGCCTCACCGTGTCCGGCGTGGAGGACGTGGAGCGGTTCGACGAGAACTCCATCGTGCTGTCCACCTCCAGGGGAGCCATGGTGGTGTCCGGCGACAACCTCCACATCGAGAAGCTGTCCCTGGACGGCGGCGATCTGAAGGTGGAGGGGGACATCGACTCGGTGTCCTATGAGGACGACGCGGGGCCGTCCAAGGGCGGTTTCTTCTCCCGGCTGCTGCGCTGATGCCCGCGGACGTAGCGGCCCAGGCCGCGGTGTTCGGCCAGGGCTTTCTGCTGGGGGCGGCGCTGGGGCTGGTGTACGACCTCATGCGGGCCGTCCGCCGGAGTATTCCGCTCAAGTGGCTGGCCGCCCTGCTGGATCTCATCTTCTGGCTGGGGACGGCGGTCTCCCTGTTCCTGCTGGCCATCCTCCGGGACACGGGGGAGGTGCGCATCTACCACGGGGCGGCGGTGCTCCTGGGGGGCGGGCTCTACTTTCTCACTCTGAGCCGGCTGGCGCTGCCGCTGTTTCGCAAAATCCTGGAGATCATGGGGCGGCTCTGGCGGTTTTTGACCGCCCCGATCCGAAAACTTTGGCTGACCGGAAAAATTTTTTTGAAAAATGAAAAAAAACTCTTCCAAAATTGGCTGGAATGGTATAGAATTAACGTAGTATACCGTTTTGCCAAAGAAAATCGGAAGGGGGCGGTCAGCGATGAAGCTGAAACGGGCCGGGATCGGCGCCAAAATCCTCATAATCGTTCTTTTGGCCGCCACCGTGGCCGCCCTGCTGTCGGTAAAGGGCAAGCTGGACGCGGCAAAGGCAAGCCGGGAGGTACTGGCCCGTCAGGTTCAGGAGCAGCAGGAGGCAAACGCCGCCCTGGCCGACGAGATCGCTCACAGCGGCGACCCGGACTATCTGGAGGACATCGCCAGAGATAAGCTGGGCCTGCTGGAGCCGGACGAGATCGTGTTCGCCGATCCGTCCAAGTGACCACATACTTTCAGGGAGAGGAAAACAGAAGATCTATGGCGTTAGAAGTTGGCGAGGTTTTAGAGGGCAAGGTGACCGGGATCACCAAATTCGGCGCGTTCGTGTCGCTGCCCGGCAACCGTTCCGGCCTGGTACACATCTCCGAGATCGCGTACTCCTATGTGAGCGACGTGCATGAGCACCTGTCCGAGGGACAGACGGTGACGGTGAAGATCATCGGCATCGACGACAACAACCGCATCAACCTGTCCATCAAGCAGGCGGTCCCGCCGCCTGCCCGTCCGGAGCGCCGCCCGCCCGCCAGACCCGCCGCTCCCCGTCCGGAGGGCGACCGGGGCCGTGGCCGCTGGAGCGCGTCCAACGTCCCCTTTGCCGCCGAGTCCACCCTGCCGAAGGGCTCCGCCAGCTTTGAGGATCAGCTCAAGCAGTTTATGGCCAGCTCCGACAGCAAGCTGTCCGAGCTCCACATGAACGAGCGGCGGAGCAGCCGCCGGGGCGGTCGAAAATAATCAAATCAAGAGGGATGCCTCGGCATCCCTCTTTTTGCGGATAAAAAACGGCTCTTTTCCACGAGGGAAAAGAGCCAAAGGGTCTATTGCGCGGGAGAATGGAATGACCGCATGGGATCCGCCCCATGCCGCGGTTTCAGGCCGCATCATCACCATACCACAGGGCCGGCGGGAAATCCGTCGAACCCTGGAGAGGCGTCAAATTTTTCAGGAGGGAGGGGTCAGGCGTGGACTACGACGTGCTGCTGGAGGGCTGCTGTGAGATGGGCGTCCAGCTGCTGCGGTACGGAGCGGAGATCTACCGGGCGGAGGACACCGTCCGCCGCCTGCTGGCCGCCTACGGCCTGGAGGGCGAGGTCTTCGCCATCCCCAACTGTCTGATCGTCAGCATCTCCGACCCGGAGGGCCGCGCCCACACCCGGATGCGGCGGGTGCCCATGTCCTCCGTCGACGTATACGGCATCGAGCGGTTCAACGCCCTGTCCCGCCGGCTGTGCACCGCCCCGCCCGACGACCCCGGCGAGATCCTGGAGCAGTGCCGCGCAGAGGAGGCGGCCGTCACGCCCTTCCCCCTGGGGGCGCAGCTTTTCGGATACTTTTTGGGGGCGTTTTTCTTCGCCCTGTTCTTCTCCGGCGGATTGATGGAGGCGGTGGCCGGCGGCTTTGCCGGGCTGGCCGCCGGCGTGTGCGTCATCCTGCTGGGGCGTCTGCACGCCAACTTCTTCATCTCCACCATGGTGTCCGCCTTCGCGATGGCGCTGGTGGCCTGTCTGCCGCTGGCGGCGGACATCCCGCTGAATATCGACGCCGCCGTGACGGGCGCCATCATGGTGCTGGTGCCGGGGCTGGTGTTCACCAACTTTATGAGCAACCTCCTCACCGGGGACGTGATCTCCGGTGTGTCCACCTTCGTCCGGGCGGTGCTGACGGCGGTGGCCATCGCCCTGGGCACCGGCGGCGCGGTGCTGCTGTGCCGGGCGCTGTGGCAGATGCCGGAGCAGGCCGGCGCGGCCGTGAGCTATCCCGCCCCCCTCTGCTGCCTGTTCGCCCTGGTCGCCTGCCTGGGCTTCTGCCCCGCCTACAACGTCCGCACCTGGGGCGCCCTGCTGTGCTGCATCGGCGGCGCGCTGGGCTGGACGGTCTACCTGCTGGCCCAGGGCTGGATGGGCAACGTATATCTGTCCAGCCTGCTGGCCGCCATAGCGGTCGCCATCTGGGCCCAGAGCATGGCGCGGGTGCGCAAATGCCCCGCCACCTCCTACCTGGTCATCTCCATGTTCCCGCTGGTGCCCGGCCTCACCATCTATCAGGCCATGGACTACGGCATCCGCGGCGAGACGGAGCTGTTCCTGAACACCTTCCTGCGCACCTTCGGCATCGCCGGGTGCCTGGCCATCGGCCTGCTGCTGGTTTCCACCGCCGTGGCGGCGATCCGCCGCATCCGGGGGAGGGTTCGCCATGGGTAAATACCGCACCGTCCTGCTGGACGCGGACATGACTCTGCTGGACTTCCACAGGTCGGAGCGGGCGTCCCTCACCAAAGTGCTGGCCGCCCACGGCCTCCCCCACGACGACGGGGTGGCGGCCACCTACTCCAAAATCAACGACGCCCTGTGGAAGTCCATGGCGAGGGGCGAGGTGGATCAGGACTACCTGGTGGTGGAGCGGTTCGCCGCTCTCATGCGGGTACTGGACAGCGACGAGGATCCCAGAGTCCTCAACCGCGAATATGAGCAGGGTCTGGGCCTGGAGGCGTACCTCCTCCCCGGCGCCATGGAGTTCTGCCAAAGGCTCCGGGCCGGGGGGCTGGAGCTAGCCATCGCCACCAACGGCCTGCCCGCCGCCCAGTGGGGGCGCTACCGCCGCACCGGGCTGGACAAGGTCATCCCCCACCTGCTGGTGTCGGTGGAGCTGGGGGCGCAGAAGCCCCAGACCGCCTACTTCGACCGGGCGCTGGAGGCGCTGGGCGTCACCGACCGAACCTCCGTGGTGATGGTGGGCGACAGCCTGGAGAGCGACATCTACGGCGGCAACCGGGCCGGCATCGACACCGTCTGGTACAATCCGAACGGGCTGCCCCTCTCCGGCCCCGCCGTGCCCACCTACACCGCCGCCAGTTATGACGAGATTGCCGCCCTCCTACTGGACTGAGCCGTTTACATAACTGTAACCATTTGTGTCTTGACAGCGGTTGCCATTGATGGTAGCATTGTTGGGAATGTGGCACAATATATAGAGAAACGAGGGATTTTCATGCGTAGATTCGCAATCCTCTTCTGCACACTGTCCGCCCTGCTCCTGCTGGCCTCCTGCGGCGGCAAGAGCGGCGCGAAGAACACCGATCCTCCCGCCGGCGGCAGCACCGCCGCTGTCCAGACGGAGAAGCCGGCCGGCGACGCGCCGGAGGCCACCCCCGAGCCCACGCCGGAGCCCACCCCCACCCCGGAGCCCCTGTATCAGTTCGGCACCCCGGTGGAGGAGTGCGAACCTCTGGCGGACGACTCCTACTTTGAGGACGCCGCCTTTGTGGGCGACTCCCGCACCGAGGGCCTGTGGCTGTACAGCGACCTCCACACCGGCGACTACCTCTACAAGCAGAGCATGAGCGTGTTCCACGTGGACGAGAGCGACTACTCCGTCACCCTGAACGGGCAGAGCATGACCTTGATGCAGGCGCTGAAAGCCAAGCAGTTCGGCAAGGTGTATATCATGCTGGGCCTCAACGAGCTGGGCTATCCCGCCTCCGCCTATGAGGAGCAGCTGGGCAAGTTCCTGGACGACGTCATCGCCGCCCAGCCCGACGCCGTCATCTACCTGGAGCTGATGCCCCCGGTGAACGACGCCCTGACCAAAGCCAGCTGGCAGAACAATGAGAACGTCAACACCTTCAACGACATCAACACCCGCATGGCGGAGCAGAAGCACATCGCCCTGCTGAACGTGGCGGAGGTCTACCGGGACGGCAGCGGCCAGCTGAAAGAGGAGCTTGCCACCAGCGACGGCTGCCATTTCCAGCCTGACGCCTACGACCTGTGGGCAGACTATCTCCGCAGCCATGTGATCGACGCCGATTGGTACTTCACGAGCCGGGAGGCCAGATGATGAAAAAAGCCTTGATTTGCGCTCTGGCGCTGGTTTTGCTGCTCACCGCCTGCGGCTCCGGACGGACTGCCGCCGACGCTCCCTTCACGCTGGACGATGCGGAGACGCTGCTGAACGCCGGAGTGTTCAACGGCGACATGGGCAAGGTGGACAGCACCTTTGTCATCGCCAACCTGTACCACGTGGACGAGAACGCCATTGAGGAGTGCGTGAGCTATCAGGCCGCCAACACCAGCCAGAGTGCCGACGAGGTGGTGGTCATCGTCTTTACCAGCAAGGACGCCGCCGTCAACGCCGAGGTGGGCTTCCAGCAGCGGATCGACGAGCAGATCGCAAACGCCAAAAACTACGCCCCCGAAGCCGTGCCCCGGCTGGAGGCCGCCGTGATCCGCCGGGTGGACAACACCATCCTGCTGGCGGTGGGCGACCCGGACAGGCTTGCCGAGGCCGTGGACAACCTGCACTGAGCATACAAAATTCCCTCTGCGGTCGGCGGAGGGAATTTTTTCGCTTATTCGGTCTTGTCGCCCGTCCAGGTGGAGGGGTCGTTGGGATCCTCCGCGGGGGGCGCGGGCGGGGTGTTGTCCGCCGGTTTGTCCTCCGGCTGCTCCCCTGCCCCGCTGTCCGGCTGGGGCGGCGCGGGGATGGGCTGGCTGACGATGTTGACGCTCCTGGCCGGTGGCTCGATGTCCCCGGGCAGCTTGGGCTGGGGACGGGAGGACGCGTAGGCCTCCTCCACCAGGGCGGGATCCCGGCCCTCGATGATGGCCACCATCTCGCCGCCGGTGATGGTCTCCTTCTCCAGCAGATAGGCCACCACCTTGTCCATGTCCTCCCGGCTGTTCTTCAGGATCTCCACCGCGTCGGCATAGCACACGTCCAGAATGGCCTTGACCGCCTTGTCCATGGCGGCGGCGGTGTCCTGGGCGCAGTCCAGGCCGTAGCCGCCGTCCAGGTACTGATTGCGGACGGAGCCCAGGGCCATCATGCCGAACTCCTCGCTCATGCCGAACATGGCCACCATGTTCCGGGCGATGTTGGTGGCCTCCTGGATGTCCTGGGAGGCGCCGTTGGTCATGGTGTCCATCACCACTTCCTCGGCGGCGCGGCCGCCCATGGACACGGTGATCTTGGCCATCAGCTCCTCCTTGGTGCGGAGGTTGGTCTTGTCCTCCTCGGGCATCAGCAGGGTGTAGCCCAGGGAGCCCTCGGTGTGGGGGACGATGGTGATCTTCTGCACCGGCTCGGCGTTCTTCTGCCGGTAGGCCACCATGGCGTGGCCCACCTCGTGATAGGCCACCAGCTTCTTCTCGAACTCGGTGAGCACGGAGTTTTTCTTCTCGCTGCCGGCGATGACGAACTCGAAGGAGGCCAGCAGATCCTGCTGGTTCACCGCCTTGCGGCCCTGGCGGACGGCCCGCAGGGCGGCCTCGTTCACCAGATTGGCAAGGTCGGCCCCCACGCAGCCGGCGGTAGCCAGGGCAATCTTTTTCAGATCCACGTCCTCCGCCAGACGGATCTTGCGGGTGTGCACCTGGAGGGTGGCCAGACGGCCCGCCAGGTTGGGCCGGTCGATGGTGATGCGCCGGTCGAACCGACCGGGGCGGAGCAGGGCCTTGTCCAGCACCTCGGGCCGGTTGGTGGCCCCCAGGACGATGACGCCCTTGCCGGGGTCGAAGCCGTCCAGCTCGGCCAGCAGCTGGTTCAGGGTCTGCTCCCGCTCGTCGTTGCCGCCCATGCGGTTGTCACGGGACTTGCCGATGGTGTCGATCTCGTCGATAAAGATGATGCATGGGGCCATCTTGCTGGCCTCTTTGAACAGGTCGCGGACACGGGAGGCACCCACGCCCACGAACATCTCCACAAAGTCGGAGCCGCTGATGGAGAAGAAGGGCACGTTGGCCTCGCCGGCCACGGCCTTGGCCAGCAGGGTCTTGCCGGTGCCGGGGGGGCCCACCAGCAGCGCGCCCTTGGGCAGGCGGGCGCCGATGGCGGTGTACTTGCCGGGGTTGTGGAGGAAGTCGATGATCTCCTCCAAAGACTCCTTGGCCTCGTCCTGGCCGGCCACGTCACGGAAGGTGACGCCGGTCTTTTTCTCCACATACACCTTGGCGTTGGCCTTGCCCACGCCGCCGATGCCGCCGATGCCGCCGCCGCTGCCCATCTTGGAGAAGATGTAGCGGTAGACGAAGATCATGGCCACCACCATGATGACCAAGGGCAGCACGTAGCTCACCAGGGCGGAGAGCATCTGCTGGCTCTCGGTGACCAGCTCCGCGTCGGGGTGGGCGCCGTTTTCCCGGAGCCAACCCACCAGATCCGGGACGTTGAACGCGGGCACCACAAAGCTGAGCTCGCCGGTGCCGGGGAACATCCCGCCGCCGAACAGGTGGCCCGCGGGGCCGCCCTGCTGACCCATATATTCCTTCAGCGGGGGGGCATCCTCATTGAGCGTGAAGTAATAGGCGGTGCTCTGCAGTTCCACCTCATTCACATAGTGGTTCTCCACCCACTCGCAGAAGGTGTCGATGGACACCTCCTGGGTGTTGCCGCTCTGGAGCAGGCTGCCGCTGCAGGTGTTGAGCATCATCACCAGCAGCAGCGCCCACAGCACGATGGAGAGAAAGCTCCACGGGGAGCGTTTGCGGTCGTTGTCGCCGCCGCGGTTATTGCGGTTGTTGGAACCGCCGGGGCCGTTGAGATTGGGCATGATAAGCCTCCTTTACACCGGGAAGGATCTCCCGGAGACGGGTTCATTTTGTCATCACATGGTGGCGAAAACCCACCAGTCTGCTGTAGTATATCACACCTTTTTCGTAAAAACAAGAATTGTTCGTAACCGGGCTGTAAACTTTCTATGACAAAATGGGGCCGGAGGCGCTTTTCCCCCTTTCCAGCGGCGATATTTTGTGGTACACTGTCTCTGTATCCACAAGTGATTGGGAAGGAGTTTTCCCCATGCGAAATGAAAAACGCCCCGCCCGCCCCATGGAGGCGGAGGCCGACGGCCTCATCGAGGGGCGCAACGCCGTCATCGAGGCCCTGCGGGCCGGGACGGCCATCGATAAGATCTACATCGCCCGCGGCGAGACCGACGCCGCCCTGGGGCACATCGCCTCCACCGCCAGGGGCCGCGGCGTCGTGGTCACCGAGGCAGACCGCCGCAAGCTGGACGGCATGAGCCGCACCCACTCCCACCAGGGGGTCATCGCGGTGGCCGCCGTCCGGGAGTACGTGCCGGTGGAGGACATCCTGGCCGCCGCGAAGGAGCGGGGCGAGGCCCCCCTCATCGTGGTGTGCGACGAGCTGTCCGACCCCCACAATTTAGGGGCCGTCATCCGCACCGCCGAGTGCGCCGGCGCCCACGGGGTCATCATCCCCAAGCGGCGCTCCGCCGGCCTGACGGCCATCGTGGCGAAGACCTCCGCGGGGGCGGTGAGTTACCTCCCCGTGGCAAGGGTGGCCAACCTCACCGCCTGCCTGAAAGAGCTGAAGGAGCAGGGCCTGTGGGTGTTCGGCACCGCCGCCGACGGGACTACCTCCCTCTATGAGGCCGACCTGAAGGGCCCCGCCGTCATCGTCATCGGCAGCGAGGGGGACGGCATGAGCCGTCTGATCCGGGAACAGTGCGATTTTCTGGTGTCCATCCCCATGCGGGGGAAGATCAATTCGCTGAACGCCTCCGCCGCCGCCGCCATCGTGCTGTACGAGGCGGTGCGCCAGCGGAGCTGACAAGGAGGGATATCCCCCATGGCAGACGACAGGGAGAAAGGCTCCGGCTTCTCGGTGGACGAGATTTTGGCGGAGTACGGCTCCAAATCCAAAAACCGGCCCAAGGTGGTGGAGTTCCCCGAGCAGCCCGGCGTCAAGGCCCGGCGGCAAAAGGAGATCGACCTCCCCATGCCGGAGGATCCCCCGCCCCCGGAGCCCGAGGAGGACGACGGCCTCCCAAAGCCCCCCAAGCCCATCAAGGTGCCCCCCAGGGCGGAGCCGGACAAGCCCATGGCCCAGATCAAACCCAAGGGGCTGCGGCGTGCCCTGGGCGCGCGGCTGTCCTCTCTCATCCGGCAGGCGGACACCTATGCCGACCATATGTACGACGAGGCGGAGCCCAGCGAGGAGGTCAAAAAGGCGGAGCGGTACATCCCCGGCACCGACCGGGAGGAGGAGCCCGCTCAGGCCGCCCCCCGGCCGGCCAGGCGGCCCCGCTCCACCCCGAAGCAGGAGGAACTGCCGCCGGACGTGGAGCCGGCGGAGCTGGCCGCCCGCTGGCGAAAGGGGCTGGTGAGTCAGGGGCGGCGGGTACTCATCGCCGGTGTGGTCACGCTGGCCGCCATCGTGGTCTCGCTGGATCTGCCCTTCTTCCACTGGGACGATCTGGCGGAAAGCCCCCTGGCCTCCTTCCGGCTGCGGGCGCTGATCCTGACCATCCTGCTGGCGGCGGTGGGGGCGCTGTGCTTCGACGTGATCACGGCCGCCATCCGGCAGGTCATGGAGAAAAAGCTCTGCCCGGAGCTGATCGCGGCGCTGGCGTGGGTGTTCACCCTCGTCGACGGACTCACCGCCGGCCACCTGGAGGATCGGGGCAACAGTCTCCCCTGCTCCGCCGTCACCGCCGTGGGGCTGGTGTGCGCCCTGTGGGGCATCCACGCCCGGCAGGCGGCGAACCGGGTCTCCGCCAAGGTGGCCGCCCAGGCCCGCACCCCCTATGTGGTGACCCTGGACGACAACAAGTGGAACGCCAGACCCGCCTACGCCAAGCGCTCCGACATCCCCACCGGTTTCGGCAGCCAGCTCCAGGCGGAGAGCGGGCCGGATAAGATCTACCGTGTCGCCGCGCCGCTGCTGATCCTGGGTGGAGTGCTGTGCGCCCTGCTGGCCTCCGTGGGGCGGGGCGCGCCGGAGCGGTTCACCTGGGCGGCCTCCTGCGGCTTTACCGCCGCCGCGGCCTGGCCGGCGCTGCTGGTGTACGGCCTGCCCTACCGCAGGCTGGCCGACCGGCTGGACAAGCTGGGCGCCGCCCTGGCCGGCTGGCCCGGGGTGCTCCGCTGCGGCTCCGCCGGCATCATCATCGAGGACAGCGACCTGTTCCCCACCGGCGCCGTCCAGGTGAGCCAGGTCAACGTGTTCGGCGGCGTGGCCACGGAAAAGGTGGTGGCCTACACCGCCACCCTGCTGCGGGCCCTGAACTGCGGTCTCACCCGTCCCTTCCACGATCTGCTCCGCGCCCAGGGCGCCATCTACCGGGAGGTGTCCGGCGTGGTGACCCACGAGGGCGGCGTGTCCGGCATCATCCGCAATCAGGAGGTGCTGGTGGGCACCGCCGACTTCATGCAGATGATGGACGTCGAGCTGAAGCCCGGCCACAATATCCGCGCCGCCGTCTTCTGCGCCATCAACGGGGAGCTGGCGGGCCTGTTCCCCCTGCACTACACCCTCAACCCGGCGGTGAACCCCAGCCTCTCCGCCCTCATCCGGGAGAACATGTCCCCGGTGCTGGCCACGAGGGATCCGGTGATCGTCCCCGCCATGCTGGAGCAGAAATTCCAGCTGCCGGTGGACAAGCTGGAGTTCCCCGGCGTCCAGCGGCGCCTGGAGCTGTCCGACCCGGATCAGGATCACGACCACACGGCGGTGGCCATCCTGGCGCGGGAAGGGCTCTCCGCCTTCTGCGACGCGGTGCTGGGGGGCCGGCGGCTCCGTCTGGCCGCCCGGCTGGGGCTGCTCTTCGCCATCGCGGGCGCCGCGCTGGGGCTGATGATGACCTTCTACCTGACCTCCATCGGGGCGTTTGCCTCTCTGACCACCCTTAATTTCCTCATCTTTATGTTTGCCTGGCTGATCCCCGAGCTGGTCATCACCCACTGGGTGGATCAATTCTGAGCATGGCAAAGGCGCTCCCTCCGGGTTGGAGGGAGCGCCTTTTTCGTGTTACAGCACTCTGAGGGGAGGGCCGTCCAGCCGGACGACGGTGTCGCACCGCTCCAGAACGGCCGCCTGGTGGGAGGACAGGATCACCGGCACTCCCAGCGCCCGGAGCCGCTCCAGCAGGCGGGCGGCGCGGGTCTCGTCCACCCCGGCGAATGGCTCGTCCAGCAGGAGCAGATCGCCCCCCAGGGCGGCGCACCGCGCCAGCGCCAGCCGCCGCGCCATGCCGCCGGACAGGGAGGCGGGGCAGGCGTCCCCCTCCCCCTCCAGCTCGGCAAATGCCAGCCAATGGGAGACCTCTCCTCTTCTCTCTTTGGGGAGCACGTCGGTGATGTGCCGGGCTGCCGTCCGCCAAGGCAGCAGCCGATCCTCCTGGAACAGGAACGCGGTTTTAGACGGCTCCACGCCCCTGACCTCCCCTCCCTGGGGCCTTGTCAGCCCCGCCATCACCCGGAGAAGGGTGGTCTTGCCGCACCCCGACAGCCCGCTGAGGGCAGTGATCCCGCTGTCCGGCAGATCGAGGGAGAACCCGTCCAGCACGGTCTTGTCACCGTAGCGGAGGGTCAGATCGCGGATCCGGATCATCGGGCGTCCCCCCTCTCCAGCAGCAGGCGGAGCAGCCGCTCCAGCAGCAGGGACAGGGCGATGATCACCAGCGTCCAGGCGAACAGGTCGGCGGTCTCCAGGGCCAGCCGGGCCTGCTGGAGCCTTGAGCCGATGGCCGATGCGGGCGGGCAGATGACCTCCGCCGCCACCCCGGACTTCCACGCCAATCCGAAGGCGGTGAGCAGGCCGGAGGTGAAGTGCCCTTTCAGCGAGGGCAGGTAGATCAGTCCCACCGTTTTCAGCCGGGAGAACCGGTAGGCCCTCGCCATCTCCAACAGCTGGGGGTCAACGGCGGCGAGGCCGGCGGTCATGGCGCCCCAGATCACCGGGAGCACCATCAGCCCCGCGATGACGGCGGGGATGGCCGCCCGCGCCACCCACAGGTACACCAGCAGGATGAAGGACACCACCGGCGTGGCGCGGATCACCTTCACCGCCGGGGCCAGCAGCGCCGACGCCCAGGGGCTGAAATGGGTCAGCACGGCCAGCAGGGCTCCCGCGGCGGTGCCCCAGACCAACCCCAGGAAGATGCGCAGCAAAGTCGACCCGGCGGAGAGCCAGAAGTCCGCCGTCGCCGCCAGGGCGCACAGGGAGCGGGCCACCGCCGCCGGGCCGGGGAGCAGCAGCTCCCGCCCCACGGCCATGGCCGCAAGCTGCCATACCCCCAGCCAGAAGACCGGGGGTATGACGATCCTCATACAGTTTTTCAGGCCCTTAGCCCACATAATAGATGCCGTCGTCGGGCAGGGCCCCGCCGATAGAGGCGGGATCCAGCCCGTACAGCGCCTGGAAGTAGCCGCCGATGGCGGGCTGCATATCCGCCCCGGCAATATAGGTCAGGTGGCACTGGGGGATGGCCGCCCTGGCAATGCCGGCGGAGGGGGCGATGCCAAAGCCCGCCACCCACTCGGCGGCCTCGTCCACATGGCTGTTCACGTAGTCGATGGACGCCTCGTACTCCCGCAGGAAGGCGGCCACCGCGTCGGGGTGCTCCGCGATATAATCGGTGCGGGCCACCACGGCGGTCATCACCAGCTTGTCGCCGGAGCCCATCCCGTCCCAGGCCTCGGTGACGTCTACGGCCTCCCGCACCTGTCCCTCGCCCTTGGCGATGGCGGCGGTGGCGGCGGGTACCGGCAGCATGGCGCACTGGATCTCGCCGGAGAGCAGCTTGGTCTGGATCTCGGAGGCCTCGCCGAACTCCACTGTCACCTGATCGGCGACGCCCGCCTGCTGGAGCAGATAGCGGAGGATATACTCCGGGTTGGCGCCCTGGCCGGCCGACCAGATGGTCTTGCCCACCAGGTCGGCGATGGAGTTGATCTCGGACGTGCCGCCGCCCTCCAGGATGTGGAGGACGCCCAGGGTGCCCAGGGCGATGATCTTCACGCCGCCGTCGGTCTTGTGATAGAGGTTCACCGCCATGTTGGACGCCATGGTGGCGACGTCGATCTCGCCGTTGGACAGGCCGGCCAGCAGGGCGGAGTTGTCGGCCTCGATGGTGTAGTCATAGTGGGCCGCCGTCCGGCCGGCGTCGGCGTCGGTGAGCAGCTTGGCCGCGCCGATGCCCGTGGGGCCGGACAGCACGGACAGGCGGATGTCCGCGCCGGGGTCGGCAACGCTGCAGGCGGCCAGGGCGAATACCAGCGTCAGAGCCAGCAGCAGAGCGGTGAATTTTTTGAGGTTCATATGATATCTTTCCTTTCCATTTCAGCGGCGGGAGCGGCCGTCCACGGCGGCCTGTAATCTCTCCCGGTCGGTCAGGCGGATGGTCTTGCCCTCCCGGGCGATGGCCCCGGCATCCTCCAGCGCCTCAAACGCGCGGTAGAGGGTCGCCCTCCCCACGCCGATGCGCCGGCAGAGCTGGGCGGCGGAGATGGTGAGCGCCCCGTCCTCCCCGCAGTTGGTGAGCAGGTACTGGGCCAGCCTGCCCTCCCCGGAGGCGGCGGACAACGCCCCCAGCCGCCCGGTGAGGAACTGGATCCGGCCGGACAGATAGGTGACGTAGTTCTCAGCGAAGGCGCCGTCCTCCCGGATCAGCCGCCGCACCTCCTCCTGGGGCAGGAGCAGGATCCGGCAGTCGGTCTGGGCGGTGAGGGTAGTGGGGTAGCCGGCCCCGCCGGAGAACAGCGCCGCCGCCCCGAACAGATCGCCGGCCCTCAGCACGGACATGGTCAGGGCGCCCTTGTCCACCTTCACCCTGCCCTCCAGCAGCACCCCCAGGCACCGGCGGAACCGGCCGCGGCTGTAGATGGTCTCCCCTCTTGGAACGGACAGCCGTTCCGCCGAGTCCAGCGCCGATTCCAGCAGCTCCCTGTCCACGCCTGCGAACAGGGGGTGATCCACAGTCCGCTCCTGCTTCACCGCTGTTCCCTCCAAACTGTATCATTTGATACAGTTTAATTATAATGTGATTTTGCCTCCTGTCAATACGGAAGTGTGACCAAAATTTGTTTACATTTTGTACTTGTTTTTTCCGGCAGGGTTCGCTATACTGTGGGGGCTGTAGTTGACATAATCCGGCGATCCGTCGCCTCTCCATACAGAGAAAGGAACCCGGCCCATGGCAAAATGGCACAAAACAAAGGTTCGAAAAAGGCGCTCCGGCGGGGCGCGCTTCCTCAGAGGGCTGCTTATCGTTGTCACCGCGTTTTCCCTGGTGATCGTGGCGGGCTTTATTGCCCTCCACTTCTGGGCCCCCGACGTGGACGACCAGGTGGTCTTCCGTCCCGACGTCATTGACGACACAGACCAGGAGGACGATCCCCCGGTGGAGAGCGACGCCCCCGATGCCGATGACACCCCCGCCCCGGACACGGACGAGGTCGTGCTCCACCGGCGGGACGGGGTCTACACCTGCCTGCTCATCGGCTCGGCGGACATGGGCGGCACCGACACCATGATGCTGGGCGTGTTCGACACCGGGAACAAGACCGCCTCCCTGCTCTCCATCCCCCGGGACTCGGCGGTGCGGGTGAACGGCAGCATCTATAAGATGAATGCCGTCCAGTCCCTGGGCGGCACGGAACTGCTGGCGGACACCATATCCAGCACCCTGGCGGTGCCGGTGGACTTCTACGTGGAGGTCGACACCAACGCCTTTAAGGCCATTGTGGACGAGATCGGCGGGGTGTATTTCGACGTGCCCGTGGACATGAATTACGACGATCCGCTGCAAAATCTGCACATCCACATCTCCAAGGGCTATCAGAAGCTGGACGGCAGCAGCGCCCTTGGGGTCATGCGCTGCCGCAACTGTTACCCCAACGCGGACATCGGCCGCACCGAGACCCAGCGGAAATTTCTCGCCGCCCTGGTGAAGCAGACCATCACCCCGTCCAACGTGACCAAAGTCACCGCGCTCATCAACATCCTGAACACCTATGTGGACAGCGACATGAAGACCGGCGAGATGGTCTGGTTCGCCACCCAGGCCATCGGCATGGATCTGGACGCCGCCCTCAACACCTGCGTGCTGGACGGCGAGTGGGTGAGCCCCTACTACGTGCTGGACGGCCAGAAGGCGCTGGAGACCGTGAACAGCCTGGGCATCTATGAGGAGGAAGTGCCCTCCGGCATCCTGAACATCTGCCGCCCGTAAGGGCCGGCCGGAGATATCATCGGAAAGGTGTGGTGTACGGCATGAAAAAACTGCGTGGGCTGTTCGACATCTCCATGCTGAAGTTCCTGCTGGTTGGGGTGCTGAACACGCTGGTGGGCGCGGGGATCATGTTCCTCCTGTACAATCTGGCGGGCACCCCCTACTGGCTGTCGGTATGCGCCAACTATGTGGTGGGCGGCGTGGTGAGCTACTTCCTCAACAAGTACTTCACCTTCCAAAACAAAGAGCGCTCCTGGGCCCAGGTGGCCCGGTTCGTCCTCACGGTGGCGGTGTGCGCCGTCATCGCCTACGGCGTGGCCAAACCGCTGGTGCGCTGGGCGCTGAGCGGCTTCGGCGTGAAGGTGCAGGACAACGCGGCCATGCTGGTGGGCATGTGCCTCTACACCGGGCTCAATTATTTCGGCCAGCGCTTCTTCGCCTTCCGCCAGGAGGGCGGCGGGGACAGCTCCGGGCAGAACGGACAGTAACAACGTGAAACGGCCCTCTCCCATCAGGAGAGGGCCGCCTTTTCGTTTCAAAGTATTTACTTGGTGGCCCAGGTGTTGGTGGCCGCGGCGGTGAGGTAGGCGTTGATGAACCCGTCCAGGTCGCCGTCCATGACGCCGTTGACGTTGGAGGTCTCGTAGGCGGTGCGGTTGTCCTTCACCAGCTGGTAGGGCATGAACACGTAGGAGCGGATCTGGCTGCCCCACTCGATCTTGAGCTGGGCGCCCTTGATGTCGGAGATCTTGTCCAGGTGCTCCTGCTCCTTGATCTGCATCAGCTTGGAGCGGAGCATCTTCATGCAGGTCTCCCGGTTCTGGAACTGGGAGCGCTCCGTCTGGCAGGACACCACGATGCCGGTGGGCTTGTGGATCAGCCGCACGGCGGAGGAGGTCTTGTTGATGTGCTGGCCGCCGGCGCCTGAGGAGCGGTACACCTGCATCTCGATGTCCTCCTCCCGGATGTCCACCTCCACGCTGTCGTCCAGCTCGGGCATGACCTCCACCGCGGCGAAGGAGGTCTGCCGCCGGGCGTTGGCGTCGAAGGGGGAGATGCGCACCAGCCGGTGGACGCCGTGCTCGCTCTTCAGGTGGCCGTAGGCGTTGTCCCCCTCGATGCGGATGGCGGCGGACTTGATGCCCGCCTCGTCCCCGTCCTGATAGTCCAGGATGGTGTAGGTGTAGCCGTGGCGCTCCGCCCAGCGGGTGTACATGCGGTAGAGCATCTGGGCCCAGTCCTGGGCCTCGGTGCCGCCGGCCCCCGCCTGGAGGGACACAATGGCGGGCGAGCCGTCGTACTCCCCGGAGAGCAGGGTGTCCAGCCGGGCGGAGGCGATCTCGTTCTCCAGCCTGGCGTAGCCCTCCTCCACCTCGGGCACCAGGGAGTCGTCCTCCTCCTCCTGGCCCATCTCGCACAGCGTCATCAGGTCGTCCCAGATGGAGAGCCGCTTCTGCTGGGCGGCCACCTTGCCCTCCAGCCGGCTGATGCGCTGCTGGACTTTCTGGGCCTTCTCCACATCGTTCCAGAACCCGTCGGAGGCGGACTGGGCACGGAGCTCGTCCAGCTCCCGCTCGGCGCCCTCCAGATCCAGCGACTGGCCCAGCAGCTCCAACTCGGGCTTCAGCGCGTTTAATTTCGTTTTGTACTCGTCGAATTGTACGATCATAGATGTTCCCTCATTTGGCTTGATTTGTCCCATCTATTATATAGAACCGGCGGCCGGTTGTAAAGGAGAAAGTTGCCGGACAGCCAAAAAGGAGCCGCTTTCGCAGCTCCTTTTCATCTCCCGCTCACCGCTCGCTCACCCGCGGATCGTCCTGACCGAAGATCAGGTCGTCCACGTCCTGCGGGCGGGCGTCGGGCTCCATGTTAAATTCTCTCATACCGCTGCTCCTTTTCTGTCTCCGATGTCATGGGAATAAATGCTCCCCTCTTACAGGTCAGTATATGCACGGATCGGGGCAACGGTGCGGACGATTTTTGTCATTTCGCCGCCGCGGGGACGGCTCCCCGGTGGGCGATGGCGCTCCACCGCCTGGTGTCGTGGAACAGGGCCAGCACCTGGAGCGGCGTCCAGGACAATGTAAAGACCGGGAAAAACAGGATGGCGGGCAGCATCCGCCTCACGTCGTACCCGCCGTAGAGGGTCAGCACCACGGCCGACCCCACGCTCCCCAGGCAGGACAGCGCCAGCCCGCCCAGCGCCGTCGGCAGGCCGGCTCCGCCCGTCAGCAAAAAGGCGGCGGTCAGCAGAGCGGTGATCGCCTGGGAAAAAGGCAGCAGAAGGAACATGGTCATGTCGAAGCGCAGTTTGGAGTTGGGGCACTCCCCCGCCCAAAGCTCCCCCAGGCGGCGCCTGCCCACCTGCATGATGCCGCTGACCCAGCGCTTCCGCTGGCGGAGAGAGGTGGCGAAGTCCAGGGGCTCCTCATCGTAGTTGACGGCGCCGGGCACCCAGGTCACCCGGATCCCCGCCTGGGCCAGCTGAGCTGCGAACTCGCAGTCCTCGGCGATGG
The DNA here is from genome assembly GCA_947628315.1 of uncultured Oscillospiraceae bacterium. Lineage (GTDB taxonomy): Bacteria > Bacillota > Clostridia > Oscillospirales > Oscillospiraceae > Enterenecus. The sequence continues at coordinate 58,384 of CANQZJ010000001.1, forward strand.
TGGAGGTATTCCACCCGCCCAGCTCCTCCAGCACCTCCCGGCGGAGCGCGAAGCCGGTGCCCACCAGCTTGGCGGACAGCCCCAGCGCCGCCCGCGGGCGGTTCCAGATCAGATCCATAGCGGCGTTGAACAGGCCGTAGCACCCGGCCACCGGGGAGGCGTATGGGTTGGCCGCCCTCATGCGGGACTTGCAGACCCTTGCCCCGGCGGCGAAGGCGTCGTTCATCCGGGCCAGGTAGTCCGGAGCCAGGGTGTTGTCCGCGTCCAGCACCACAAAGGCGTCGTAGTCCCGGCCCATGAGCTGCTCAAACGCCTGATGCAGCGCGTCCCCCTTGCTTTCAACGCACCCACGGCAGGAGATGATCTCCGCCCCGGCGGCCAGGGCCGCGCCCTCGGTGTCGTCAGTGCAGTTGTTGGGGACGACGAACACATCGAACAGGCCGGCCGGATAGTTCTGGGCCTTTACACTGCGCACAAAGTTTGCGATGACCATTTCCTCGTTCCGGGCGGCGGTGAGCACCGCGAACCGGGTGCGGTAGGGCGCGGGTCTGAATTTGCGGTGGGGCAGCAGGGTGAACGCCGCCATCACGGTGAAATAGACGCCAAACACCTTGAGCCCGAAGAGCAAAACCGTCAGCAAAAAATGAAAAGCTGCCATAGCGCATCCCCTCTTATGGTAATGGCGCTATGGTAGCAGAGCGGGTTTAAGTTGAAAGGGCAAAAGCGATTAAGATTCCCTTAAAGTTCCTCCGGGGTCAGCCAGAGGATGTCCTCCGGGGGTTCCCCGTCGCAGCAGACGGCGGTCACCCAGCCCTCCCCCTCATAGCTCCGGTGGGGACAGGGCGGCGGAGTCTCCGCCAGCCTGGGCGGCCAGAGGGGAGAGTCCTCCCGCTTCACCCAGCTCTCCTTCAGCGTCCAGATGCGGAAAAAGGACGGCCAGGCGCCGTCAAAAGCGGCCTTTTCCCCCTCGCTGAGGCAGTCGTCCAACAGGCGCTCCCGCAGGGGCCGCACCAGTTCGATGTCCGCCCCCACGGGGCCGTCGGAGAGGGCGCAGAGAGCATATCCCCCGCTGTGTGACAAGGAAAAGCACTTGTCAGGCTGGTCCGGGAAAAAGGGCTTGCCGCGCCCGGAGCGCTCCACGGGCGGGAGGGCGTCCCAGCCCCAGACACGTTTGCAGGCGGCGGCCAGCAGCGGCCAGTCCAGCTTTTTGCCGTCCTCCCCCTTTACGGCGAACAAAACGGTCACGGCACTCCCCTCCTCTCCACAGTCTGACACTAAAATAGCACGTTTTCCCCGGCCCCGCAAGGCGGAAACCGCTGGACAATCCAACATTTCCATAGTATACTGGACACAGATTACATACGAGGTGGTTCCCATGACCGAGAAACGGGCCTTTGATCCGGAGAATCTGCACTATCTGAAGATGCTGTCCAAGCAGTACCCCACGGTACAGGCCGCCAGCACGGAGATCATCAACCTGCGCGCCATCCTGGCGCTGCCCAAGGGCACCGAGCACTTCGTCTCCGACATCCACGGCGAGTACGAGGCCTTCCGCCACATCCTCCACTCCGCCTCCGGCGAGGTGCGGGAGAAGGTGGACGAGCTGTTCGCCGGCACCCTGTCAAAGCAGGATCGGGATCAGCTGACCACCCTCATCTACTACCCCGAGGAGAAGCTGGAGGAGGTGGAGCGCACCACCAGCGACATGCGGGAGTGGTACCGGGTAAACCTCCACCGGCTGGTAGAGCTGTGCTGCCTGGTGTCGGTGAAGTACACCCGCTCCAAGGTGCGCAAGGCCATGCCCCCGGAGTACGCCTACATCATGGACGAGCTTGTCCACACCCGCTCCGCCCACAACGAGGCCGACAAGCGGGACTACTACGAGGGCATCATCGGCTCCATCATCGACCTGGATCGGGCTACCAACTTCCTCATCGAGCTGTGCAGGCTCATCAAGCGGCTGAGCGTCGACCGGCTCCACGTGGTGGGGGACATCTTCGACCGGGGCCCCGGCGCGCATATCGTCATGGACACCCTGATGAAGCACCACAGCGTGGACATACAGTGGGGCAACCACGACATCCTCTGGATGGGCGCCGCCTCCGGCTCCAGGACGCTGGTGGCCACGGTGCTGGCCAACTCCCTGCGGTACGACAATATGGAGGTCATCGAGACAGGCTACGGCATCTCCCTGCGGCCCCTGTCCGACTTTGCCTCCCGGGTCTACGCCGGGTGCGACGTGAGCCGCTGGCAGGTGAAGATGGACGAGGAGGACAACGGCAGCGCGCCCCGGGAGCTGGATCTGTCCGACCGGGGGCTGGATCTCACCGCCCGGATGCACAAGGCCATCACCATCATCCTGTTCAAGCTGGAGGGGCAGAAGATCCTCCGCAACCCCTCCTTCGGCATGGACGACCGGCTGCTGCTGGACAAGATCGACTACGAGCACAAGACCGTCGTGGTGGACGGCAAGACCTATCCCCTGGCGGATACCGACTTCCCCACCGTGGACCCCAAAGATCCCTACGCCCTCACCACGGAGGAGGCGCAGCTCATCGAGCGCATGACCTACTCCTTCGTCCACAGCGAGAAGCTCCAGCAGCACATCCGCTATCTCTACTCCAAGGGCAGCCTGTACACCGTCTACAACGGCAATCTGCTGTTCCACGGCTGCATCCCCATGACGGAGGACGGGGAGCTGATGAAGTTCTCCATCGGCTGCGACAACCTGAGCGGCAAGGCCTTTCTGGACTACGCCGACGCCACCGCCCGCAAGGCCTATTACTACAAGGCCGGCTCCCCGGAGCAGCAGGCTGGGCAGGACTTTCTGTGGTTCCTGTGGTGCGGGCGGAACAGCCCCATCTACGGCCGGGATCGCATGACCACCTTCGAGCGGCGGCTCATCGACGACGAGTCGGTGTGGAAGGAGCAGAAAAACGCCTACTACCGGCTGTACAACGACCCCGCCGTCTGCGGGATGCTGCTGAAGGAGTTCGGCCTGGAGGGCCCCCACTGCCACATCATCAACGGGCACATCCCCGTGAAGTCCAAAAAGGGCGAGAGCCCCATCAAGGGCGGCGGCAGGCTGCTGGTCATCGACGGCGGCTTCTGCAAGGCCTACCAGAAGACCACCGGCATCGCGGGGTACACCCTGATCTACACCTCCCGGTGCCTGCGGCTGGTGTCCCACCAGCCCTTCGCGGGGCGGGAACAGGCCATCAAGGAGAACACCGACATCGCCTCCTCGTCGGAGGTCATCGAGTGGCTGGAGCGCCGGGCCCGGATCAACGACACCGACATCGGCGTCCAGCTCCGGGAGCAGGTGGACAACCTGATGGCGCTGCTGGACGCATACCGCTCCGGCGCCATCGCCGAGAGCCACCAGGGCTGAAAAAACGCATAAATGGCCCCTCTCCGAAACACATCGGAGAGGGGCCATTTCTTTTACAGGCCGTACAGCCTGGAGTACTTCTCCGTCAGATAGTCGGCGTACACATTGGGATCGAAGGGGCCGCAGGCGTTCTTCACCACGTCCGCCGGCTCCATCATCCAGCCGTGTTGGTGGATCTTTTCGTTGAGCCAGGCGGTGACGCCGGACAGGTCTCCCCTGCCCACCGGGCCCCACACGTCGATGTCCCCCTCCATGGCCTTCAGCATCTGGGCGCCGTAGGCGCTGCCCAGGGCGTAGGCGGGAAAGTAACCGAAGGAGCCGCCCGACCAGTGGGAGTCCTGGAGACAGCCGTGGGCGTCGTCGGGCACGTCGACGCCCAGGTACTCCTGATAGAGGCGGTTCCACTCCGCCGGGACATCCCTGACCTCCAGAGTGCCGCCGATGAGCCGCTTCTCGATCTCATACCGCACCATGATGTGGAGCGGATAGGTCAGCTCGTCCGCCTCGGTGCGGATCAGCGAGGGCTCCGCCTTGTTCACCGCCCGGTAGAACTGCTCCGGGGTGACCCCCGCCAGCTGCTCCGGGAAGAACTCCGCCATCTTGGGGAAAATGGCTTTGATAAACGGCAGCGACCGGCCGATCAGGTTCTCATAGAACCGGGACTGGCTCTCGTGGACGCCCATGGACACGCCGCCGGACAGGCGGGTGAACTGGTACTCGTCCCGGACGCCCATGTCGTAGGTGGCGTGGCCGCCCTCGTGGATGACGGAGTACATGGAGGAGGCCAGGTCGTCCTCGTAGTAGTGGGTGGTGATGCGGGCGTCCCACTTGTTGAAGCTGAGGGTGAAGGGGTGCTCCGTCTCGCCGATGCCGCAGTGGGCGCGATCCAGCCCCATGACCTCCATCAGGTAGTCGGAGAACTTCCGCTGCCGCTCCGCCGGGTAGTGCCTGTGCAGGAAGGACACGTCGGGCTGCTCTTTCTCCCCGATGGCGCGGATCAGCGGCACGATGCGCTCCCGCAGGGCGGCGAAAAAGCTGTCCAGGAAGGCCATATCGGTACCGCGCTCGAACTCGTTGAGCAGGGCGTCGTAGGGCGCTTTGTTGGGGTCGTAATAGCCCGCGAATTTGATGTTGAAGGCCACGATCTTCTCCAGATAGGGCCGGAACAGCTCAAAATCGCCGGCCGCCTTGGCCTTCTTCCACACGTCGCCCGCGTCGCTGGTGAGCTGGGCGAACTCCATGTACTCCTCCGCCGGGATGCGGGCGTCCAGATCGTAGTCCCGCTTCAGCAGCTCCACCTGCCGCCGCCGGACGGGATCCAGCTCGTCCCTCCGCCCCAGCAGAAAGGCCAACAGTTCCCCGGTCTCGGGGGCGGTGAATTTCCGGTGCCACTCCCCGCTGAGTACGCTGACCGCCAGTCCGCGGCCCGCCGCGGTGTCCCTGGGCGCCACGGTATCGCCGTCCAGGTACAGGGCGGACAGCCCCGCGTCGTAGGCGTATTCCTGCCTCTGCAATTCATCCAGCCTGTCAAGGGCTTCTTTCAAATCCATATGTGATTCCTCATTTCGTATGTACTGAAAAAAACGGGATCGCCTGTCCCACAGGATGGGCGGCCACACGATGCACAGCAGCCCGTAGGCCGCCAGCAGCGCCAGAAAATACTCCCAAAACTGCCCCATTTCCGCCACCTCCAGGCCATTCTATGGCCGGAAGGGCGGTTTTGCTCACATCAGGCTGACCACGCCGTGGGTCAGCAGGGCAATGGCGATCCCCGCCGCGATCACCCCCACTATGACAGAGGGGATGGCGCGCCGCAGCGGCATATCCAGGAAGGCCGCCGCCAAAGCGCCCGTCCAGGCCCCCGTCCCCGGCAGGGGGATGGCCACCAGGATGGCGAGGCCCAGGTACTTGTACTTGCTCACCAGCCGGCCTTTCAGATGGGCCTTGGTCTCCAGGGCGTCCACCAGGCTGTTCAGCCGGGGGAACTTCTCCCGCATCCACTGGAACACCCGGCGGATATACACGATGATAAAGGGCACGGGGATCAGGTTGCCGATGACGGCGGCCAGCCACGCCGCCCACAGGGGCAGCCCCTGGGCCACACCGAAGGGGATGCCCCCCCGCAGCTCCACCACGGGGATCATGGACACCAGCATGGTAAACACGAACTCGCCCACTTTTGTCTGGGTCAGCCACTGTAAAATGTCCAAGGGGACGCCTCCTTCATCATTTTTCTCTGTGAGGCAGCATTGCTTTACCCCAGCGCCTTTTTCAGGTATTGACCGGTGTAGCTGTCGGGCCGCTGGGCCACCTGCTCCGGCGTGCCGGCGCACACCACCAGGCCGCCGCCGGAGCCGCCCTCCGGCCCCAGGTCGATGATGTAGTCCGCCGTCTTGATCACGTCCAGGTTGTGCTCGATGACCACCACCGTGTTGCCGTTGTCCACGAACCGCTGGAGCACGTCCACCAGCTGGTGGACGTCGGCGGTGTGGAGGCCGGTGGTGGGCTCGTCCAGGATATAGATGGTGGAGCCGGTGGACTGCTTGGACAGCTCGGTGGCCAGCTTCACCCGCTGGGCCTCGCCGCCGGACAGGGTGGTGGAGGGCTGGCCCAGCTTCACATAGCCCAGGCCCACGTCCTTCAGGGTCTGCACCTTGTTTTTCAGCCGGGGCAGGTTCTCAAAGAAGGGCAGGGCCTCGTCCACCGTCATCTCCAGCACCTCGTGGATGTTCCTGCCCTTGTAGCGCACCTCCAGGGTCTCCCGGTTGTACCGCTTGCCCTTGCACACCTCGCAGGGCACGTAGATATCCGGCAGGAAGTGCATCTCGATCTTCAACAGGCCGTCGCCCTGGCAGGCCTCGCACCGGCCGCCCCGGACGTTGAAGGAAAAGCGCCCCGGCCCGTAGCCCCGGCTCTTGGCGTCGGGGGTGGAGGCGAACAGATCGCGGATGTCGTTGAACAATCCGGTGTAGGTGGCCGGGTTGGATCGGGGCGTCCGCCCGATGGGGGACTGGTCGATGGCGATGACCTTGTCCAGGTACTCCACGCCCTCGATGCCGTCGTGCTTCCCCGGGCGGGCCTTGGTGCGGTTCAGCTCCGCACCCAGGCGCTTATACAGGATCTCGTTCACCAGGGACGATTTGCCGGAGCCGGACACCCCGGTGACGGCGATAAACGTCCCCAGGGGGAACTCCACGTCGATGTGCCGCAGGTTGTTCTCCGCCGCGCCGCGGACGATCAGCTTTTTGCCGTTCCCCGGCCTCCTTGTCTCGGGCACGGGCACCTTCTTCCGGCCCGCCAGATAGTCCCCGGTGATGGAGCCGGGGGTGTTCATGATGTCCTCGGCGGTGCCGGTGGCCACTACCTGGCCGCCGTTGACCCCGGCCCCGGGGCCGATGTCCACGATATAGTCCGCCGCCCGCATGGTGTCCTCGTCGTGCTCCACCACGATGAGGGTGTTGCCCAGGTCGCGGAGGTGCTTCAGCGTGCCCAGCAGCAGGTCGTTGTCCCGCTGGTGGAGGCCGATGGAGGGCTCGTCCAGAATATACAGCACCCCCATCAGGGAGGAGCCGATCTGGGTAGCCAGGCGGATCCGCTGGCTCTCCCCGCCGGACAGGGTGCCCGCCTGGCGGGTGAGGGTCAGATACTGCAGCCCCACCGAACGCAGGAAGCCCAGGCGGCTCTTGATCTCCTTCAGGATCTGGTCGGCGATCATGGACTGGGTGGGGGTGAGCACGATGGTGTCCAGGAAGGCCAGGGCCTCGTCCACCGGCTTCTCACAGAAATCGTGGATGGAGATGCCCCCCACGGTGACGGCCAGGGCCTCCCGCTTCAGCCGCTTTCCCTTACAGGTGGGGCAGTCGCACTCGCTCATGCAGTCCTCGATCTCCCGCTTCATGGCGTCGGACTGGGTCTCGCTGTACCGCCGCTCCAGGTTGTTCACGATGCCCTCGAAGGGCTGGTACAGCACGCCCTTCCCCCGGGGCTGGTCGTACTGGAGGGTGAGCTTCTCCCCCTTGGTTCCGTAGAGGATCACGTCCATGACCTCGTCGGACAGCTTCTGCACCGGGTCGGTGAGCTTGAAATGGTACTTCTTCGCCAGCGCGTCGAAGTACATCCGGGAGATGCCGTCGGACTTGATGTGGTTCCAGCCGGAGGCGGTGATGGCCCCCTCCAGGATGGACAGGGACTTATTCGGGATGATGAGGTCGGGATCCACCTTCAGCTGCATCCCCAGGCCGGTGCAGGTGGGGCAGGCGCCATAGGGATTGTTGAAGGAGAACATCCGGGGCGTCAGCTCCTCGATGGACACGCCGCAGTCCTCGCAGGCGTAGTTCTGGGAGAACAGGATGTCCCGATCCTCCTGGACGATGTTGACGATGATAACGCCCCCGGAGAGGGCGGAGGCGGCCTCCACGCTGTCCGTCAAGCGCCGGTTGATGCCCTCCCGGATCACCAGGCGATCCACCACGATCTCAATGCAGTGCTTTTTGTTCTTGTCCAGTTTGATCTCCTCGGTGAGCTCGTACAGGGAGCCGTCCACCCGGCAGCGGACATAGCCGGAGCGGCGGGCGTCCTCAAAGATCCTGGCGTGCTCGCCCTTTTTGCCTCGGATGACGGGGGCCAGCACCTGGATACGGGTGGCCTCGGGCAAGGCCATCACCTGGTCGATGATCTGGTCGATGGTCTGCTGTTGGATCACCTTGCCGCAGACGGGGCAGTGGGGGGTACCCACCCGGGCCCACAAAAGGCGCAGATAATCATAAATTTCCGTGACGGTGCCCACGGTGGAGCGGGGGTTCTTGGATGTGGTCTTCTGGTCGATGGAGATGGCCGGGGACAGGCCCTCGATGTAGTCCACGTCGGGCTTCTCCATCTGGCCCAGGAACATCCGGGCGTAGGAGGACAGGGACTCCACATACCGCCGCTGGCCCTCGGCGTACAGCGTCTCAAAGGCCAGGGACGACTTGCCGGAGCCGGACAGGCCGGTGAACACCACCAGCTTGTCCCGGGGGATGGTCACGTCGATGTTTTTCAGGTTGTTCTCCCGGGCGCCCTTGATGAAAATATGGTCTGCCATATATGGTCTTCCTCCTCAGTCCGCCGTCACGCCGGCGGCAACGGATAGTACTCATCATCTCGCCAGCGGGCAGGGTTGGTCTCAATGTAGCGGTATCGGATCCAATAATCCGTTTCATCGCGAATAATGTGGTCATGGTATGAACGCTGCCAAAATCTTTGCTCGAATGGAGGCATCTTACCCTCTTTGATCTTCCGTAGAAAATCATTTGTGGTCATGCTTTTATACCACGCGACGACCTTGGGTAGGGGCGGCCCCATGTGGCCGCCCTCCCCCTGATTACCACCCGGCAAACGGAAAATGACATGAATATGGTTTGGCATGATAACATATTTGTCGACATGCACACCCGGAAATTTTTCCATAATTTTCAACAACCAATGCTCTGCCGTTTCTGCCGCAATATCAGGGCGGCCACATGGGGCCGCCCCTACGGGCAAAGAAAACCACAGCATCCGTCCATAGGTGCAGATGGTCACAAAATAGCACCCCGCCTGGCTGTAATCGTACCCATCTAACCGCAGTATTTTCCGTTCTGTTTCCCTCATCATGTTCTATTCTATCGTCACATCGGCGGCAGTCCCGCCCGTCAGGGCAATCAGCTCCTCCGGGCTGACCTCCACCTGATACCCGATCCTCCCGGCGGACACCAGAATGGTTTCGAACAGCAGGCAGGTCTCGTCGAAGATGGTGGGGAACCGCTTTTTCATCCCCACCGGGGAGCAGCCCCCGTGGACGTAACCGGTGAGCGGCAGCAGCTCCTTCTGGGGCAGCATGGCCACCGACTTCTCCCCCGCCGCTTTCGCCGCCTTTTTCAGATCCAGCGTCGCCCCCACCGGGATGGGGAACACATAGTACGCCCCGGACGCCCCGTGGGTCACCAGGGTCTTGAACACCTTGTCCGGATCCTGGCCGGTCATGCGAGCCACCGTCACCCCGTCCACCGCGCCGTCCCCGTGGGGATAGGTGTGGGCGGTGTAGGCCACCCCCGCCTGATCCAGCAGGCGCATCACGTTGGTCTTGTCCTCTTTTTTTGACATGGCGCGCCTCCGCTACCCGATAACGGTCAAACTCCAGATGTAGAACCCGAAGATGAATGCGGCAAAGAGCACCCAGCCCACCTTCTGCATGGAGAGGTAGAACTCCGTGGGCTCCGGATCCTTCACGGACAAAAAGTGCTGCAGCCGGAACAGGGCCATGGGAAAGGCGGTGAACGCCGCCGCGATGCCGGAGAACAGGAACGCCCCCAGCGCCCACAGGATCCAGCTCCCCCGCCGGGCCAGCCCCGGCCCCCGGGCGAACCTGAAGATGTCAAACTCGTCGAAGTCGGGCTCCGCGTTTCCCACCACAACGGTGATGGGGGCGTGCCACTCCCCGTCCTCGTCGTACAACGCATAGGAGTTATACGCCCCCCGGAACAGGGTCTCCCCGTCCCGGGTGATCTCCACCCGGGGCCAGGCGTCGCCGTCCCCGTCGGTGACAGTCCCCTCCGGGTAGTCCACCCGGCAGGCGTGGATCAGGCCGCCGTCCACGGTCAGATCCACCGCCGTCCCCGTCCCGTCCGGGCGGCAGACGATAGAGACGGTCTTGCCGTGGATCCTGCCGGTGTAGACGGCGGCATCCCCCTCCTGGGAGGGATACAGCAGCGTCCCCCGGAAACTCACGCCGGGATGGAACTGGAACCAGGCAGTGAGAGCGCCGAACACCACCGCCATCACCAACAGCAGGATCAGGATCGTTTTTTGCAGCGTTGTGCGGGGGGAATCGTCCATGGTCATTTTCCTCTCAGTTTGATGATCTGATCCCGCAGGGCGGCGGCGATCTCGAACTCCAGCATCTTGGCCGCCTCTTTCATCTCCTTCTCCAGCCGGGCGATGGTCTCCGCCCGCTGCTGCTTGGTGAGCTGGGCGGCGTTGGGGTCGAAGGCGGCCTTCTCCTCCGGGTTCAGGGCCATCAGCTCCCGCACCGATTTGATGATGGTCTTGGGCACGATGCCGTGGGCCTTGTTGAAGGCGTCCTGCTTGGCCCGGCGGCGCTCGGTCTCCTCCATGGCGCTGGCCATGGAGGGGGTGATCTCGTCGGCGTAGAGGATGACCAGGCCGTCGGCGTTCCGGGCGGCGCGGCCTATCGTCTGAATGAGGGAGGTCTCCGAGCGGAGGAAGCCCTCCTTGTCCGCGTCCAGAATGGCGACAAGGGACACCTCCGGCAGGTCAAGGCCCTCCCGGAGCAGATTGATGCCCACCAGCACGTCGAACTCGCCCAGGCGCAGATCCCGGATGATCTCCATGCGCTCGATGGTGTCGATGTCGTGGTGCATATACCGCACCCGGATGCCGGATGTCTTCAGGTAGTCGGTCAAACTCTCCGCCATCTTCTTGGTGAGGGTGGTCACCAGCACCCGCTCGCTGCGGGCGGCGCGGGCGTTGATCTCGCCGATGAGGTCGTCGATCTGCCCCTCCACGGGCCGCACCTCCACCCGGGGATCCAGCAGGCCGGTGGGCCGGATGACCTGCTCCACGATCTGCCCCGCCCGCTCCCGCTCGTACTGGCCGGGGGTGGCGGAGACGTAGATCACCTGGTTGAGCCGCTGGGTGAACTCGTCGAATTTCAGGGGGCGGTTGTCAAAGGCGCAGGGCAGGCGGAAGCCGTAGTCCACCAGAGTGGTCTTCCGGGCCCGGTCGCCGTTGTACATGGCGTGGACTTGCGGGAGGGTGGCGTGGCTCTCGTCGATGAACAGCACGAAATCCTTGGGAAAGTAGTCCAGCAGCGTATGGGGCGGGGTGCCGGGGGCCCGGCCCTCGATCACTCTGGAGTAGTTCTCGATGCCGGAGCAGTAGCCCAGCTCCTGCATCATCTCCACGTCGTACATGGTGCGCTGTTTGATGCGCTGGGCCTCCACCAGCTTGCCCTCTTTCTCGAAGAAGGCCACCCGCTCCTCCAGCTCTTTGTAGATCTCCTGGATGGCGGCGTCCATCTTCTCCTTGGGGGTGACGTAGTGGGTGGCCGGCCAGATGGGGATGTTGTTCAGCCGCCGGACGGGCGCGCCGGTGACCACGTTGATCTCGGAGATGCGGTCGATCTCGTCCCCGAAGAACTCCACCCGGATGGCGGTGTCCTTCCAGTAGGCGGGCCACACCTCCACCGTGTCCCCCCGCACCCGGAACATATTCCGCTCCCAGGCGATGTCGTTGCGCTCGTAGCGGATGGCCACCAGCTTTTTCAGCAGCTCCTCGATCTTGATCTCCATGCCCACCCGGAGGGACACCATCATGCTGGCGAAGTCCTCCGGCTCGCCCAGGCCGTAGATGCAGGACACGGAGGACACCACGATCACGTCCCGCCGCTCCAGCAGCGACGCGGTGGCGGACAGGCGGAGGCGGTCGATCTCGTCGTTGATGGAGGAGTCCTTCTCGATAAAGGTGTCGGTGTGGGGGATATATGCCTCCGGCTGGTAGTAATCGTAATAGGACACAAAATACTCCACCGCGTTGTGGGGGAAGAACTCCCGGAACTCGGCGCAGAGCTGGGCGGCCAGGGTCTTGTTGTGGGCCAGCACCAGGGTGGGCCGCTGTACCTTCTCGATGACCTTGGCCATGGTAAACGTCTTGCCGGAGCCGGTGACGCCCAGCAGCACCTGCTCGTCCAGGCCGTTCTCGATGCCCGCCGCCAGCGCCTCGATGGCCTCGGGCTGGTCTCCGGACGGTGTGTATTCGGATACCACTTCGAATTTGGGCATGGGGGCGCCTCCTTTCGGCAAACGGGCTGTCTCTATGATAGAACATCCGTTTTAATCTGTCAAGGGAAATCGGGCCGTTTCAGCGGGAAATCCATTTGCTAATCGTACCACAATAGAGCTCTCCCCGCAAGCTGTTTTTGCCGGGAAACTTTTCTTTTCTCCTCACAGGCGGAAAGAGAGCGCCGGATCCCTCCGGCGCTCTCTTTCAATCATCCAGCAATCCGCTCTCCGCCATGGACACCGCCTCGTCGTTGGCGAAGATAAAGTGATCCACCAGCGCCACCCCGGCCTCCGCCAGCAGGGCTTTCAGCCGCCGGGTGGTGGCGACGTCCGCCCCGGAGGGCAGCGCCACGCCGGACACGTGGTTGTGGGCCAGCACCGCCCTGGTGGCGTTGCAGGACAGCGCCGCCTCCAGCGCCTTGCGGGCTGTGATCTGCACCGAATCCGCAATGCCCTCCCCCAGCTTTTTCTGGGCGATGACCTTGTTCTTGCCGTCCATGCAGATCAGCCAGGCCATCTCGTCCCGGGCCCCGAAAAACAGCGGCTTCAGCAGGTTCTCCATCTGGCCGGAGGTGACCACCTGGCCCTCGAAGGAGTACATCTCCTCCAGATACCGGCCGGACAGCTCCACCACCAGGCGGATCAGCCCCGTGGCGGCGGGGCCCATGCCCTCCACCGCCATCAACTGCTCCGGGGTAGCGTGGAATACCCCCTTGAGGCTGCCGAACTGGTCGATGAGCGCATGGGCCAGCTCGTTGACGTCCCTCCGGGGAATGGCGTAGGCCAGCAGCATCTCCAGCGCCCGGTGGTCGGGCATCCCGGTGATGTCGAAGCCCCGCTTCTGGAACTCCTTCCGCATCCGCTCCCGGTGTCCGGCGTGGGGATTGGCGGGCTTTTTCTTTCTCTCGTCCGCCACGGTGTTACGCCCTGGGGCCGTACTGGGCCAAATAGCCCTCCATGCGGGCCCTCATGTCGTCGTCAATATAGATCACCCCGTCCACCGGCTTGTTGTGCAGCGCCTCGATGATCTCCCGGATGGTGACGATGGGGTACACGGCGATGCCGTAGTCCTCCCGGAGCTCGTCCAGAGTGGTGCAGTCCCGGGTGCCCCGCTCCATGCGATCCACGGAGACAAACAACGCCTTCAGCTGAACGTCGGCCACCGACTTGAACAGCTCTATGGTCTCCCGGACGGCGGTGCCCGCCGTCACCACGTCCTCGATGATGGCGATGCGATCCCCCGCCTGGGGCTTGTAGCCCACCATTGAGCCGCCCTCGCCGTGATCCTTGGCCTCCTTGCGGTTGAAGCAGTAGGGCAGGTCACGATTGTAATTGCGGAACAGGGACGCGGCGGTGGTCACCGCCAGGGGGATGCCCTTGTAGGCGGGGCCGAACAGGGCGTCGATGCCGTCCGGCATGTGCTCCTGGACGCAGGCGGCGTAGTAGTCCCCCAGGCGTGCGGCCTGGGCGCCGGTCTTGTAGTTGCCGGTGTTGACGAAATAGGGGGTCTTGCGGCCCGATTTGGTGGTGAAGTCCCCGAAGGTCAGCACGCCGGAGCGCACCATGAAGTGGATGAATTCCTCCTGATAGGGGGTCATGTCCCTCTCTCCTTTGTATCGGCGGGAACGCCGCTTTTTTCGTCTGATTATACCATCAGGAGGGATCAGTTGTAAAGGGGCATTACAGCGTTCCCGGCCCGAATGCCGGGATGGCCTGGGGTTCCTCCCCATAGCCCGCGGCGGCGTCCAGCGCGTCCGCGCCGGGAAGGATACGGCGTGAGCCGTTCCGTTCCACCGTGAGGGTGAAGCCCTCCCCGTCGGCGGTGAACTCCGCCCCGCCGGGGAGGGGCTGTTTCACCACCGTCCAGCCCATACGCTCCAGCGCCATGGTGAGGGCCGCCGGCCCGTGGACGCAGGCCACCCCGCCCCGGACGAGCCTGTCCCCCGCCCGGTTCGCCGCCCAGGAGCAGTCCGCTCCGGCCAGCAGATCCCAGGAGCCCACTGTCCCCGTGTCCCCCGCCGCCGGGAGAGGCGCGGGATCCAGCACACGGCCCTCCCCGTCGTGGAGGTAAATCGTGATCTCCTCCCCAGCCTGCCGGACGAACAGGGCGGAGCCAAAGTTGTAATATCCGGCCAGCCACACGCCGCAGGCGGCGCAGGCGCCGTCGTGAAAGCGCACCTCTCCCCCGGACAGCGCCGCCCCGCACCCGGCGGCACGGGCCAGCGCTTTGGCGCCCTCGCCTCCGGCGGAGCCGATGGCCAGCGTCCCACGCCGGGCCAGCCGGCCCCCCAGCTCAAACAGTTTTCGTCCCTGATGCAACATAAGGGCACACCTCCTCATTTTGAGGAAGTGTGCCCTCTTTTGGTACGATTTAGTCCTTTTTGTACAGCGCCAGCGCCTTTTCCAGCCGGTTTTTGAAGTCCGCCGCCGCCCAGTCCGGGGAGAGTACCTCCACCCCGTCCTCCAGGCCGAACAGCCAGCCCCACAGGATGGGGCTCACCACCACGTCCAGGGTGACGGTGAAGTGATCCGGCCCGTCGGGTACCAGCATGACCTCCCGTCCAAAGCGATCCAGCACGATGCCGGCGTAGCGGTTCCGGCACCGCAGCCGCAGGCGGCACGGCGTCCCGGCGTACATGCCGAAGTGGCGGGAGGCGTAGCCCTCCGGATCCCAGCCCTCTCTGGGCTGCCCCGGCAGTCCGGTGATGACGATGTCGCTCATCTTGTCCACCCGGTAGTGGCGCAGCTCGTTTCTGGTCTCGTCCCAGCCGGCCAGGTAGTAGTTCTCGTTGTCCCAGATGAGGCCGTAGGGGGTCAGCCTGTACTTGGCGCCGTCCCGGCGGTAGACCCGCTCTTTGCTCCTGTCATACTCGAAGTATCGGAAGGTCACCACCCGGTTGCCCGCGATGGCGGCGTGGAGCTTGTCCACGTTGTAGAAGATACTCTCGTTCATGGTCTTGATGCGGCGATCCACATACACCTGCCGCTGGAGCTGCCGCGCCTGGTGGACGGAGGCCAGCCCCTCCAGCTTGTGGATCAGGGCGTCGCTCTTGCGGTTGGTGAGGAACCGGCTGGACTGCACCGCGTCCACCAGCAGCTTCAGCTCCGCCAGCTCGAAGTCCCGCTCCCCGATGAACCAGCCGCCTCCCTTGCCCCGCTTGCTCTGGACGTCCAGGCCCAGCTGGCGGAGCTGCTCCATGTCGTCGTAGATGCTCTTGCGCTCGGCGGACAGGCCGTGGCGCTCCAGCTCCTCCTGCATCTCGGCGCGGGAGATGGGGTGATCCTCGTCGCTGCGCTCCAGCAGCAGCTTTGCTAAAATGGGCAGCTTGCGCTTGTAATTGGCGTTCTTCGCCATGGCGTATCCCCTCCTTTCGGACATATGGTATCAAAATAGAAGTCCTATATTTGGGGATATTATAACAGGTTCTGCAGGAAAGCGCAAGTAGGGGCCGCCCCATGTGGCGGCCCGATCCCGTGGTTTTCAATGCGGGGCGGCACATAGGCCGCCCCCTACATTACGGCTCCACCCGCGGGGGCGTCACCTTGTCCGGGATCACAGGCTGTCCGGAGAAATCGATATCCAGGCAAAACCCTCCGTCGATGGCGTACCGAACGAACCGGGCGCACAGCTCGCCGGCCCGGGCGGGGTCGTCGGTATAAATGCCCAGCTTATAGCCCACGCTGTCCGCCACAAAGGACACCTCCCGGCTCACGTTCAGCTCAGTGCCATCGTCCCGCACCATATAGCCCGTGTTTTTCAGGGCGGTGATCTCCACCCCCTGCCACTCCGTGTACTGATAGGCCTCGTCGGGAAGGACGACGCAGGAGGGCACTTCGCCGCCCTTCATGATCTCCAGGGACAGGTGAAGGTTTTCCCCGTCGGCGTGCAGGGAGGCCGCCTGGAACATGCCGTCCTCCGTGAGCCAGAGCACCCCGCCCCAGTCCAGGTCGTCCCACAGCAAATGATCCTGCATGGGCAACTCCCCGCTGCAGAGGGCAGTCACGTCGGCATAACAGGCGTCCCGGTAGTACGCACTGGGCGAGGCCAGGCAGTAGTCCTGCCTGGCCAGCCCGGAAGCGTCCACAAAGTTCAGGGCAGGCTCATCCGGCGCGGGCTCAGGGACGCCGGTAGCCGCCTCGCCAGCACTCCAGCCGCTTGACATATCGACAATTTGAGCATCGGGTACATCCCGCCCGATATGATTTGTTCTCACCGCCCAGGCCCCCACGCCGACGACCAGCGCCACCAGGGCCGCCGCCAGTCCGCCCCACTTGAGCCAGGGGCTGGGCCGCTTTTGCGGCGCTTTTAAGTTGGTCAGCTTCTCATGGAGGGTGTCGGAGGCCTTGATCCCGTCCATGTATCTCTTATATCGATCCATTCAGAATTCTCCTTTCAGCTTCCGCCGCAGGGCCTCCCGGGCCCGGCTCAGGTCGGAGCGCACCGTCCCCGGCCGCCGGCCCAGTATTTTTCCGATCTCCCCGGTGGAGTACCCCTCGTAGTAAAAGAGATGGATCGCCGCCCGCTGATCCGGGGGCAGCTCCAGAATGGCCTCCACCAGGTCGCCCGTCTCGGCATTGGGGGCGGGGTACACATCCAGCAGTTCCACAGTGGGGTGGCGCCGCCGATCCCGGAGGACGTCCTTGCAGCGGTTGGCCGTCACCCGCAGCAGCCACGCCTTCTCGTGATTCTCGTCCCGGAAATTCGGGCGCGTTTGCAGATAGCGCAGGAAGGTCTCCTGCACCGCGTCCTCCGCCTCCGGCTCCGCCCCCAGGATGGCCAGGGCGGCCCGGTACAGCGTGTTCTCGTATTTGGTAATCAGTTCCTCCAACCGGTCGGACGGGGTCATGCCCTTGCCCCCTTTCACTGATAAAACGCAGAACCGGGCCCGATTGCTGCAAGGGGAGAAAATTTTTGTGGAAAACTCTGTATCGCTATGATATACTGTTTGCAACGATCAATCAACCGAAAGGAGATCGCGTATGGATCAGGAACTCCGACTGGCCGTCCTCATCGACGCGGACAACGCCCCCCGCTCCGCCCTGCGGGAGATCATGGCGGAGGTAGCCCGGTACGGCGCCGCCACCGTCAAGCGCATCTACGGGGACTGGACGACCCCCAATATGAACTCCTGGAAGCCCCTGCTGCTGGAGCACGCCATCACCCCCTTCCAGCAGTACAGCTATACCACCGGCAAAAACGCCACCGACTCGGCCATGATCATCGACGCCATGGACGTGCTTTACTCCGGCAACTGCGACGGCTTCGTGCTGGTGTCCAGCGATTCCGATTTCACCCGCCTGGCCACCCGGCTCCGCGAGGCCGGCATGAAGGTCTACGGTATGGGGGAGAAAAAGACCCCCAAGCCCTTCATCGTGGCCTGCGACAAGTTCGTGTACATTGAATCGCTGATCGCGGCGGAGAAGGCCGGCAACGCCTCTCCCGCTTCTTCCGGCAAGGCCAAAAAGAAGGCCGGCAACACCTCTCCCGCCCCCGAGCCGGAGGCCCAGAGCATGGGCATCAAGGAGCTCATCGCCCAGTCGGTGGAGGATCTGGCCGACGAGGACGGCTACGCCTATTTAGGCGACCTGGGCAATCTGCTGATGAAAAAGCAGCCCGACTTCGACCCCCGGAACTACGGCTTCTCCAAGCTGTCCAAGTTCATCTCCTCCCTGGAGGGGTTCGAGACCGACGAGCGGCACAACGCCAACCACCAGGGCACCCAGGTGTATGTCCGCAACAAAAAGTGAGCCTGTCCCGGACAGGCCCCCGGTTCACGGCCGGGGGCCTGTTTTGTTTACCGGCGCCGCCTTGACTTTTCCGCCGGACTCTGTATAATAGGTGCGAACTTTCTCCGCCGGAAGGGTGACTGCATATGAGGCGTCTGGTCAAGACCGCAATCTTTTGGGCCGTGGTGCTCCTGGCCTGGGAGCTGTTTTTTCACATCTATGTCTTTAAGGGCCTGTCCCTCCGCTTTTTGAACGCGCTGGGCTTTACCCTGGCTTGGGCGGCATTTCTGACCCTGCTGTCCCACCTGTGGAAGTCCCGGCTGGCAAATCAGATCACGCGCTTTGTCCTGCTGGCGATCCTGCTGCTCATCTTCTCCGTGCAGACGGTCTATTTCCACATCTTCGGCTCCCTGCTGTCCCTGTCCTACGTGGGCATGGGCGGGGAGGCCATCGGGAACTTCACCGGGATCGTCATCGACGCCCTGCTGCGCTGCTCGCCCTGCCTGCTGTTCTACCTGCTGGCCTTCGCCGCCCTGGCGCTGCTGACCCGTTTCGGCGTGCTGGACTGTGAGCGGGCCAAACTGGAGGACTGGCTGCTGATGATGAGCTGCGGGGTGCTGATCTTCGCCCTGTCCGTCCCCCAAAACGCGGAGAGCGACCGGGGCGCCGTCTACCACGACACGCTGCCCTCCACGGATCGGCAGGCGGAGTATTTCGGCCTGCTCACCGCCGAGCGGCTGGAGCTGCTCCGGCTGGGAGACACCCACGCGGCGCTGGGATCCCCCGACATCGATCTCCAGGGCGGCGGGGAGGCGGGCGCTCCCCGGAACATCATCGAAGCCATCGACTTTGACGCCCTCGACGCCGCCACGGATGACCCCGACCTCCTGGCCCTGAACAGCTACTTCTCCGGCCTGTCCGGCACCGCCCGGAACGAGTACACCGGGATGTTCCAGGGGTATAACCTCATCCAGATCTGCGCCGAGTCCTACACTCCGTATCTGGTGGATCCGGAGCTGACCCCCACCCTCTACAAACTGACCCACGAGGGCATCGTGTTCGACAACTTCTACAACAGTTTCCCCAGCATCACCACCAACGGCGAATACAGTTTATGCATGGGCCTCATGCCCGATATGGGCCGCACCGGCTTCGTGTCCTCCATCTACAACTACCTGCCTTTCTGCCTGGGCAACGCCTTCCACGACACCGCCGCCGTCACCCTGGCCTATCACAACAACATCGCCAATTACTACAGCCGCGACCGATCCCACCCCAACATGGGCTACGACTTTCGGGCCATCGGTACCGGCCTGGACATGGAACGCCAGAAGCCCACCTCTGACCGGGAGATGATGGAGAAGTCGGTGGACGACTACATCGGCCACGAGCCCTTTGTGGTCCACTATATGACCTACTCCGGCCACTTCCCCTATAATTTCACTGCCAATCAGATGTCCATTAAAAACCAGGATCGGGTGGCCGGTCTGGACTGCTCCGAGGAGCTGAAGGCGTTCTACGCCTGCCAGCTGGAGCTGGAGGACGCCATGACCTATCTGCTCCAGCGGCTGGAGGAGGCCGGGATCGCCGAGCGCACGGTGATCGTCCTCACCGGGGATCACTACCCCTACGGCCTCAGCGATGAAAACTACGCAGCCCTGGCCGGGGACGCGGCGAACGACCCCTTCTGGAAGTTCCACAGCAGCTTCGTCTGCTGGTCCGGCAGCGTCAAAGAGCCCATCCACGTGGACAGCTTCTGCTGCACCCAGGACATCCTGCCCACCATCCTGAACCTGTTCGGCATGGAGTACGACTCCCGGCTGCTCGCCGGCACCGACGCCCTCGCCGACTGCACCCATATCGCCCTGCTGTATGACGGGAGCTTCCTGACCAAAGACCTCCTCTACGACAGCGCCTCCGGCCAGATCACCTGGCTGACCCCGGAGGAGGATCTGCCGGAGGGCTATGGCGTCAAGCTCATCGCCGCCGCCAAAAACCTGTTCGCGGTGTCCAAGAACATCCTGTACTCCGACTATTACGGGTTCGCCTTCTCCGCCGCCGGCCTGATCGACCCGGATTACCAGACCGAGCGGGGGGACAGCTTTAACGACATCGCCGGCACCTGGTACCGGGAGGCGGTGAACGATCTGTCCTACCAGGGCATCATCTCCGGCGTCGCCCTGGGCGGATTCAACGGCGGTGAAACCTGCAGCCGCGCCATGTTCCTGCAGATGCTGGTGGCCTCCACCAGCCTGCCCAACCACAACCAAAAGCCGCCCTACACCGACCTGGTCAGCGGCTGGTACGTCCAGGCCTTTTCCGCCGCCTGGGGCGCCGGCCTTCTGCGGGACGACGACACCTGCCGCCCCAACGATCCGCTGACGCGGGAGGACGCGCTGGAGTTCCTGATCCCCTTCGCGGAATACGTGGGCATCCCCGACGCGGAGCACTGGTCGGAGGAGGCCTATGACCGGACGGAGGAGGAGGCCCGGCAGAATGGCGAGGACACCGGGGCCTTCACCCGGGGCGCCGCCGCCGCCCTCACCTACCGCTTCGTGGAGACCATGGGGCAGTTCTGACCCCTAAACACACAATGACCCGGCTCTGCTACAGAGCCGGGTCATTTTTCTGTCATCGGGCCGCGCACCGCCGCAAAAATTCCCGGAAGACGGCCCCGCCGTCCACCGTGTCGGGCCGGGCCTTTGCCCCGGTCATCCGCTCCGGGTGGAACTGGACGGAGATCAGCGGCAGGGACTCGTGCTCCAGCCCCTCGATCACCCCGTCAGGCGAGCGGGCGGAGGCGTACAGCCCGGCGCCCAGCCGTCCCACCCCCTGGTGGTGGTTGCTGTTCACCGGGAACACCCCGCCGTACAGCCGGTGGAGGAGCGTTCCCTCCTCCGCACGGACGGGGTGGACGGCGTCCCCCTCCCGCTGGTGCGCGGGGACAAGGCCGCCCAGATCCTGGATGAGGCCGCCCCCGGCCCACACGTTCACCACCTGGTGTCCCCGGCAGATGGCGAGGACGGGTTTGCCCGCGCGGGCGAAGGCGTCCAGCAGCGCCAGCTCCGCCGCGTCCCGGGCAGGGTCGATGCCGCGGGAGCCGCGGTTTTCCTGCCCGAACCGGGAGGGCTCCATGTCCCCGCCGCCCGCCAGCAGCAGGCCGTCATAGGACAGATCCGGCTCCGGCAGATAGGCAGCCGCCGGCTCGCCCCCGGCGGCCCGGACGGCGTTCACATAGTTGGCGGGGTCGCCGCCCCCGGTGGAGATCAATATCTTCGGTATCATGCGGACACGCTCCTCTGTCTTAACATTTGCCTCAGCCGGGCGGCCAGGTCGGTGACGGACAGCCCCTGGGCCAGCAGGGCGGCGGAGTACAGGATCACGCCCAGCACGGCGCAGATGGCGGCGGCGGTCAGCTCGCCCACATCAGAATGGCACAGGATATTGAAGAACAATTGGCACCAGGCGCCCATAAATCCCGCCGCCAGCAGAGGCCGGACGAACCAGCGGAACAGCTTTGGCCGCAGCTCCGCCGCCCGGAGGACGGAGATCAGGTTCAGCGCCGCCCCCGCCAGCCCGGACAACAGGAACCCGGCGGCGAACCCCGCCAGCCCCCACCGGGCCACGGTGAAGTATGTGAAGCCCAGCTGTACCACATCGCTCAAGATGGCGTTGCGGGCGGCCCGCCCCTGGAGGCACAGCCCGTTCAGCGCCCCGGAGAGGACGGACTGATAGCAGTTCAGGAGCGTTCCGGCGGCCAGGGGCAGAATGAAGCCCCCCACCCGCTGATCCGCGAACATGGCCCGGCCCAGGGCGGGGCCGATGACCACAAGCAGCGCCATAGCCGGAGCCGTCAGCAGGGACGTGGCGGACATCACCCGATCCAGAAAGCCGCCGGCGGCGCGGCGGTCGCCTCTCGCGGTACGGCGGGCCAGATCCGGCACCATCACCAGGCACAGGGCGCCGATGAACCCCGTGGGCAGGTTCAGCAGGGGCAGCGTCATGCCGGACAGCACCCCGAACTCCGCCATGGCCCGGTTGAGGGTCATACCGCCCTCCACCAGTTTCGCGGGGATCAGCACCGCGTTGGCGGAGCCCAGCAGCGTCCCCAGCAGGGAGGTCGCCCCCACCGGTAGGGCAATGGCGTACAGCTGGCGGCGGGAGAAGGAGACCTCCGTCTTCCCCGGCGGGTCGCGCCGCCATTGACGGCGCATCAGAAGCGTCAGCGCCAGGGCGGAGAACACCTCGCACAGCACCATCCCCAGCACGATGAGCCCCACCGTCTGCTCCGCCGTCCGGGGGAACACCAGCAGCAGCAGGAGCAAAACAGCCCCCGCCCGGATGAGCTGCTCCATGGTCTCCACAGCGGCGGGGGGCCGCACCAGGCCGATGCCGTAGAAGCAGTGCTTGTGGAGATTCTCCACCCCGGTGAGGAGCATACAGGGCACCAGCAGCGCCACGCCCAGGCGGGTGCGGGCGTCCCCCAGGATATAAACGGAGATGGGGTCGGACAGCAGCAGCACCAGCCCGCCCAGAGGCAGGGCCAGCAGGAAAAAGCACCCCAGCGCCCGCTTGAGGACGGCTTTCACCGCGCCGCTGTCCCCCAGGGCGTGGTACCGGGCGGACTGGGTGGACACCGCCACCGTCAGCCCGATGGCGGTGACCGACATGAACATGGAGTAGACGGGCATCACCAGCTGATAGAGCCCCATGGTCTCCGCCCCGATCAGCCGGGACAGGGCCATGCGGTAGAGAAAGCCCACCACCTGGGAGAACAGCCCGGTGGCGGTGAGCAGCAGCGTCCCCGCGAGAATGGCCGGCAAAACAAGCCCCCCTTTCAACGGATAAGCTATCCTATGAAAAGGGGGTTGTCTATTATCCTTCTGAGATGCGCTCCAGCGCGCCGGTGAGGGCGTCCAGATAGTAGTCGGCGGTGTTGGTGGTCACCAGCCAGCAGGGGGTCAGCCGGGTGACGCCGGAGGCGGACTGCCCCGCCCGGTACCCCGGCTCCATGGATCGGATGGCGGAGCACACATCCCCCTGCTCCTGGATGCCGTCCAGAAAGCGCATGAGGGCTGTGGGCAGGGTGAGGACGGCGCCGCTCTCCTTCGCCGTGGATCCGGAGGTCAGCAGGGCGCCGTTCACGGTTTGGAGCCGCCCGTCCCGGTAGGTGAAGGTGACGGCGCAGGAGAACACGGGCGTCCCCTCCCAGGTCTGGACGAAGGTGATATCAGCGCCGTCCGCCGCCCCCTCCGAGGCGGTCAGCCGGGCCTCCGCGCCCAACGACCGGATCAGGGCAGCGGCGTGGGAGGCGGGGTCGCCGGTGTGCCAGCGGGGGTCGTCGTTCAGCACGGCGGACAGATCGCCCCCCGCCCGAATGGTCATCTCGCCGGCGGCGCTCTCATAGAGGTACAGCCCGCCGCCCCGGTTGTCCCCGGCGACGGCCTTCCCCAGCAGCGCGGCGGCCAGCTTTTCCTCACCGGCCGCATCCCGCTCCACGTCAATGGGGAGCAGCTCCTCCGCGCCGGCGAGATCGGACTGCTCCACCGCGATGCCCCGGCCGGCCAGCGCCTCCACCGCCTGGGTGAGGGCCGTCCGGTCATAGGAGTCGGCCTCGCTCTTTCTGGCCAGCATCAGCGCCAGCAGGAAGCCGTTCACCAGCAGGAGCAGCAGAATGATGATGCTTTTCACTTTTCGCCACTCCACGATGGCCGGCCTCCCCTCTCAAACGATCACTTCGCCACCCACTGGGGGACGACGGTGTCCCCGCCGCCGTCCAGGTACAGGATGGACAGCTCCAGCCGCTCCCCGCTGAGCTCCGGCAGCATGGCCGCCGCCCGGTCGATGGGCAGCAGCATGGCGGTCTCGCCGGTGGCGGCATAGCTCCGCAGGCGGAGCGTAAACTCGGTGATATTGCCGTTTTCCACCACGAACCGGGCGCACCAGCCCGCCTGATCCAGCCGGACGGCGCTGCCGCCGATCCGGTAGCCGAAGGTGACGGCAAAGCCGTCCTCCTCCTGCTTCGCGGAGATCAGGTACACCGAGCTCTCCCCGCAGAAGGCGCCCACCGTCCTGGCCGCCAGGGCGCGGGCGGCCTCGATGGCCCCCGCCGCGCCGCCGCCCGCGGGATACTTCCCCGCCTGTGCCGCGTGGTAGGTCACCTCGCCGCCGTCGCCGATCTCCAGGCGGTCGCCGCCATCCACATAGGCCTCGCCGCCGCTGACCCTGGTGTGGTTCTGGTCGCTGAAGGACAGGGCGTCCAGCAGCGCGGCGGTGTTGGCGGAGCTGACGGGATTGGTCACAGCGTATTTCGTCCCGGCCCGCTCCTCCTCGGTGACCAGGGTGTAGGGCTGGAGCAGGGCGGACAGAGTTTTGTCCTCATAGGCGAAGTAGGCGCCGTTGGCCCGGTAGTCCCCCATAATGGGCTCCAGGTGGAGGGACTGGCTCAGGGAGGTGCCGCACTGACAGAACTGCCCTGATTCCGCATCCTGCCAGCACAGCTCCACGCCGTCCTCCCCCTCCGCGCACAGCAGCAGCCGGCGGGCAGAGCCGTCCAGAGCGCACTCCCCCGCCTCGCTGAGCCAGGCGCCCAGGGCGGACAGGGGGATCTCGCCGTCAAAGTCAAAGTAAAATCCGGGCCGGGAGAGATACTCCTGCCACCGGCGCTCCGAAATGGTCTGGGCGCTGCCGGCGGAGGCCAGCGCGTCCCCCAGCAGGGAGCCCATGCGGGCAAAGATCTCGTCCGTGCGGGTCTGATCGTACTGCACGCCGTACCGCCCGTCCTCACCGGTGACCACCAGGGCGGCGGGCAGGGTGGCGGCGGTGAGGGTGCCGTCCCCGCCGGAGGGGCTGCTCTGTCCCTGCCAGGGCAGCAGGCCGGTGAGTCCGCCGCCGCCGAACATCAGCACGGACAGCAGCCAGGCGGCGGACGCCGTCAGCAGCACGATGAGCAGATCCTTGCCCCACTCGATCCATCGGTCAGCGCGCTTCATTTTGCTTTCCCTTTTTGGGGCCGCCCACAGGCAGCTCCATGCGCACGATCAGGCCGGGGCCGTCCTTGTCCACCAGGTACAGGTCGCCCTCGTGCTGGGTCATGATCTCCCGGGCGATGGACAGCCCCAGGCCGGTGCCGCCGGACTGGCGGGAGCGGGCCTTGTCCACCCGGTAGAACCGCTCGAAGATGTGCTCGCGGTCTCCCTCCGGAATGCCGATGCCGTTGTCGTCCACCTGCATCCAGACCTTGTCCCCCTCCTGTCCGGCGGAGATGACGATACGGCCGCCGTTGGGGGTGTATTTGATGGAGTTGGACAGAATGTTCATCATCACCTGGACGATGCGCTCCCGGTCGGCCACCACCTCCGGCAGGGAGGGCGGCAGCTGCAAGATCAGCTCGTGGGCGTGGTTCTGGGCGTCCAGCCGGATGGCCTGGTAGGTGTCGTCCACCACCTGGCCGAAGGAGAAGCGGCTCAGGCGCAGTTCGCTGCGGCCGGAGTCGAACCGGGACAGGGTGAGCAGATCCTGCAGGATATGGATCATCCGGTCGGACTCGTTGAGGATGACCCCCAGGAAGCGCCGCTCCATCTCCGGGGGCAGGTCGCCCACCCCCTCGGACAGGGTCTCGGCGTAGCTCTTGATGTTGGTCAGCGGGGTGCGCAGCTCGTGGGACACGTTGGCCACGAAGTCCTTGCGGGTCTGCTCGGCGGTGCGCTGGGCGGTGACGTCGTGGATGAGCACCAGCACGCCGCCCTGGTTGGCCCGGGCAAAGGGGGCCAGCAGCAGCTCCAGATAGCGGCCGTCCACGGTGCGCTCGGCGGCCAGATGGCTGGCGGCGCTCTCCACCTCGGTAAAGGCGAACAGGTCGCCGAACAGGGGGCCGTAGCTGTCCCGGTCGGTGAACGTCCGGCCCAGCAGCTGGGCGGCGGCGGGGTTGGAGTGGATCACCCGCTGGGTGCGGTCAAAGGCCACCACGCCGTCGGCCATGTGGAGGAACAGGGTGTCCAGCTTGTTGCGCTCGTTCTCCACCGCGGCGATGGTGCTCTCCAGCTGGCCGGCCATGGCGTTGAAGCTCTCGGTGAGCTGGCCGATCTCGTCGCCGCTGGTGACCTCCAGCTCCTTGGAGAAGTCCCCCTCAGCCACGTCCTCGATGGCGTCGGTGAGCCGCTGGAGGGGGGCCACCATGGTCTTGGACAGCAGGAAGGACAGCAGCACCGAGATCAGCAGGCCCAGCACCAGCGCCTCCAGGATCAGGGAGACCATCTCGCTGATGAGGGAGCGGGCGGTAGCCCGGTTGTCCAGGATATAGACGATATAGTGCGCCCCGCCCCGGGTGATGGGGACGGCGGCGTCCATGTAGTCGGCGGCGGCGCTGCTGGCAAAGCCCACCTCCCCCAGGATGGCGGTGGTGATGTTGGGGGTGATGGTCAGTCCGCCCTCCGGCTGGGGGGCGGAGCCCGTGAGATACCGGCCCGTGTCGTCCAGCACGTAGTAGTTGCGGTTGCGGCCGTCCACGCCGAGCACGCCGCCGTAGGCCCGCAGCACCGTGTCCACCATGGCGGCCCCGTCGGTCTCCCCCTCGGTGGCGGTCTGCAGGTCGCGGACGAAGTCCACGTTGTCCTGGCCGAAGGCGGCGGCCATCTGCTCGTAGAAGTCGTCGATATAGTATCTTGTGACGGAGTTCATCAGGAACGCGCCCACCACCACCATCAGCGAGATGATGAGCAGCACCATGATGAGCATCAGTTTGAAGTGCAGGCTGCGGCGCATTGGGGCGCCTCCCTTCTCAAGTCAGATCAGTCCGGCTGCCGGAACGCGTAGCCCAGCCCCCGGCGGGTGAGGATGAACTCCGGGGCGGCGGGGTCGTCCTCCAGCTTCTCGCGGAGGCGGCGGATGGCCACGTCCACGGCGCGGACGTCGCCCACATAGCCCTCGTAATTCCACACCTTTTCCATCAGCTGCTCCCGGGAGAACACCTGTCCCGGCCTGGAGGCCAGCAGCCGCACCAGCTCGTACTCCCGCTGGGTCAGCTCCACGGGGGCGCCGTCCTTGTACACCATCATGGTGTCCAGGTCGATCTTCAGCCGGCCCAGCTCCATCTGATTGGTGCCGGCGGCGGGGGCGGACTGGCTGACCATCTCGGTGCGGCGGATGTTGCTCTTCACCCGGGCCAGCAGCTCCCGCATGGAGAAGGGCTTGGTGATATAGTCGTCGGCGCCCAGTTCCAGCCCCAGCACCTTATCCGTTTCCTCTTCACGGGCGGTGAGCATGATGATGGGGGTGGCCCTGCCCGCCTCCCGGAGGCGGCGGCACACCTCGAAGCCGTCCATTTGGGGCAGCATGAGATCCAGCAGGATCAGGTCGGGATCCTTTTCCAGCGCCAGCTTCAGCCCCGCCGCGCCGTCCAGCGCCTCCAGAGTGCCGTAGCCCTCCCGGGCCAGGTTGAACGCCAGGATGTCCACGATGTTGCGCTCGTCCTCGACAATGAGTATCTTTTTAGCCATTGCGCTCTCTCCCCATGAATCTCGCCGCCTTGTACAGGGCGGCCACGGTCTTACAGTCCTGGATCTGCCCGTCGTCGATCATAGCCAGCGCCTCCTCAAAGGGCACCTTGAACACCTCCAAAAACTCGTCCGGGTCAGGGTGGGTCTCCCCGAAGGCGAGCCCCCGGGCCAGATAGACGTGCTGCAGCTCGTCGCAGTAGCCGGGGGTGGGCAGCATCTCGTCCAGGCAGTCCCAGCGGACGGCCTCGGCGCCGATCTCCTCCTTCAGCTCCCGGCGGGAGGCCGCGTCGGGATCCTCCCCCCACTCCAGCTTGCCGGCGGGCACCTCGATGATGACCCGGTTGTAGGGGTAGCGGAACTGCCGCTCCAGATACACGTTGCCCTCGTCGTCCACGGGCACCATCACCACCGCGCCGGGGTGGCGGATGACCTCCCGCCAGGAGGTCTTGCCGTTGATGAGCTCCACCGTGTCGTAATAGACCTTCAGCAGGCCGCCGTCGTAGGCCAGACGGCTGGTGAGCATCTTTTCGTTCAGTTCCATGAAAACCGCCTCCGGACAACAGAAATTCATGTTATTATATCACACTTCGTCAGAAATAGGAAGATAAAAATGCGGCCTGGAGACAGATCGCACAAAAAACGGCATGAAAAGGCCGGCCCCTTCGGGCCGGCCCGCGAACTGTATCATCCGTTTACGGCGTCGTAAAAGGCGAGCTCCGCCTCGTCCGCCCCTTCGCACAGCAGCAGCGCCGCGTACCGCCCGGAGGACACCCCCAGGGAGTCCTGAACCAGGGGGATGCGGTCGGGCGCATAGTTTACAAGCCCCTCCTCCATATCCGCCAGATAGGCGGTGAGGGTATCCGCGGCGGCGGAGGCGTCCTTCTCGCTTTCGAAACGGAACACCGCGATCTCGTACAGTTCGATATACTCGCCGGTAAAGACGGCCACGTCCTCCGGGCCGGCCAGGGTGAGCCCGTATTTGTCCTCCACGTATCCCAGCAGCGTCTCCCCTTCGTAGGGCGCGCAGCTGTCGATGAGCTCGTCCGTCTTTCGGCCCGTGGCCGCCACCACCGCCTCCGCGATCTCCAGCGGCGATCTGTCCGCCGGCGCCGGCGGCGCCGTCTGGGGCGCGGCTGTCTGGGGCGCTTCCGTCTGAGGCGCTTCCGTCTGGGGCGCAGCCGTCTGGGGCACGTCCGCCGAGGGCGTCTCCGCCGGGCGGGGCCCGCCGCAGCCCGCCAACACCAGGATCAGCACAGCGCTCAAGATCAAAACTGTCCGTCTTTTCATCAGTCGTCCCTCCGGTCAGAATGGTCAACTTTCTAAGGCATTTGCCCTACGCTGAGAGGATAGCACCCATCCCGCCCGGTGTCAAGCCGTCCGGCGCGATGGGGTATTGTAAAAAACCGCGGAGTCTGGTACAATGGGCACACTCTATAGCGAGGTGATCGCCGTGAACTTCAAATCACTGCTGGCCGCCCTCCAGGGCGTGACCGTTTACAAGGATGTGCTGGACACTCCCGTGATGGAGGCCGCCCTGCGGCTGGCCCGCGCCGCCGCCTGGGGGGACGGCTCCGGCGGACTGGAGGCCTATACCGATCTGTTCTACCGCCTCCGCACGGAGGGCCACGCCGGGCTGGGCAGCTGGCTGAACGAGACCCTCCGCTGGTCGGAGAGCCCCTATCCCCTGCTGGCGGAGGGGGACGGCCGCGATCCGGCCCTGGAGCAGGCCGCCCGGCGGGATGTGTCCGCTTTCGCCCTGCTGGCGGACATCGACTGTGACAAGTGGATCGCGCGGCTCACCGAACTGCTGGACAGCGACTACCAGGGGGTATTGACCGGTCTGCCCAGATGGCAGAGCGGCGTGCCCTTCTCCTTCAGTCAGCTCACCGCCGCCTATCGGGCCGGCGGCGCGGGCCGGTTCGCCCGGTACCGGGCTTTCGTCTGGGAGGACGGACGGCTCCTCCCTGTGGAGCGCCCCGACGCCCCCAGGTCGGAGGAACTGCTGGGCTATACCCGCCAGCGGGACGCGGTGCTCCGCAACACCGAGCTGCTGATGGAGGGGCGGTACGTGAACAACGTGCTCCTCTACGGTGAGAGCGGCACCGGCAAATCCGCCACGGTGAAGAATCTGCTCACCCTCCCCGGAATGGAGGAACTGCGCATCATCGAGGCGGACAAGGAGAACCTGGGCGGCCTGCCCGCCCTGATCCGGGGGCTGGAGGGCCGGCGGCAGAAGTTCATCATCTTCATCGACGACCTGGCTTTCGACCGGGACGACGCCACCTATTCCGTCCTCAAGACCATCCTGGAGGGCGGGCTGGAGCGGCGGCCGGCCAACGTGGCGGTCTACGCCACCTCCAACCGCCGCCACCTGGTGCGGCAGACCATCTCCGAGCGGGCCGGGGACGAGATGGATCGCTCCGAGACCATCCGGGAGAAGACCTCCCTGGCCGACCGGTTTGGCCTGCGCGTCCTGTATCAGGGCCTCACCAAGCAGGAGTACCTGGACGTGGTGGATATGCTGGCCCGCCGCAGCGGGCTGGACATGATCCCCGAGGAGCTCCACCAGAAGGCCGTGGCCTGGGAGCGGCTCCACGGGGCCCAGACGCCAAGGACGGCCCTGCAGTTCATTTTGTCTCTGTAAACGGCGAAAGGCCGCTTCGGGGAGGCGTTTCCCTGTCAAACGCCTCCCCGTTTTTCACAATCCGACACAAATGGGCCGCCGTGTCGTTCCGTCCGCGTGAAAAACCCGGTATTCTGATATTACCAAAACGACAGGAGGTAATGTCACATGAACACCGACAAGATCTACGCCGAGGCCATCGCCAACGAGTACTCCAAAAAGAGCGCTTCCAAAGTCGTGGCCCTGAAAAAGCTGGACAGAAAAGCCAAACTTCCGGCCCGAATCTTCACCTATACATTCGGGATCATTTCCGCGCTGATCGCTGGCACCGGGATGTGTCTGGCCATGGGGGTCATCGGCGGCGGGAGCGCCGGCGCCATGGCGCTGGGCATCGTGATCGGCGTCATCGGCTTTGCGGGGATGGGGGTGAACTACCCCATCTATCGGCGGCTTTTGCAGCGGAGCAAGGACAAGTACGCCGGCGACATCATCCGTCTGGCCGGGGAGATCACCGGCGGCGAGGAATAAGGCCCGCGGGGGCGAAAGGGGGCGGAGCGGTTGAACCGATCGGAGAGCAGATATTTCAACACCGCCGTCCGAATGGACGAGGCCCTGATCGAATTGCTTGATAAAAAGAGCTTTGAATACATCACGGTCAAAGAGATCTGCCAGCGGGCCGGGGTCAACCGCTCCACCTTCTATCTGCACTACGAGACCATGGCCGATCTGCTGAACGAGTGCGCCGAGTACACCAACCGCAAGTGCTTCGACCGGTACGGCAGGGAGTACGCGGATATGTCCAAACGGCTGTCGTCGGCGGATCTGAAGGAGCTGGTTTTCATCACACCGGACTATCTGCGGCCCTATTTTGAGTTCGTAAGGGAGAACCGGCGGCTGATGAAGGTGGTGCTGTCCCATCCGGCGGCGCTGAACACGGAAAACACCTTTAACTCGCTGTTTCAAAACATCTTCTCCCCGGTGCTGGGCCGGTTCCGCTTCCGGGAGGAGGACAAGCCCTATATCATCCGCTTTTATCTCTCGGGCTTTATGGCCGTCGTCGCGGAGTGGATCAAGGACGACTGCCGCATGCCCGTGGAGCGGATCATCGGGCTCTGTATGCAGTGCATCCTGCCCGACGGGGCGGAGACCCAGCTGTCCCGTTTTGCCGCGCAAACGGAGGAACAGCCCACATGATGGGCGAGGGGCTGAAAGAGGCCGCCGCCGCACTCCGGAAGGACGCCCGCGCCCGGGACAGGGCTACCCTGTACGTCAGTCTCGCGGTCGGCTGCGGCTACGCCTGCCTCAACGCGGTGGGCGGCGTGATGCTCCGCTCCCCCTGGCTGGGGACGCTGGCCTTCTACTACATCATGCTGAGCCTGCTCCGGTTCAACCTGACCCGGGGCTATAAGCAGGACAGCCGTGCGGACAAATGGAAACGGTATCGGCTCACCGCCGTCCTGATGCTGCTTCTGACCGTCGCCCTGTTCGGCATTTTCTGCATGACCATCTACTCCGGCCATATCATCGCCTATCCCGGCTACCTGATCTACGGGGTGGCCGCCTACACCTTCTACGCAGTCATCAGCGCCGTACGGAACGTCATCGTCTGCCGCAGATACGACGATCCCGTCCTCTCTGCCAGCAAGGCCCTCAAGCTGGCGGCGGCGGTCATCTCCGTCTACTCCCTGCAGTCCGCCCTGATCTCTGCCTTTGGCGACGACGAGGCGTTCCGGGCCGCCATGGGAAAATGGGTCGGCGGCGGGGCGTTCCTGGTCATCGCGGGCGTCTCGGTGTATATGATCGTCAAAAGCTCTCTGGCGCTCCGGCGCGAATAGGAAAGGCCGCCCAGTGGGCGGCCTTTCTCACGTCTGCGTCTCCCGGATGGTGCGCCTGATCTCCTCCTCCGTCTGCCTCAGTTCGAACTCCAGCTCGGCGGCGGGCACCCGCACCGCCCCGTGGCCCAGGATGATGAGCTGTTCCAGCCCGTCGGAGGT
>CANQZJ010000002.1 GCA_947628315.1 uncultured Oscillospiraceae bacterium
GCAATGGCTCACTTTTTTGCCGCCCGGGTGCTCACTTTTTGGAGCTCCTTTGCTCGGCTTCTATTTTACCGAAAACAAAACGCCTACCCGAAAAGAACGTTATCATTCATTTATGCAATCCGAAAACAACTCAAAAAATGAGTTGCTGAATCAAAGAATACGCACCCAGCGCCCCACCCTATAACATCCCGCTTTACGCCCCTTCGGGACCTCGTCCCGAAGGGGCAAATTTTTCTGACTGTGGTCATTTATGTGGTCAAGCTGAAAAGGCACCAAGCCGCCCAAAACGATTCCGCGAAAAAAGTTCCGAAAAACGAAAAATTCGGCCCGAAACTTGCGGTTTCAAGCCGAATTTGGTGGAGACTACAGAACTCGAATCTGTGACCTCTTGCGTGTGAAGTGTAACGCAGAGGCTACAAACGCCCTGTTTTCAAGGCCTCCGGGGCTCATGGTATCAAATTGGTGTCAATCTGCAAAAGCGTCGTCGATGGCTGCCGCCGTGTCGTGCTGGCGGCTTTGCATATAGTGGACGTAGATTCGCATGGTCACCGCCGCATCCTTGTGCCCTGCCACGTACTGGATCTGTTTCAGATCCAGTTTTTTCGCGTCGAACAGAGAGGTGATATAGGTGTGCCGGAGAATGTGGGCAGTCACCGGGAAGTCGATGGCGTAATTGACGCCGTGATTGGTCTTTGAGTCCGGGGACGTGGGCGTCCCCAGCAGGGCAGAGGAGGGCGCCGTCCGCCGCTTCAGATACAGCCACATGGCCCGATATGCGCTGTAGCTCATGGGTCGGCCGTCCTCCATGGCCACCACGTAGTCGCTCTTGCTGGTCTTCCGTGCTGCCTGGAGCTCTCTGGCCAGCACCTTGGGGATGGGCACGGTGCGCCGGGCGCTGGGTGTCTTCAGGATCTCCGAGACCTCGGTGGGGGCGTTGGCCCGCAGCCTGGCGTTCTTGCGGACGTAGATTCTCCGGCCGGACAAATCCACGTTGTCCCAGGTCAGCCCGCAGATCTCACCCCTCCGTAGGCCGGAGTACAGCCCGATATAAACAAACAGCCGCAGCGGGCCCGCGTCCGGGAGGGCGGCCAGCAGCATGGCCGTCTGCTCCTTGGTGAGGGGATCCCGCTCATCGGTGGGGACGCCGCCGGCCTTGACGATGGACACCACCGGATTGGACAGGATCAGGTGCTCCGCCACGGCCACCTCGAACATCCCGCGCATGGCCGTGCGGGCCTTGCTGGTGAGGCTGGCGCTCTTGTCCCCCATGGCGGAGAGCACCCGCTGGATGTCGGTGGTGGTCACATCCCGCACCAGCATGGGCGCCAGCTGGGGGAGAATATGATTGTTCACCACGTTGAGCACCGCCGCCTGGCTGTTCGGGCTGGCCAGCATGGGCTTTTTGTAGACGGTGTACCAGGTCTGGGCCAGCTCCCCCACGGTGGTCAGATCGTTGAGCTTCAGCCCCAGGCCCAGCTTGACCCGGGCGGCGTTGAGCTTCGCCTCGGCGATCTGGGCGGTGAGGCCCCGGAAGGTCTTGACCGTGCCGTCCGGCAGGGTGAGAGACCGGGACACCAGCTTTTTGCGTTTTGCCACGGGCCCCACCTCCGACAAATGTTCTATCGAACCGACTTTTTATACCTCCCCCGGACGGGGGAGGTATTTTTTTTGCTCAAATCCGACAACGTTGGCGGATTTGGTCACTGGGCCTTTTTCAGCTGGGCGATGTCTCGACTGTGGGCGGCCAGTACGGTGCGAAACAGCGTCATCTCGTCCTCCACCTCGTCCTTTCGGGCCAAATCGTCGATCTTCTGGAGGAGCAGCTCATGCCCGTCCGCCAGTTTGCCGATGGCGGGGCGGATCTCGTTCTCGATGGTCAGGGCGGTGCGGGTGGACAGATCCTCTACCCGGCCGAGGCGGTCCTCCACCCGATCCAGTTGGGTTTGGATGGGGGAAAGCTTTGCGTCGATTTCTTCTCTCATGATGGCGCGCAGGGCTTGCAAATCTTCTTTTTCCAGCATGGTAACTGCTCCTTTCTATGTGCTCTTATAACACCGTTTGCAAGGCTTCATACCGAACTGCTCTGTAAGGTACGTTGGAGCCTCAACATCTGCCCGGCAGCATCCTTTTTTGCAGTGGTATGAGCCCCCGAAGTGGGTAATATACACCGTTGGGCTGTCTGCGGGATATGGCACCTTAAGAGGGATGCTAATGCGACACCACCAGATATCTGTGTCGGTCACAATTCCCTTCTCCTCTACCGAAGCAGTGAACGGGACCCCGGCAATGATCTGACGCTGGAACTCTATTGCGAAAGGGTCTGTCGGTTCACCGTCAAAGCCAATATAGCCGATCTGTTCCCCTGCTTTTGTAAATACACAAATTTGTTTATCTCTGCTGGGCGAGGTAGGCCAGTAACGCAAATTCAAGGTGCTCCCAACAGGCAAGTTTTTGATGACGCTTCGCGTGTCCGACCCGTAGTCATATGAGACGCCGCCCACATTGCACGTAATTGAAACTTCAAGAACTGCATCACCGGGCTTCAAGTAGTCGCGGGCAAAGTCAATCACCGGGTGGGTAGCAAGCGAGTGCTCCAGCCTGGTCCGTCTGCAAATATTCAACTGCTTCATAAGTAGATCGCCTTGCCCTGGAGCCACATAGAAAAGCCAATCCACGGTGGAAATACGGTCATACTTATTGTCACTGGAACGTCCGATGTCTTGAACATAAGGGAAATCTGCCGGATATATATCATCGTTAATTTTGATTTGCCCTGGATTTGCAGGGTCGAAGGATACAAGCGCAGATTTATAATCTTTATGACCACACCAGCCGGTAATGAAGTCACAAGAAAAAGTAACGCTGGGCGATGCTTTTTTCTTTAGAAAATCAAAAAAGCCCATATGCACAACCCCCTGTGTCCGATTTGGACACATTATTTTTTCGGCCTCAACCGGCGTTTTGCTTTGAGGAAGTTGATGATCCGTCTTTGAAACAATACTCTGGATTGGCCGCTAAATTTGAAATCATTTCCACAGCCGTAGCTTTGCCTCGCATATTCAGCTTATCAAACAGAGCAATATAGTTTTCCCTGAGTATATTTTCAAGAAAACTACTGTTTGATATTTCTTCAGGAATATTACCTGTTAGTGAAGCCAGTTCTAATATGTCCTGCTTTTCTTTGTCCGAAAGCTTAATTGACCCCTTTGCGTTAGTTTCCTTTAGAATGCTCCTAAATTCCTCAATCAGCGGAACGGCCGAATCTAAAGAAGGGCTAATATCGCTCAAGTCCATAAAATAAGCAATATCGACACCCAATAGCACAGCAAATTTTTTCAGTGTTTCAATCTTCGGCTTTCGCAAACCACGTTCCCATTGACTAACGCTTTGATATGGAACACCAAGTTTTTCCGCCAACTCTGCCTGCGTCATACCAGCTTTTTTCCTGGCGTCTCTTATGCGCTGTCCAGTGGTCATAATGCTTACCTCGCTTATATCATACTATTGTTTTTGCATTTGTCAAGCAAAAGATTTTTATTTCGTATTGACACACTCAAATGAGTGTGCTATTTTATACATACAAAAGATTGTGTGAGGTGAGAAAAATGCGTATTAACCGTGAGGCATTAGCTGTTGCGATGATCCGGAAAGACCTTAATGTAAACCGACTGGCGGAACGGGCCGGATTATCTCGCATAACCGTGACCGCAGTAAGGACCGGAAAGAACTGTTCTGAAACAACAGCTCAAAAACTGGTCGCCGTGCTGGGGCCGCAAATCCTCTGCCATGAGCAGACACTCGACAAGTAACCACTGTACATTCTAAGCCAAATAGCGGTGAACTAAACTAAAAATAAGGCGTGTGTAGTTCATCACTTCATACGCTGGCGCAGAAGGAAGGGGGTGAACAGGTTGGCTGAACAGGGAAAGCAACACCGGCAGTATATGCCGATTACGCTGACGCCTGAATCCGCGCTTGTTGAACTGGACATGTCGGCACCGCGTCATTCCGGCACCGGCGCGGAATTCAACAGCGCGGTGGAACAAATCGCTGAGTGTCTGCTGAGCGTACATCCGACGCCCTTACAAGCACAGGCACTGCTTGTAAGGGCATGGATGCGCGTTCAAAAGCAGGGGTATCTCAGCCCATTTCAGGATCGTCAGCGTATGGAGACGGAATAATCTCAGCAGAAACTCTAAAACCCTCGCGTTCTACAATAACCGGCTCAAACAGCAGGGTGTTTATCGCTGAGATGGCTGCGAGCAGTTCGCCTCTTTTGCCGTCCGATAGCTCCTGACCACAGTTCTGACAGATGATGCGGTCCGGCATCACACAATGACCAGTATCGAAGTCCATGGCGCACTGACAGCGCCGGCAAGTGAGCGTAAATTTCAAACCCACAAAATCACCCTCTCCCTCTGCTAAATCATACCACAGCCCAGCGGAGGGGGCAAGAGGAAATTATGAGGTGGTGAACTTTTATGACAACGATGAAACGGGTGTCGATCTCCTTGCCGGACGACCTTGACCGGCGCATTTTGGACCTGCGGCGCACAGACCAGTTCGTCCGCAGCTCCTACTCGGAGATCGTCCGCCAGCTCCTGGAGCGCGGCTTCGCGGCTCTGGCCGTGCCGGAGCCCGAGCAGTTGCAGGACAGCGCGTAAAAGCGGATTTTCCGATATCGGAGGGAGGTGAAGGAAGTGCAGGTCTTCGGTGGTCTTCTGTTGATAGCCTTTTTTGTCGGTATAGGCATATTTGCCGGCGTCTGCATCGGCTGGATGACCGACCTCCGCGACCCGCCACCAAGTCCGGATACGGAAGCCGGGCGGCAGAAAAGGGAGAGCATCAAGATTTTGCGCTGGGCTACGATCCTGTTAATAGCGACCGCAGTAGTGGTAACCATAGGTCTTTTGTCGAGGCTATGAGGCCCAGCGCCGAGATCACCAGCGTGGCAATCGCAACGATGTAGTTCCGCCGACTGTCCCGCTTGGCGGCCTCAGTCCGCTTCTGCTGTTCTTCCCGCATCTCAGCCAGCAGACGGGCCGTCTCCACGTTGGCGGCCTCGGCTTCCTGCCGGCGGGCCTGCCTTTGACCGGGCGATTCATAGCGTAGATCTGACATAACATCACCCCCTTCCGCCGCCATCATACCACGGCGGGCCGGGAGGGGCAAGAAGGAGGTGAACCCGATATGATCATGACAATCAGGACCCGCCGGGAGGCCGCGGGCATGAACCAGCAGGCCCTGGGCGTGGCCATGGGCGTGTCCCAGGGCACCGTGTCTGAGTGGGAGAAGGAGGTCTACCTTCCCAAGGCCCGTGATCTCCCCCTGCTGGCCAGGGTGCTGGGCTGCTCCATCGACGACCTCTACGCCGAGGACGACGGCGACCCGCCCGACCGGCTGGAGGCCAGCTGACCCACCGTCCCACGATATCATGATATCAATTTTTCGGAGGCAAAGCCATGCAGAACAATGGCGGAAATATCTATCAAAACGCCCGGAGGCTTGCGGGTCTGACCCAGGAGCGGGCCGCGGAGCTGCTGAACGTGTCGGTGCGGTCGCTGGCGGACTACGAGACCGGCCAGCGGGTACCGCCCAACGACGTGGTGGACCAGATGGTGATGCACTACAACTCCCAGGCCCTGGCCGTGCAGCACCTGCGGAACTCCAGCGACTCCGCCCGGCGGCTCCTGCCCGAGGTGCGGGAGATCGCCCTGCCCGAGGCCGTGCTGGAGCTCATCAACGCGGTGTACGACTTCGCGGACAACAAGGCCGACCGGGCCCTCATCGAGATCGCGCGGGACGGCGTCATCGACGACGACGAGCGCCCCCGGTACGACCACATCATGGGCAAGCTCCAGGACATCATCACCGCCGCCATGGCCCTGGGCTTCGCCGCCAAACGCAAAAAGGAGGATTGATCCATGGGAACCGACAAGCTGCTGCTCATCGAGGACGTGGCCCGGCGCTGGCAGTGCAGCACCGACACCGTCCGCCGGCTGCTCCGCACCGGCAAGCTGCTGGGGGTGAAGGTGGGCGCCCTGTGGCGTATCCCCGCCGATGCCGTCCAGAAGTACGAGGCCGAGAACACCGCCGAGGAATACCGCCGGCAGACCTATGGCCGCCGCAACGTGATCTACAAGATCCATTAGGAGGCGCCGCCATGATCTCCGGAGCACAAAAAAAGGCCCCTGCAGGACGCGCCAACATCCAGCAGAGGCCGGGCAGTCGTAAGACCACCGATCACTTTATCAGTATATCACAGCTTGAGACACTTTGCAAGGGGGTGAGCCCATGAAAGACGATAAAATCCAGACCGGCCTACGCGTCCCCGCCGGCCGCTATGAGGAACTGTCCGACCTGGCCGCCACCATCGGCGTGTCGGTGAACTCGCTGATCCTCACGCTGATCGACCTGGGCCTGGCCGTCCGGGAGAAGACGCACATTATTCATCCGGGAGAGTGATCGGCCCGTGCTGGGCCTCATACTCCCCGATGTACTTTTGCAGGGCGTACTCCACCAGGTTGTTCAGCGAGCGGCGCTCGCTCTTTGCCAAGGCCAGCGCCTTATCATAGGTGACCTCGTCCAGCCGGAGCCCTGTCTGTATTTTGTTCGTTGCCATAGCGTTACCACTCCTTTAGCACTATGTTAGCAAATTTCTTGTTGACAATCTACTAACAAGGTGCTAACATAGTGCTATCAAAGGAGGGGTAAAAATGCACGATCCATTTGATTTCGTGTGCGACATGGAGAGCCACGCCTGCCAGCTGGAGGCCATCACCACCGCGCTGCGAACCCTGTTAGAAGACCTGTCCACGGGCCTGCACGGGTGGAAAACTGACCGGCCGGAGCCAGGCGTGGAGTGGGCCCTGAATCGCGTCACGGGCCTTCACGCCATCGTCTGGTCGATGGATCACCTATGCGACGACCTGAACGCTGCGATCTTGCAGCAGTACGAAGAAAGGAGACACGCACATGATCATCCGCAAAAATGACGTCCGTATGTTCGACGCGCAGTGTGCCGTGGATCATGGACTGGCCGAGGCGGTTTTTATGATGCACCTTGACCAGGAGATCGGCAAGGCGGTGCAGCTGCACAACGCCGGCATGGAGAAGGGCCGGGAGATGGCGGTTGCTCCCGAGTATGTTTTCGGCGCATGGTCTTATGACGAGTTGTGCCGGGAACTGCCCTGGTGGGACGAGGCCCAGATCAGACAGATCGAGGCCCGGTGTGTCCAGAAGGGCCTGCTGAGAATGGCCTACTACGACGCGCCGCCGGACAGCCCGGCCAAACAGTGGTACGCCGTAATCTATCCGCCGGGAGGGGATAACGATGGCTCATAGTCCGCTCATGCACCTCCACGGGGAGGGCTGCGTCGCCGTCAAGTACGGCACCGAGGAGGCCATCTTCCTGGATTCCATCATGTTCTGGTACCGCACCAACCGGAGCGAGAACATCAATTTTCACGAAGGCCGCTGGTGGACATACAACGCCATGAAGACCTACACCGAGCTGTACCCCTGGTGGTCTATGGCCCAGATCAGGCGGATCATCGACAGGTGTAAGGCCAAGGGCGCCCTCCTGGTGGGGGACTTCAACCCGGATCGGCGGGATCGCACTAGCTGGTATTCGCCCAGCGACGAGCTGCTGGCCCTCTACGGCGAACCGCCCCTCAGTGATAGCATTTGCGAAAATCAGCAAATGCAAATGACGGATTCAGCACACGCAGGTGCGGAAACCAGCAAAGCATTACCATGTAATACTCATGATAATACTGACATCTTCTCCCCTATAGTCCCCCCGGCGGGGGACGGCGGGCAGGCCAAGCCGGACAAGTCCGCCCCGAAGTACCGCCCGGACTGGTTCGAGCGGTTCTGGCACATCTACCCCCTGATCGAGGGCCAGAGGAAGGGCCGGCAGGAGGCCGCCCGGGCCTGGGACAAGGTGAAGCCCGACTTCGACACCGCCCGCACCATGGCCGCCGCCCTGGAGCGGCAGAAGCTCTCCCCTCAGTGGAGGCGGGAAAACGGGCGGTTTATCCCCCGGGCGTCCACCTGGCTGCGGAACGGGCGGTGGAAGGACGAGATCGTCGTCCCCACCGGCCCGCCCCCCGACGCCGGCGGCTGGGCCCCTGATCCCGAGGTGACGTCATGACCGCCACGGAAAACGCCGTCGACGCCGGCTACGAGGCCCAGGTGGCCGTCATCGGCTCCATGCTGCTGGAGCCCCGGTGCATCCCCCAGGTGCTCAGCGCCCTCCGGCCCGAGGACTTCACCCACGGCCCCTCCCGGCTGGCCTTCAGCGCCATCCGCGGGCTGATCCACCAGGGGAAGCCCCCCGACATCGTCACCATCTGCGACGCCCTCCACGCCGACGAGGGGACGATCCAGTACCTGCGCCAGTGCATGGAGCTGACCCCCACCGCCGCCAACGTGATGGCCTACGTGCCCATCGTCCGCCGGAGCGCCGCCCTGCTGCGCATCAAGGATCTGGCCGGACAGGTGATGGAGAGCCGGGATCTGGACGGCGCCGAGACGCTGGTGCGGCAGATGACCGCCATGCTCTCCGCCACGGAGCGGATGCCCCGCATGACCGCCGTGGAGCTTGCCACCGACTTTCTGGAACGGATGAAGGCGGAGAAGAAGCCGGAGTACCTGCCCTGGGGCATCCCCACCCTGGACAGGCGGTGCTACGCCGAGCTGGGAGACGTGATCCTGCTGGGCGGGTACGCATCCGCCGGGAAGACGCTGCTGTCCATCCAGACCGCCCTGGCCCAGGCCAAACGCTACAAGGTGGGCTACTACACCCTGGAGACCAAGCCCGAGAAGATGGCCGACCGCATGTTCGCCCATCTGGCCCGGGTGAGTCTCAGCGACATCAAGACCCGCAACTTCGCCGACGACGTGTGGGGCAGGTTCGCCGAGGCCGCCAGCCGGTTTACCTCCGAGTGCCCCATCGAGTTCGTGAGGGCCTCCGGATCCTCCGCCGAGGACATCGCCGACGACGCCATCGGCCACGGGTATCAGGTGATCTATCTGGACTATGTGCAGCTGCTGTCGTCGCCCAACGACCGCAACACCAGCGAGTACGAAAAGGTCACCCGGAACAGCCAGACCCTCAAGCGGTTCGCCCAGTCCCAGGCCATCGCCATCGTGGAGCTGGCCCAGCTCAAACGCCCAGACACCGACAAGGGCAAGAACCCCGTCCCGCCCAATATGCACTCGTTCAAAGAGTCCGGCCAGCTGGAGCAGGACGCCGACATCGCCCTGCTGCTGTGGCCGTCGGACAACAATGACAACACCTCCGACCGCCGCTTGAAAATCGGCAAGAACAAGGAGGGCGGCCGGGCTACCGTCGACCTGCGGTTCCAGCCGGGTATCCAGACCATGACGGAGCTGGTGCGGGAGGAGGGCAACGACGTGCAGCGGGATCTCATCGAGAAGGGCCGGCACGTCAAGTCTGAGAACCGCCGCAAGGCCCGGGAGGCCCTCAAGGGCCAGGAACAATTCACCGAAGTCAACATCCCCGACAAAGACATGCCGTTTTGACCGTAGGGGCCGGCCCATGTGCCGGCCCGGGCCGCCACACGGGGCGGCCCCTACACACAAGAAAAGGAGAATTCACCATGAAAACCTAT
The DNA here is from genome assembly GCA_947628315.1 of uncultured Oscillospiraceae bacterium. Lineage (GTDB taxonomy): Bacteria > Bacillota > Clostridia > Oscillospirales > Oscillospiraceae > Enterenecus. Next base: position 9,639 of record CANQZJ010000002.1, read on the forward strand.
GCCATCCTCAACATGAAGGGCGGGGTGGGGAAGACCACCACCGCCATCAACCTCAGCTGTCTGCTGGCCGCCGAGCACGGCCTCAACGTCCTGCTCATCGACGCCGACGCCCAGCGCAACGCCACCCGGGCCCTTGTCGAGGCCGGGGACTACCCCACCCTGTGGGACGTGCTCACCGGCTCCGAGCTGATCCAGTACTGGATGGACGCCACCCAGCCCACCGACCTGGAGCGGCTGGACATGGTGCCCGCCTCCGACCTCCTGTGGGGGCTGGACGCCGACCCCGTGGGCAAGTTCAACGTCGTCCACCGGCTGCGGGACTTCCTGGACGCCGCCGGGGAGGACGAGACCTACGACGTGGCCGTCATCGACTGCCCGCCCAACTTCGGATGCGCCACCGCCGCCGCCATCATGGCCGCCGACGGCATCGTCATCCCCATGCTGCCCGACGCCTACTCCGCCGAGGGCATGGCAGACCTCACCCGGCAGATCGAGGGCGTGAAGTCCATCAAGCCGGAGGTGCGGGTGTGCGGGATCCTCATCAACCAGGCGCAGCGGGCCAACGTGGTGGAGGACGCCGAGGGCTACATCCGGGAGAACGCCCCCTGTCCCGTGTATGAGCACACCATCCGCCGCACCGTGAAGGTGCTGGAATCCACCTGGGCCAAGGAGCCGGTGCTCATCTGGGCGCCCCGCTCCGCCGCCGCCGTGGACTACCGGGCCTGGGTGCGGGAGTTCGTGGAGACGGAGGGGCTGCTGCCCATCAATGCGGAGGGAGGTGCGGACGATGAGTGAGGGGTTCAGCCTGGCGGAGCAGATCGCCGCAGCCGCGCCCGCCGCGCCCCGGGACATCGAGACCATCACCGCCGAGGTGCTGGAGCTGAAACACACCGCCGGAAACGCCATCCTGGACATCGGCCGGCGGCTTATCGAGGCCAAGGCCGTGCTGGATCACGGGGAGTGGCTGCCCTGGCTGGAGGAGCGGGTGGAATTTTCCGAACGCACCGCCAACCGGTTTATGCGGCTGGCCCGGGAGTGGACAAATCCGACAACGTTGTCGGATTTGGGGGCCTCCAAGGCCCTGGCGCTGCTGGCCCTCCCCGCCGGTGAGCGGGACGGGTTCATCGCCGAAGCCCACGTGGTGGACGGCCAGGAGAAGACGGTGGACGAGATGTCCGCCCGGGAGCTCCAGCAGGCCATCAAGGAGCGGGACGAGGCCGTGGCCGCCCAGGAGAAGATGGCCGCCGATATGAAGTTTGCCAACGAGCGCATCGAGGGGCTGAATGCAGACCTGGAGTCCAAGGCCGCTGAGGCCGAGAAGGCACGGTCTGAGACCGAGCGCCTGGCCGCCGAGTTGAAGGCCCTCCGTGAGAAGCCGGTGGAGGTGGCCGTCCAAGAGAAGACGGTGCCCGATCAGGCGGCCATCGACGCCGCCGTGAAAAAGGCCAAAGACGAGGCCGAGGGCAAGCGCAAGGCCCTGGAGGACAAGCTGGACAAGGCCAAGGCCGCCCAAACCGCCGCCGAGGCGGAGCGGGATTCCCTCCGGGCCCAGCTGGACGCCGCCCGGGAGCAGGCGAAGACCACCGCCGGCCGCGCCGTCCTCTCCGCCGACGCGGAGCTGGCCCAGTTCAAGCTGCTGTTCGACAGCATCCAGTCCGACATCAACAAGCTGACCGGGCTGCTGATGAAAGTCCGGCTCCGGGACGCCGAGGCCGCCAAAAAGCTGGAGGCCGCCCTCAACGCCCTGGCGGATAAGATCAGAGAGGGGGCGAAGGCATGAGCATGGTTGACGCGGCCATCGCCGCCATCACCGCCCAGCAGGCCAAGGTGAAAGACCGGAGCCCCCAGTGGATGGTGGGCGAGCAGCTCAAGGACATCTGCCGGGCCGAGCCGGCCAGCGCGGAGCTGATCCTTCAGGATCTGGAAAAGGAGGCCATGAGCATCACCGAGGCGGAGAAAAAGATCAAGGCCTTCGCCGACGGCCACAAGACCGGCAACTGCTCCTGTGTTACGCCGGCGGAGTCGGATCGCATCCTCCGGAAGTTCTACGGGCTGCCGGCCTCATCCGTCAGCCCTGACGGGCTGACACCTTCCCCAGAGGGGAAGGCTTCAATCGGAGCCGGGAAGATCATCGACCTGGCGGACTTTTTCTGAGGGGGCGGGGACGATGACAGAGAATCTGACCGCCCTGGTACCCATGACGCCGCCGGTGGGCATCGTGGCCTACGCGTTGAGTATGCCGGGAGCCTGCGACCTGGGCGCCATGATCTACGAGTGCGAGTGGGTCACCGACACCTCCTGGGACGCCATGCTGACCGACCGGCCCCGCAAAACCCGGGCCGTGCGCTGCACCTGCTCCCTGTGCAATGCTTCCTTCCTGGCGAACTATGCCCCGCCATCGCCGGCATATTTGAATGGAGGCTTTCACAGAGCCTACGGGGCCGTGATGGAGCTCCCCGGCGGAGTGGCCACCGTCACCGAGTACGACCAGCTGGACTGCCCGTTCTGCGGCGGGAAGACCTTGATGCTCCGGGCTTCCACCGTGGGCTCCGGCTGGATGGAGATCGACAAGGGCGGGTGCATGTCCGCCGCCGTGCTGGAGGATCCATCCGGGGAGCGGCCTCTGGCCCTCCTGTGCTGGATGGTCAAGAAGTTCGTCAACCGACGGGGATGTGAACAGTTCCGGGCGCTGCCCTCCGAGGCATACGTCTTCGGGGCCCGGGAAGCCCGCAAGCTGAAAGCCTGGTATAAAGTGGCCTTCTCCGGGAATTTGAAGTACCGGGACGAGTGGAGGGAGGAAAAGCGCTGGAGCGAGGACTGGGGCTCCGTCCCCACCGGGCGGATCCTGGGCCTGACGCCGGAGCTGGTAGAGCGGAGCGACTTACCCAACTGCAAACTGGATCGGTACATGGATCCTCTGCCATTCGGCCCGGATGAGCGATATCCGGTGAGCTGGCTCCGACTGTGCCAGGAGCATCCCGCCGTGGAGAACCTGGTGACCCAGGGGGCCGGGCCCATCCTCCACGAGCTGATGGATGAGAAGATCAACCGCTATACATGGGAGCACAACACGCGGGGCATGCCCGGCCTGTGCGAGCTGGATCTCCAGGCCCGGCGGCCCTCCCAGATCCTCCGGATGGATCGGGACGAGTTCGCCCGCGCCAAGGCCCAGTGCTGGGGGCTGTATCACTGGAAAGTCTACACCGCCGCCAAAATGGTGGGCGACCGCATGACCGACCGGGACATTGAGGATCTGCACCGCTACGGGGGCGAGGATATCCTGCCCCTGGTGGGCAAGGCCCCGGTGGGGAAGATCTGCCGGTATCTACTCCGCCAGTGCATGGAGTGGGGTGCCGAAAACGACCCGTACAACGAATGCGCGGACTACCAGCCGGACGAAGACGTCATCAGCGCCTCCACCCTGGGGGACTACTGGCGGATGGCAGAGGTGGCCGGATGGGATATGTCCGATCCGGGCACCCGGTGGCCCGCCACCCTCATCACCGCCCACGAGAAGGCTATGGAGGCATGGAAGGCGGCCAGGGCCGGGGGCATGAAAAAGCAGTTCGCCGCAAGGAAGAAGCTCCTGTGGCGGTACGCCTGGACTGACGGGGCCATCCTGATCCGTCCCGCCGCCGACCAAGCCGATCTGAACAAGGAGAGCGCCGGGCTCAACCACTGTGTGAAGACCTACGGCGAGGATCACGCCATCGGCAAGTCCGCTATCTTCTTCATTCGCCGGGTGTCGGCGCCGGACGTGCCCTGGTTTACTCTGGAACTGGACGAGGCAACGCTCACCGTGCGCCAGAACCGGGGCAAGAATAACTGCGCCCGCACTGAGGAGATCAAGGAATTTGAGAAAAAGTGGCTCCGCTGGGCCCGCGCCGGGGCCAGGCGCACAAAAACGAACGACCCGGCCAACCTGCCGAAGCCGGGCAAGAAAAAGGCCGCCAAAACGGTGGCCGCTGCTGCGTGAGGAGGTGCAGGGCGATGAGTAAAAAAAGAGAATCCCTGTCTGCACATAGATTTGGCCGCGCCGCTGCCGGAGGATCTGACCTCTGGCCTGTGTGCTGCCGTGGCGCTGATCCGCGGAACCAGACCCAAATGATCACCATGCTGGCTCTTTTGGCAAGTCAGGTCGCCCAGCGCCTCGGGGAGGACTACCGCGTCTTGCTGCTGGCAATGGCCGCGGCGGGGCCCATAAACAGCAACAGTATCGTGGTGGATGTGGGAAAAATCAGAAAGGAGGGCCAGTCATGAGACCTGAGAACACGATCCGGCCGCCGCTGCCGAAGCACTTCGACCCGGTGAGCCGGCCGGCACACTACAACCAGGGCGGCGATAAGATTGAGCCCCGTCTGACCGAGGTGCTGGGAGTAGCAACTGGCGTGGCATTTTATATAAAAATTGACGGAATGTCATATGGGCCATATAAGCTAAACGAGCAAGGAAATGATGTTTTCCATGTTCCGACCGAAAGCTCCATTTGCATGGCACACCTGATATACGCCATCAACCACCCGGAGAGCATCATCCGATCCCCACGCCTGACCGAGGCGGAGCGGGCAATCATGCGGGCCACCGGGGCCCGGTGGGTGAGCCGGGATAGCTACCAAAACTGCAATGTCGTAAGGCTTTGGGACGTAAAGCCGAAGAAGTCAGAAAAAGTGGTCGGCTATGAGTTTGAGCCGTCGGTTGGAGACCACGCATGGGCGGCTGTTTACAAAAGTCTGTTCCCCAGCGTCAATCCCGGCGACTGCATTGAAGCGGAGGTGGCGGGCGATGACGGCTAAACCCATCCTGTTCAACACCGAAATGGTACGGGCCATCCTGGAGGGCCGCAAGACGGTGACGCGGAGGGTGGTAAAGCCTGTCGGACAGCAGAAAAGATTTTGGGAGCCGCTTCACAGCAGATTTATTATTGACGAAGTTCAGCCTGGAATGTGGCAAATCTGGCTTGATAAATGCGGAAATCCATATGCTACGGCAATCCCTCCTTATCGGCCCGGCGATGTGCTGTATGTGCGGGAGACGTGGAACTTCGCATATCAGCTTGACGGCAACGAGCGGCCAATCGAGGAGACGGGCAGATTCTACTATGCCGCCGATGGCCTAGGCCCTTTTACTCTCTGGGTAACGCCTGATGGGGAATATAAAGACCACATGCCCTGGCGCCCCTCCATCCACATGCCCCGGGAGGCTGCCCGGATCTTTCTCCGGGTCAAAGACGTGCGGGTGGAGCGGCTGCAGGACAGTTTTTCAGAACCCATAAGCCCGATTTTTGAGCTGCTGGCAGAGGGTGTGGATATAGGCGACGATTGCCGGGAGTGCATCGAAGCCTACGGGAATCCGTGCTGCGTTGATACGGTTGACGAAGATGGCTCCGATATGTACGGCGGAGAGTGCGGACTGCTGGATGACATTCGCGGAGATTTTTCTGATCTTTGGGACAGCACCATCAAGCCAGCCGACCGTGACCTGTACGGCTGGGCGGCCAATCCGTGGGTGTGGGTCATCGAGTTTGAGCGTATCAGCAAGGAGGAGGTACCAGAGGAATGAAGAAACAACTGGAGCGGCTGCGGAAGTGGGCGGCCAGGAAGCTGGAGCGGGCTCGCCGGTGGGCCATCCGAAAGCTGGGCGGATATGTGATCGCAAGGGTGCCTCTCTATTGCTTTCAGCCGGCGGGAAAGTCTGAATATCTGAATGTCCGGGAGTTTTGGGCCGTCGATTACTGCCGGCGGGGACGGGGCGTGGTGTCGGACATATGGGATAGAGGGGTCGTTCAGAAAGACCTGGAATGGGAAATTATGAAGCTGCTGCGGGAGGCGGGTGCCATCACCTGGCAGGAGACGGAGGACTGGACGGGAGATATTACGCAGATCCGGGCCAGGCTGGTAGTCGTAATGCCGAAGGAGTGCAGGCCATGACGCGGCGGACGGTGAGCCCGGAGGCCCTGTCAGATGAAGCCCTCGGCGAGCTGGTCAAGTGCCGCCTGGCCGAGTATGAACCGTACTGGACGCCCTGCATCATCGTTTGGGCGGATAACTGAGGAGGTGGGCGGAGAATGAACCGCTTGACCTATGAAAGCAATATAGACGGCGTGGCAGACGTTGGTCTTAAGAATGGCGTCACCGTTGGCGACGCTGTGTGCAGACTGGCCGACTATGAGAACACGGGACTGACGCCGGAGCAGGTATTGTGCCTGCGTTCCAGGCTGACCGAAATCATGAGGGAGATGGTCGGTCATGCGTGAGATCCTTTTCCGAGGCAAGCGCCGGGACAACGGCCAGTGGGTGTACGGGTATCTGGTCAAGCGTCCCTCGGCAATCCAGATGCCGGGGTATGGCGGGCCGTGGTCCATCGAGGTTCCGCCCAGCGACCCGGAGGATGCCGGCGGGACGTACAACGTGGATCCCGACACCGTGGGCATGTGGACCGGGCTGACGGACAAGGCCGGCGGCCGGATCTACGAGGGGGACATCGTCACCGTCCAGAGGGCCGGGATGGAGTCCTATCTGTTCGTGGTGATGTTTGGCCCGTGCGGCGGGGTCCCCAACGCGGACCACCCTGTGGGCTATGTCGGATTCCACTTCGCCCCGGCGAATCATGCGGCCTTCGGCCTGCGCAGCGACCCCTTGTACTGGCTGAACGCCTATGACGTCTGGGCAGTCGGCAACCGCTGGGATAACCCGAACCTGCTGGAGGAGGGCGAGCCATGAGCGGAAAAAATCCGTGCGACGTCTGCCCGTCCAGTCATAACTGCGAGGGTTGCGTGCTGAACCGGGCCTGGACGAAAAAGGGCGAGTGCGCTAACTATGAGTGCTTTTGCAACTATGAGTGCGGATGTCTGTTGTCCCTGGATGGGGTTTGCAGGGCGTCCACCTGCTGTGAGGAGGTGCCGGAGCCATGACTGACAGAGACGCGATGATCGTGCTGGAGAAGCGGCTGGCCTGCGAGGCCATCCCGCTGGATGAGTGCGGCGCCCCGGACTGCGCCACCTGCCTGAACAACGTGAGCGCCGAGGACGTTCTGGCCGCCATGGCCGTGGCCCACCAGGCGCTGCGGGAGAAGGTGGAGGCGGGCTCATGAACATCACCATCGACATCACCGACGAGGCCAAGGCCGCGCTGGATCGGCTGGCCGAACTGGTGGAGCGGCTGGAGCGGGTCTTGAACCGCCCGGACGCCCCTTCCGGCCCCTGCGGGGAGTTGCCGGCGGAGCCGGCTGAGGGGGCCTTGGCAGCCTTTGAGCCGGTAGGCGTGGAGGATCTGGCCTACATGCCGGACTTCAACGGGCGGGGCGCCGTTTCCAAGGGCGCCATCTGGGGCCGGATGGCGCGGTACCGCATGGCCCGCGGCCTGGGCTGCTGGGCGCCCCTGGCCAAGGAGCTGCACAAGTCCGACGACTGGGTGCGCTCCGTCTATCTGGGCGAGATCGCCGTGCCGCTGGCCGTCTGGCGGAAGATCGACCACGCCCTGGATCGCCTAGGCGCTCCGCCGGTGCCGGGGAAGGGGGCCGGCGGCGAAGATGGACGCTGACGTCACCGTCTGGTGCGGCCATGACACCGCTTTCAACATCGCGTGGTCGAAACAGTACCTATTCATCAAGCGGATCAAACGGGAGCCGGACGGCAGGCTGCTGGAGTCTCTGGAGACATCTGTGAGTACGCCGGACGACCCGTCAAACCCCAGGCCGGCGGATGAGGTCATGGGCCACCCGGAGTCGGGCGGGGAGTTCACTCCGCCCACCGACCACGTTGTCCATGCCGTGATGAGCGACTGCATCCTGTGCTCCCTGATCCACGCGGGCATCGCGCCCTGGCCCAGAGAGAAGCCCCTCGATCTGGCTATCCCCTGGGACAGCTACTGCGGCAGCTACGACGCGGGCTGCTGGCGCGAGGGCCTGACCTGCGACATCCGCGAGAAAATGGCCGCCCGGGCGGGCGGCAGGAAGGAGGTAACACCATGACAAACGGTGATTGTGTTAGACGGTGGGCAGATGAAGATCTCGCCTACTTCACTGCGGGGCTTATAAAAAGGACGACTGAAGCCATTTGCAAAGAGATAGGCGTTGACTACACCGTGCCAGACGAGCACCTCAAAAACATGCGGGACGCATGGCTGGCGTGGCTGAAGCAGGAGGCGGACGGCGATGGGGAACCGTAAGCGGTGGACAGCGGCGGAGCGGGAGTCGGTATATCAAAAGACTGGCGGGCGCTGCGCCTACTGCGGCAAGGCAATCGAGCGGCGGCAAATGCAGATCGACCATGTGATTCCGATGGAGTTCTACGAGACGTATAAAGTAGTCGATGGGCGAGACCTGAACGATATGGACAACCTTCTCCCGGCCTGCCGCTCCTGCAACAACTACAAAGACACCCTGACCCTGGACAAATTCAGGGCCGCTCTGGAGCATATGCCACTGGTGTTGGAGCGGGACAGCACCACATACCGGAACGCCGTGCGGTTTGGGCTGGTGACGCCGACACCGCACAAGGTGACATTCTATTTCGAGACGCTGAATGCTCGAACTCATTAGTGACGCAGGGCTTTAGGCCTACGGTCTAATCCATCATCAGGAGGGACACCGTATGGCCAAGGCCATCAAGCACATCACCGCGGGGCTGGTTCACTATGAGATCCTGGGCTCCGTCCCGGAGGGCACGCCCGGAAGGACGCGCACCCGCCGGGGCGAGCCCACCAGCCGGGCGATGCAGTTCTGGAACGACAAGTGCTCCTGGCGGGAGCTGGAACTCAACCTGGCCGCCAACTTCGGGCCGGGGGACATGGTGATCACCGCCACCTTCGACGACGCCCACCTCCCCGACAGCCGGGCCGACGCCGGCAGGGCCTTCGGGGCCTTCGTCCGACGGGTGCGGGCCGCCCGGAAAAAGCGGGGCGAGGATCTCCGGTACATCTACTGCGTGGAGGGCTGGCACGGCGCCGCGCCGGACTCGGTGCTGGGCGACGACCGGGAGCTGGAGGACAGGCGTCTCCACATCCACTTCGTGGTCAACGGCACCGGGCCGGGAATGATGGAGGAGCTGCGCTCCCTCTGGCCCTTCGGCGGGTACCTCCGGGCGGAGCCCTTCGATATCCACTACGTGCGGGAGCTGGCCAAGTACATGACCAAGGAGGCCCGGGAGTTCGGACGGGCCAAGCCGGGGGAGCGCTCCTGGCGGGCCAGCCGGAACATGAAGCCCTACCAGGTGGAGTACGTGGAGATCCCCAGCGACTCCGTCACCCTGGCCCCGCCGGACGGCGCGGTGGACTACGAGTCCTTTACCGCCGTCAACCCCTACGGCTTCGCTCCCTGCGTGGGCGCCCGGTACCTGCTGTGGCCGTCGGAGCCAAAGCCGGCCTGGTCGTACACCAGGGGGCGGCATCGGTAGGGGCCGCCCCGCGTGGCGGCCCAGGGACGGCACATGGGCCGTCCCCTACATCAAAACGAACCGTTTTAATAATTTTTGCTCTTGAAACACGTAATAATAATTAGAATATTTACATAAAAAAGGAGTGAAAACACTTGCCAACGGTGCGGGAATGTGGTAGACTGGTACCAGTGGAGGACGGCTATATCGGCTGCCCCTACTGCCGGCGGAACAAGCGGCTGATGCGGATCAGGCCCGACACCTTCGGGCGGAACATCCCCGCCTACTGCCGGGTCTGCAAACGAGAGCTAAAACTTGACATCGCCAAAGACGAGAGCCAATAGGGCCACGGTCGGAGCGGCGCAAACGCGCTGCACGGTCGTGGCCTTTTTGTTTTGCCCGGAGGTGACAGCCCGATGGCCTTAAAGCCCATGAGACCCTGCAAGCACCCAGGATGCGCCGCGCTGACCAGAGAGGGCTGGTGCCCGGCCCACAAGCCCAGGTACGTCCGGGGCGACAGCGGGGAGTATCACGGCTGGTACAGCCTGCCGGTGTGGACGGAGGATCTCCGTCCGGGGCAACTGCTGGCGGAGCCCTTCTGCCGGGAGTGCGCCAAGAACGGCGTCCGCACCAGGGCCGCGGTGGTCGACCACGTGGAGCCCTTCCGGGGCGACTGGGCCAAGTTCACCGACCGGGGCAATCTCCAGAGCCTGTGCAAGCGCTGCCACGACCGGAAGACGGCGCTGGAGCAGCGCCAGGGGAGACGGTAGGGGCAGCCCCGTGTGGCTGCCCAGGGCCGGCACATGGGCCGGCCCCTACGAGGGGGCGAGGATGTGCTTATCGTGACTGTGGAGGTCTACGGCCCGGAGGGCCAGGGGGCCAAGGAGGCCATCGCCATGCGCCTGGAGGATCTGGGCGGCGTGCGGGTGGTCAACGTGCGGGAGGTCGACGACCAGACGCGGATCGGCGGGCGGTGAAAACGGCTCGGATCTGCGGGGCGGCGTCGGCCGGGAAGCTACGTGTGCGCCTCGGGGCGCACGGAGGCGCGGGCGGGCGCGGCGGTACCATCCGGGCCGCGGGGGCGCGGGGATCCTTGCGACCCTCCCCCCGGGGTAAGAAAATTTCGGGGACGATAGGGCAAGACCCCGAGCCGCCTCGAGTGTGAGAAAACTCGCCCCGATCAGGTTTTTGGGAGGTGCGGAAGGTGCCGACACCGGTGAAGTCCAGCGCGAATATGTCAAAGCACATGAGCCAGGCCGACCGGGAGGCCCGGGAGTCCGCCGAGAACGAGGTCACGCCAGACCGGGGACGTGAGGCTAAGCTGGTGAAGCCGGCCATCATGACCAAAAACGCCGCGGCCGGCCGGTACTGGAAGAACGTGCTGCAACGCATGGAGGGCCTGGCCATCCTGGACGATTTGGACAGCGACGCCCTGGGCGTGTACTGCGTGATGATGGCCAGATACGAGAGCCAGTGCCGGCTGCTGGCCATCGCGGCCAAGAACCTGAAGGCCATCAAAGACGGGGATCCCGACGCCATCGCCGAGGCCACAGAGCAGCTGGACGCCGTCTCCGGGAAGATGCAGACCCTGGAGCGGAACATCCTGTCCTACGCTGAGAAGCTGGGCCTCACCCCGTCGGGCCGCGTCCGGCTGGCCCAGAAACGGGCGGAGGCGGCGGCCAAGGCGGCCGACCCGGAGGGTGATCTCTTTGGGGACTGAGACGAAGACCCGCCGCCAGTCCGGGCTCCACCACCCGGTGAGCGTGTACGCAAAGCAGGTCACCCAGGGCAAGCTCCGGCCCATGTGCTGCGAGTACGAGATCAAGGCCTGCCAGCGGCACCTGGACGACCTGAAGCGCCAGGGCACAAAGGACTTCCCCTACGTCTTCGACACCACCAGGGCAGACCGGATCATCCGCTGGTTCGGCCAGTGCCACCAGGTGCGGGGGGTGGAGCAGGGCCAGCCCATCCAGCTCCAGCCCTGGCAAATCTTTGATCTTTCCTGCGTTTATGGATGGGTCGAAATGAACAGCGGCGCCAGACGGTTCAACCGGACGTACAACAAGCGGGCGCGTGGAAACTTCAAAAGCACCGAAAAATCCGGACAGGCGTTGTACCATATGTGCGCCGACGCCTGCTACCCGCCCTATGAACCGGACAAGACCGTGTTCGAGCTGGAGCCGGAGGTGGAGTGCGCGGCCGTGGACCGGGGGCAGGCCATGCGTGTTTTTGGCGACGCGAAGAAGATCGCCCTGGCCTCCCCCAACATCGCCAAGCGGCTGGTGGTGCCCAGGTCCAACCCCATCGTCCACAGGACCCGGGGCGGCTATATGCGGGCCCTGTCCAAGGACACCAAGAACAAGGACTCCGGCGCACCCTCTTACGCAGTAATCGATGAATATCATGCTCACGCTGTCTCCGACATTTACGACATCTGTCTGAATAGCTTCGGTAAACGGCTTCAGCCGCTGATGGACGTAATCACCACCGCCGGGGACGACGCCCAGAGCAAGCCCTGCTACCGGGAGGAGCTGTATGCCAAGCAGGTGCTGGACGGCGCCGTGCGGGACGACACCTACTTCGTGATGATCCGGGAGCTGCCGGTGGGCGAGGATCCCCACGACCGCACCAAGTGGCTGTGGGCCAACCCCTGCCTCCGCTACCCCACCCAGTACAGCGAGATCCTGGGCAAGCAGATCGAGACCGAGCACAACGCCGCCTACAGCTCCAACGACCCCAACAAGATCCGGCAGTTCCTAACCCGGCGGATGTGTCAGTGGCAGACCGGCAGCGTCAACCGCTACCTGGACGAGCGGTGCATGAAGCTGGCTCATGAGGCCCAGGTGAGCCGGGAGGCTTTCGCCCAGCTCACCGACGGGCTGGAGTGCTGGTGCGGGTTCGATCTGGGCAAGCGCATCGACCTGTCCGGCGTGGGGGCCGTGTTCCTTCTCCCGGACGGGCGGGTGGCCGTGAAGGGCCACGGGTTCATGCCGGAGAATCGGGCGCAGCAGCACGAACACTCCGACCGTGTCCCCTACATCGCCTGGGCCAGGGATGGCTACTGCACCCTCACCCCCGGCGATGTGACCGACAACTCCTACGTGGAGAACTGGATCTGCGCCGGCGAGCGGGACCACCGCTGGCGGGTCCAGGAGGTGGACTACGACGGCTATAATGCCGTTGACCTCAGCATTAAGATGTGCGAGGCGCGGAACAACGAGGACTTCTGCGTGGAAATCCCCCAGACCTGCGCCGGGCAGAATATGGCCGTGAAGGGCTTTCGGGAACTGCTGTTGCAGGGAAAAATCGTCATTGAAGAAAACCCGCTGCTCATGTGGTGCCTGGCCAACGCCAATGAAGTGTTGAATAACTATGCCTTATCGAAGTTGAATAAAAAACACAAGGACGACGCCGAGCGCATCGACCCGGTGGCCGCCATCATGAACGCCCTGGCCAGGGCCATGGTGCGGCGGGACAACCCCACCCTGGCGGATCGGATCCAGCAGGGCGTGTGGAGTATGTGAGACAATATTCCGGTTTTCCGCCGGGCGACGGGGACGCCCGACATGGTGAAACCTCCTTTTCAGCATGCCGGCCCGGAGCGGGTTCTTTCCTTTTTTCTTTCCCGCTCCGGCGCCCGGCGGAGAGCCGGAACACAGAATTGTGTCCGAATCGGACACCGGGCCTTTAAGGGCGGATAAAATCCCCCGGCCCTTCGGGCCACCCCCTTTTGCGAAAGGGGGCTTTAGCGGGGATACGAACAGGAGGCTGAGCATGAAAAAAATCTTTGACCTGCTGCCCGTGCTGCTGCTGGCGGCGGGAGCCGGCCTCATCACCGCCGGGGCGGCGCTGATCTGGCCGCCGGCCGGGTTCCTCGCGGCCGGGGCGCTGGCCATCCTCGGCGGGGTGCTGATGATCCGGGGAGGTGAAAACGACCATGACAAGGATTGAGCGGGGTGTGGCGTCCTGCTTCCGGGGCAAGAGCGCCGGGGTGAAAGTGCCAGCGGATCAGATCCTCACCCTGGACAGCGCGGACGGCTGGGATCTGGATCGGGTGGCCATGAGCCGCGAACGTGCTATGAAGATCTCCACCGTGGCCCGGTGCGTGGAGCTGCTGGCCAACTCCATGGCGGTGCTGCCCATCTTCATCACCAACGAGGGCACCCATGAGCGGGCCAGGGATCACCCCCTGCTGCGGGTGCTGCGGGATCGGGCCAACGAGGACATGACCCTGTTCGACTACACCAGGCTGATGATGTGTAATGTCCTCTTAAAGGGAAACGCATACGCCCATGTTTGGAGAAACCAGGCCACCGGCGAGGTACAGGAACTGCTGCCCCTGCCCCCGGACTGCGTGACGGTTTACGTAGATCAGAGCGGGAACATTTTTTACCTTTATACCAATCCCCGCACCGGCCAGATGTATCGGCTCCACCAGACCGAGGTCATCCACTACAAGGCCTACTCCACCGACGGCATCAACGGCATCTCCGTGCTGTCCCGGGCGGCCCAGACCATGATGACGGCGGAGGCGGCCGCCAAGTACGAGGCCTCCGTCTACGCCAATGGAGGCAGGCCCTCCGGAGTGCTGACCGTGGCCACCGACCTGTCCAACAAGTACATCGAGGAGACCAAGGCCGACGGCACGGTGGAGCGGACGAGTTACAAGGACAAGATCCGGCAGGAGTGGGACCGCGTCCACCGGGGCCCGGATAATGCGTTCCGGTTGGCCGTTCTGGATAACGGGCTTTCATTTACGCCCATCGCCATGAACAACACGGACGCCCAGTTCGTGGAGTCCAACGAGGTGCGGGTGGCCGATGTATGCCGGTTTTTTGGCACGCCACTGCACCTTGTGTTCGCAGGCAAGATGAGCTACAACAGCAACGAGCAGCAAAGCATCGAGTTCGTGCGATATACCCTGCTGGGCTACGTGACACAATGGCAGCAGGAGGACGGGTACAAGCTCCTCCTGCCCTCGGAGCGGGCCGACGGCTGGCGCATCAAGCGGGAGCTGAAGGTGTTCCTCCAGGGCGACAGCGCCGCCCAGGCCAACTGGTACAGGACGCTCCATGAGCTGGGGGCCTACTCGGTCAACGACATTCTGGCCCTGGATGACCGGCCGGCCGTCCCCGGCGGCGACGCCCGGTATGCCAGTCTGAACTATGTGCCGCTTGAGGACTGGGCAGCCCTGAGCCGCCAGCGGGCCGAGGGCGGTAACGGCGGCGGCTAAAAAAAATTTCATAAAACCCCTTGACTTGTTGCGCGTAACATGGTAATATGTTGCTCGTAACAAGGAGGTGACGGTGTTTGGCCCCTGAAAGCAGGGCCGAGTACTTCAAGGAGAGACGGTCGAAATACAAATCTTTCGTTGCTGAAGTGGAGCGAGAGAAAATGGGCCGTTTTGAAAAACGGTTGAGTGAGAACGGTCAGAGCAAGACTGAATGGCTCAATCAAAAGATTGACGAAGAACTCGGCAAATAAAGAGAGCGCCCACCCTCCCGCCAAGAAGATGTGGACGCTCAGTCACCTAACCCGAAGGTGAGGCTAAATCTATTATAGCCAGACCTCCGGTGAAAATCAAGGAGGTTTTTATGAAGTACATGAACATCAAGACCGGGGACATCTCCGGCGTCACCGTCAGCCCCGCCGGGGCCTACTGCGAGATCAACGGCAAATACTACAAGGTGATCGGCGTTCTTCCCAAGGATAAGCGGTTCGGCATCGTGCCGGTGCTTGACATCCCCCAGATGTCCGATGAGCGGTTGATGAAGCTGGCCAGAGAGCACCCCGCCAGCAACACGGTGAAGGGCTGAGGTGGGCGCTATGAATGACGTAGTGGTTGACCTTTATGTGGGAGAGCCTGAGAAGCAAAGCCCCATGCAGACCGTGGACGACGTGATCAACGACCTTCGGCTGCTGTCCAGCCTGTGCCACATGATGAGCCTGGGCGCCCACGCCAGCGACGAGGTGAGCCGGGCCTATGTGGCCGACGCTATGGTCCACCTGCGGGACCGGCTGGACGAGCAGATCAGGACCCTGCACGGGATTGACTGGAAACATGGGTAAGTTCATCGACCTGAGCGAGCAGAGGTTTAGCCGGTTGACCGCTATCAAAGAAGCCGGCCGAACCAGAAGGGGACAAGTTCTTTGGCTGTGCCGGTGCGATTGCGGCGCTACAGTAATTGTTGAAAGTGGCAAGCTAAGAAAAAATACAACTAAGAGCTGTGGTTGCTTAAAACGCGAAATAGCATCGCAGTCAATGAGAAAGTTGAGAACTGCAATGTCTCTGGATAACCATTCCAAGTCCCCCCTTTATCGGATCTGGGTGGAAATGCAAAGACGGTGCTATGATGAAAAATCGCAGAGTTTTAAAAACTATGGTGGTCGGGGCATCGAGGTCTGTAATGAATGGCAACAAAGCTTTTCATCCTTTCAGGCTTGGTCACTTGCAAATGGATACTCAAGAGAGCTCACTATCGACAGAAAAGACAATGATGGGGATTATTGCCCTGAAAACTGTCGATGGGTTAGCCGAAAAGTTCAAGCAAATAACAACAGAAGAAACCGTAATATTTCATATAACGGGGTAACAAAAACTATAGCCCAATGGGCGGAGCAGACAGGTATGCAATGGCATACCCTGTATAACCGGATTGATCGGGGCTGGCCGATTGAGAGAGCCTTGACCGAGCCAGTTCACAAAACCAAATAAACCAGAGCCGAGAGCCTATAGGGCCGCGGGCCAGCGTGAGAACGATTAACGTTCTTACCCTGACCTGCGGCCCTTTTTATTTTTTCACCAAAAAAAGGAGAGTGAGGTAATTGGATGAACCCATCCAGGGCGCCCTTTACAAGAGCGCACAGGTGACCAAGCAGGCCCTGGACGCCGGCGAGCTGGCCCTGATCAACCAGTGGAGCCTGCGGCCGCTGACCGAGGAGGAAGTCTTCGTGTTCCGGGTGGCCGCCTGCGACAACCAGATCGACCGGGACTACGAGCGGTTCACCGAGACCGCCCTGGCCAAGATGGCCCAGCTGTACCCCGGCCACCCCATCCTGCTGGATCACCATTGGAGCGCCAGCAAGCAGACCGCCAGAGTCTACGCCGCCAGCGTGGAGGACGCCGGAAACGGCGTGCAGCGCCTGGTGCTGCGGGCCTATATGCTCCGCACCGAGGACACAAAGGCGATGATCGACGCCATCGAGGGCGGGATCCTCCGGGAGGTGTCCGTGGGGATCCAGGTGACCGTCTATCGCTGCTCCATCTGCGGCCGGGACTACTTCGACGTGGGCTGCGCCCACCGCCGGGGCAAGGATTATGACGGCAAGACCTGCAGCGTGGAGCTGGACGGCGTGGCTGACGTCTACGAGCTGTCCTTCGTGGCGGTGCCGGCCCAGCCGGGGGCGGGGGTCATCAAGCGCTATGAGCGCAAAGAGACCCAGGAGCCCGAGCACATGGGGGCGGAGGGCCCCACCCAGGAAGAGCTTGACCGGGCAAAGGCCCGGATGGAGCTGGAAAACAAACGATATGGAGGTAATTTGACATGAATCTGAGCGAGAAAAAGCAGGAGCTGCTGGAGCTGAAGCACCAGCGGGCTGATCTTGTCAAGGCGGCCGGCGAGCTGCTGGACGCCGGCAAGATGGACGAGTGGAAGGCCAAGATGGCCGAGGTGGACAAGGCCAACGAATCCATCGAGGCCCACGAGAAGCAGGTCGAGGCCCTGGAGAAGTACTCCGGCGAGGGCGAGACTGAGACCGGCAAGGGCATGAAGCCCGGCGCCGAGCCCCAGGAGGACGGCTACCAGAAGGCCGTGAAGTCCCTGGCCAAGGCCGCCCGGGCCGGCTTCCCCACCACCAAGGCCGAGGCCGGCACCAACATGAGCGAGGGAGTGGCCGCAGACGGCGGGTACACCGTGCCCGAGGACATCGTCAACAAGGTCATTGCCCGCCGGGAGAGCAAGGAGAGCCTGCTGTCCCTGGTGTCGGTGGAGACCGTCCGCACCAAGAGCGGCAAGCGCACCTTCAAGAAGCGCGGCCAGCACAAGGGCTTCGCCACCGTGGCCGAGGCCGCCAAGTTCGGCGCCACCGCCACCCCCGAGTTCGAGCAGGTGTCCTATGACATCAAAAAGCGGGGCGGCTATCTGCCTGTGACCAACGAGCTGCTGGAGGACAGCGATGAGAACATCGCCGCCACCGTGGAGGAGTGGCTGGGCGACGAGGCCCGGGTCACCGCCAACAACGAGATCCTCACCGTCATCAAGGCCAAGGGCGATACCGATTTCAAGGATCTGGACGGCCTGCTGAAGGCTTGGATCGGCCTGGGCTCCCTGTTCCGCGCCACCAGCACCCTCATCACCAACGACGACGGCCTGGCCTGGCTGTCTACCCTGAAGGACGCCAACGGCCGGTATCTGCTGAGCCCCAACCCCGCCGACCCCAAGGCCCTCCAGATCTGCGCCGGTACCCACGTGCTGCCGGTGAAGACCTTCGACAACGACACCATTCCCAGCGAGGAGACCAAAATCCCCTTCATCCTGGGCGACCTGAAGGAGGGTGTCCGCTACTGGGATCGCCGGGCGTTCACCCTGAAGACCAGCGACGTGGCCGTGGTGGGCGAGCTCAACGCCTACGAGCAGGATCTGACCATCTGGCGCGGCTCCCTGCGGGACGACTGCACCAAGTGGGATGACACCGCCTTCGTGTACGGCCACATCACCCCGTCGGGGGAATGACGGGGGCTGACCGCGTAAAAGTAACACCCCAAGGTCAGCCCCTTACACAGTACGGGGTGGGTGGCGGCAAGCAGGTCTCTGATCTGATGGGGCCTGATGTCGCCATTGAGTGGACGGGCACCAAGGGAACGGTGTCCGGCAATTTCCCTGAGGTGACGGAGTTCACCGGCTTCTCGGAGAACGCCGAGGAACAGGAGGGCCACTACTTCGCCTTTGAACTGGATGAGCAGTACGAGGGCAAGAAGGTCACCGTCATCGGCGCCCACCAGAAAACCGCCCAGGATCGTTTCTGGGTGATCCGTCTGGACGAGCTCTACAACGGCAGCAAGAAGCTGACCGTCAAGCAGGAGAACGAGGTGCTGTTCACTCTGGACTTCTCCGGCGCCACGCTGGCGGAGGCCTGAGATGGCAAAATCGAAGATCGCCCCGGCGGCGGCCGCCGCCGGGCTGACCGGCGACCGGCTGAAGTCTCTGCTGGCCTACTGCCGGCTGACGGAGGCGGAGCTGGACGTGGATGAGCAGCAGCTCATCACCACCGAGTACGCCGCCGCCGTGAGCTACATGGAGACCGGCGTGTGCCCCGCCCCCGAGGAGGGCACCCCCCGCCGGGCCCAGTGGGATCTGTGCGTCAACGCCCTGGTGCTGGACGCCTGGGAGCACCGGGAGGCCACCGTGGATCCGTCCGCGGTGGAAGATAACCCGGTGTTCCGCCGGCACATCAACCAGCTGAAAATGACCAGCTGGACGGGATTCTGAGGGGTGACGCCATGGACAAGACCTTTACCCCCGCCGGCGAGCTGAACCAGAAGGTGGAGGTGCTGGAGCTCCACGACGAGGTCATCGCCACGCTGGGCCAGGAGCCCAGGAACCGTTATTTCTGGAACGACGAGCGGTGGGTGTGGGCGAAGGCGACCCCCAACGCCCGGAAGAATGTGTACAGCAACCACGGCGTGGGGGCCAGCGGGGTGACCTTCATCCTGCGGCACCAGCCCCTGTGCCTGGACAACGCCCTGCTGTGGCAGGGCAGGCACTGCTTTATCACCTCCATCGCCCCGCTGGGGCGGGCCTACTGGCAGGTGGAGGCGGCGCTGGTGGAGGTGTCCTCCTGCGAGGACAAGTACACCAACACCGCATTCCCGGCGGTAATGACCGAGCGGTACGTCCGCTTTGAGGCGGATGACCCGTACAACGACAACCAGTACGAGCACGTGCTGGTGACGCCCAAGGCCGTCAAGCTGATCCCCGGCCGGCTGGTGGAGGTGGACGGCAAGGCCTGGCACATCCGGGCCGCCCATCTGCTGGATCCCCACAAGAACGAGTACGACATCTGGCGGGAGGTGGAGCACTGATGATCGAGGCCAAACTGGAGGCCGGCGACATCGAGCGCTTCGCCGAAGTGCTGGAGGGCGCCCCGGCGGTGGTGAAGGACGCCAAACGGCAGGCCTTTGAGGCCGCCGCGCCCAAACTGCTGAGCGAAGTCCGCCGGCAGATCGGCGGCGCCGGCAAGGTGCAGTCCTGGCAGGACATGCAGGTGGGCTCCAGAGGCGGCTACGCCGCCGTGCGGCCCCGCGCCGGGGCCTACACAGACCCCACCAGAACCGGGAAACGGTACGCGGTGGGCTACGTGACCAACGCCATCGAGAGCGGGCACCGCTTTCCCACGCCCACCGGCAAAAACCGGGACTATCGGCCCCGGATGCGGAGCGGGGCCATGAAGGTGCCCGGCAAACAATTCTACGCCAAGGCCGAGGCCAGGGCCGACGCCATCGCCCAGCAGGCGGTGGAACAGGTGGCCGAGGCCCTGGCGGCCCACCTGGAGGGATAAACCATGCTGACGCCTACACAGATTGCCGACGAGATCGCGCGGCAGATCCGGGCCCTGTACCCGGAGGAGGATTGCCACCGGGAGCTATGCCCGGAGGGCTTCACCCGCCCCTGCAACCTGCTGGTGGAGGGCGAGTGCCAGATCGACGTGAACATGGGCCCCCAGCAGGTGCGGCTCCAGCCCACCTACACCATCACCACCTATGTAGATGTGGACGCCTACCACCACAGCCATTTTGACGCCCTCCACGGGCGGCAGATGCGGCTTGCGGCCCTGTTTTTGCCCGGGTACCTCCTGGTGGAGGAGACGCCGGGGAAACGGGCCAGGGCCCCCAAGGTGCTCAGCCTGACCACCGGCGGGGGCTATGGCTTCGACACGGTGACGGTGATCTTCGACTACGCCGTCGACCGGGCCGAATTTATGGCGCAGGCGACTGCGCCGACGGCCGGGGACGTGAGGGCCCGGCTGACTATCAACGAGAAGGAGTGATTTTGTTATGGGACTGCCTGAGCTCATTTTTGAGTACGGCGCGGCCGCCCGGACGGTGGCCAGCAGAACCAAGCGGGGCATCGTGGCGCTGATCGTGCAGGATGAATCCTTCACGCCCGGCGTCTATCCCGTGATCCACGAGGCGGATATCCCCAGCGAGCTGTCCGCGGAGAACAAGGCGGCCGTGCAGCGGGCCCTGATGGGCTCCATCAACGCCCCCGGCAAGGTGCTGGTGACGGTGCAGACCGCCGAAAGCGAGCCGGTGGACGCCCTCCCCATGCTGGTGGGGATGGACTACGACTACATCGCCTTTCCCGCCGGGGCGGACGAGTCCAAGGCCCAGGCCATGGCCGACAAGGTCAAGGAACTGCGGAAGGGCAACTATATCGGCAAGGCCGTGGTGCCCAACTACGCGGCCGACGACGTGGGCGTGATCAACTTCGTCACCGGGGACATCAAGGTGGGCGAGGAGACCTTCACCGCCGCCGACTACTGCGGCCGCATCGCCGGCATGGTGGCCGGGGCGCCCCTGGAGGGCTCCATCACCGCCGCGCCCCTGGACGAGGTGACCTCTGTCACCGAGGAGGAGGATCCGGACGCCGCCATCGAGGAGGGCAAGCTGATCCTCTACAACGACGGCCGCAAGATCCGGGTGGGCCGGGGCGTCAACTCCAAAAAGACGCTGACGAGCACCGAGCCCGCCATCCTCAAGAAGATCAAGGCGGTGGAGGCCATCGACCTGATCCACTACTACGCCATCTCGGTGGCGGAGGACAACTACCGGGGCCGCTGCGCCAACAACTTCGACAACAAGATGCTGCTGGTGGGCGCCCTGCGGCAGTACATGAAGGAGCTGGAGGGCCAGGGGATCCTGGACGAGGGCAGCTCCGGCGCGGACATCGACCTGGAGGCCACCAAGGCCTACTTGCGGGAGCACAACGTGTCCATGGAGGGCATGGACGACGAGGAGATCCGCCGGCAGCCCACCGGCTCCCTGGTGCTCATCCAGCTGACCGGGTACCTGCTGGACGCCATGGAGGACTTCCGCATCGGCCTGGCGCTGACCAACACCTGATAAGGAGGAAACAAGATGGAAATTTTGAACCCCGCGGAGGTGCGGAGCGGCACCTTCGGCAGCCTCTGGCTGGACGGTGAGCTGGGCAGTGAGACCAAGGGCCTCACGGTGAAGATCGCCAAGAACAAGACCGACGTGCCCCGCAGCGGCACCCCCATTGCCGGCCATAAGGTGATGGGCGTGAATATCACCGGCACGGTGACGCTGTACAACGCCACCAGCCGCCTGATTCGGGCCGAGGGCGAGGCCATCAAGCAGGGACGGGATCTCCGCCACGTGCTGGTGTCCAAGCTGGACGACCCGGACAACCCCAACCCCCAGCGCATCCAGGTGACCGGCGTCAGCTTCGACGATTTGACCCTGGCCCAGTGGGAGGTCGCCCAGCTCGGCGAGATCGAGGCCCCCTTCACGGCCGACGACTACGACATCCTGGAGGCATGAGCACATGAGCAAGTTTTTGGATCAGATCCTGCGGCCGGAGCTGCCCGACCTGGCGAAAAACCAGCAGGAGAAGACCTACGAGATCAAGCGGCTGAGCAAGCTGCTGGGGGAGCCGGTGACGGTGACCCTCCGCGGCCTGCCCTATGGGCGGGTTCAGGATCTGGAGCGGCTCAACGGCAACGAGCTGGAGATCCACATCCTGCTGGCCGGCTGTGAGGAGCTGCGGGATCCCGCCCTGCTGACCAAGTACGGCGTGGC
The DNA here is from genome assembly GCA_947628315.1 of uncultured Oscillospiraceae bacterium. Classification (GTDB taxonomy): domain Bacteria; phylum Bacillota; class Clostridia; order Oscillospirales; family Oscillospiraceae; genus Enterenecus. The sequence continues at coordinate 31,829 of CANQZJ010000002.1, forward strand.
CACCCCCGACGAGGTGGTGAAGCGGCTGCTGCTGCCGGGTGAGATCACCGCCCTGTCCAAGGCGGTGGAGGGCCTGTGCGGCTACCGCCAGACCACCATCAAGGAAGTAAAAAACTGATGGAGGAGGGCAGCGACCCGGAGCTGCACCTCCTGTGGTGGCTGTTCATGCGCCACAACGTGATGCCCTGGGAGGTGTACGAGCGCCCCCAGGGCTACCGGGATTTAGTGGAGGCCTTCTCCCTCAGGGAGCTGGAACAGCTCCGGGATGAGCGCCTCCAACGCAAGGCGCGGGCCAAAGCCGCGCCGTCCAAGCGAAAAAGGAGGTAGGCGACCATGGCCAAGGGCGGAGTCAGTCTGTATTTTACCATCCAGGACAGGGCGTCCTCGGTGCTGTCCGGCATCGGGGACAAGACGAAGGCCCTGGACAAGGAGACCCAGTCCCTGGCCCAGTCCGCCGCCGCTCTCACCGCCGCCAACAAGCCGCTGATCCAGCAGCAGGCCGAGCTGAAGACCAAGCTGGAGGTCAGCGCCAAGGCGGTGAAGGACGCCCGGAAGGCCTTTATGGAGTACGGGGACGAGGCCAGCAAAGACCGGCTCTCCTCCGCCATCCAGGAGCAGGACGAGCTGCGCCGGGAGCTGAAGGACACCGAGGATCAGCTGAAATCCAACCAGAAGACCTACCAGGAGTACCGGGAGGCCATCCGCAAGGGCTCCCTGGAGGCCGAGAGCCTGGGGGGCGGAGGCGCAAGCGGCGGAGCCGTTGACAGCGGGATCTCCGCGCTGGCCAACGGGCTGGCGTCCTCCGGGCTGCTCAATCAGCTGAGCGGCAGCCTCACCGAGACGGCGGGTACCATGCTGTCCTCCGCGCTGGGCGACCGGGCGGCGGACGCCATCTCCGGCCTGCTGGGCAGCACCATGACCGGCGCCGCCGCCGGCGCCGTGGCCGGCCCGCTGGGCGCCCTCATTGGCGCCGGCGTTGGGGCCGTCTCCGGCGTGATGGACGTGGCAACCCAGCAGTTTAAGGACAAGGACGAGGTATTCCTTGCGTATTCGCAGGAGCTGGCCGACAAATACGCCGACCACTCGGATGACATCACCTCCGGCTCCTCCATCGCGGCGGGGCGGGAGACCGACCTGCTGTCCTTCACCACCCTGTTCGGGGAGCGGTCGAAGGCAGAGGGCTACCTGGCCGACCTGGTGGAGATGAGCAACCGGACGCCCTTCCTGTACGGCGACCTGACCGCCATGTCCAAGACGCTGGCCACCTACGGATTCGACGACAAGCGCATCCTTCCGGTGCTGACCAAGATCGGAGACGCCGGGGCCGCTCTGGGTCTGGCCACCTCCGACATGACCACGGTGGCCACCGCCCTGGGCCGGATGCAGACCACTGACAAGGCCGCGCTGGAGTACATCAACATGCTCAGTGAGCGGGGCATCAACGCGGTGGGCTATCTGTCCGAGGCCCGCGGGGAGAGCGTGGCGGACACCTACTCCGCCATCTCCAAGGGGGAAATCTCCGGTACCGACGCCGTCGACATCATCCTGACCGCCATGGGCGAGGCCTTCGGGGGCTCCATGGAGGAGCAGAGCCAGACCTTCAGCGGCCTGTCCTCCACCCTGGAGGGCCTCCAGCAGGAGATCCAGAACGCCGCCGGCGAGGGGTACAACCAGGTCAGGGCGGAGGGCGTCCAGGAGGGCATCGACGCCTACAGCGGGCCCCTGGGCGAGTACCTCCAGCAGATGAACACCATCGTGGGGGAGAACCAAGCCTATCTGGAGAACCTGTCCGACCAGTACCAGCGGGACGCCCTCACCGCACTGTTCACCGGGGAGATCAGCGACATCTTCACCCCGGCGGAGGCGGAGGCCCTGACCGGGATGCACGACGAGTTCGCCTCCCTTCAGGAGGCGGTGGAGGCCGGCGACCCCGAGGCCAAGCTCCAAATGCAGGGGCTGTATGAGCAGGCCCAGATCATCGGAGAAGACGCTTTCAACACCTCCGAATACATGCAGCAGGCGCACGAGATTGAGCAAGATCATCTCGACGCGATCAAGGAAACGCTTGCCAGCTCCGAAGCGATTGAGCAGAAAATTGAAGAAAATACGGCCAAAACCGCCGGCATCATGTCCACCGAAGCGGGAAAGCAGGAGTACGCCAGCTCCCCGGCGGGGCTGTTCTGGTGGACGATGACCCACCCCTACGGCGGCGGAACACCCACCGGCGGCTACGCCGTGGGCCTGCCCTACGTGCCGGAGGACAACTTCCCGGCGCTGCTCCACGAGGGTGAGCGGGTGCTCACCGCCCGGGAGGCCCGGGCCTACAACGCCGCCCAGGCCGGCGGCGGGACGTCCGGCATCGTCATCAACGTCAGCGGCCTGTCCGTGCGGGAGGAGGCCGACGTGGAGAAGATCGCCGCGCGGCTGCTGGAGGAAATCCAGCTGGCCCAGATGGCCGGCTGAGGAGGGAGAACATGCGGGAGCATTATCACCACTACATCTTCGACGGGGTGCAGCTGACCCTGCCGGTGACGCCGCAGCGGTACAGCTGGGGCTGGGGGAAGAACATCGAGACCATCAACGTGTCCGCCCTGGGCGATGTGTACTTCCCGGGCAACAAGACCCGGTGCGCCAACAAGGTGGAGGGCTTTTTCCCCGCACAGGACTATCCCTTCCTGGCGCCCGGCGCCGTCACAGATCCGTGGTACTATGTCGGCCTGTTCCAGCAGTGGGCCCAGAGCGACATCGTCGGCCGGTTCATCGTGGACGGCACCGACGTGAACGCGGCGGTGCTCATCGAATCCATCGACGTGGAGGAAAAGGACGGCAGCGGCGACGTGTACTACGTCATCAACCAGCGGGAGTGGATCGACGTGGAGGCCGAGGCCGTGGCCACCATCAATCCCGCCACCGACACCCAGAACAAAAAGCAGCCCCAGGACTCCACCGCCGCCCAGACCTACACCGTGCGCTCCGGGGACTGCCTGAGCGTCATCTGCCGGCGGTTTTACGGGGACGGGACGGCGAAATACTACAACGCCCTGGCCAAGTTCAACGGGATCCAGAACCCCCACCTGATCTATCCGGGCACGGAGCTGACCCTGCCGCCGGCGGATCAGCTGCTGGGAGGGTGAGCCATGGCCATGCCGAAGACCATCCTCACCGGGCGGGAGGGCGGCCACGACATCACCCAGATGATAGCCACCCTCACCTGGAGCGGGGACAAGAACTCCATCGTCCGAAAAGTGACGGCGGAGGTGGTGTACCGGCTGGGCGACCTGCCGGTACCCGAGCTGGGCGACGGGCTGACCCTCACCGACGGGGGCAGCGTCCTGTTCCAGGGGTATGTGGTGCGCCGGGCGCTGGACAGCGAGGAGTCCAAGATCTCCATCACCGCCTACGACCGGGGCGTCTACCTCTGCAACAACCAGGGCACCTACAAGTTCCGGGGCATCACCGCCGAGGACATTGCCCGGACGGTGTGCGCCGACTACGGGATCCCCGTGGACAGTCTGGCCTCCACCGGGGCGCTGCTGAACCGGAAGTTCACCGGCACGGCGCTGGATAAGATCATCACCTCCGCCTACACCCTGGCCGCCGAACAGACCGGGGAGCGGTACGCCGTGCGGATGACCCCGGCGGGGCTGCTGGTGAAGGTGAAGGAGCAGAGCCAGACCAGCCTCATCCTCCGGCCCCGCTCCAACCTGATCCGGGCATCCACCACGGAGAGCATCGAGAAGATGGTCAACAGCGTGGCCATCTACGACGAGCAGGGCAACCGCCTCAGCGTCCAGAACGACCAGGGAGCCATCGACCTCTACGGGATGATGCAGCGGCACATCACCCAGCGGGACGGCGAGGACGTCTCCGGCGAGGCCAAAACCCTCCTGGAGGACGGGGCCCTGGCCAAGACGGTGACCGCCCAGGTGCTGGGCAACTCCACCCTCATCACCGGGGAGACGGTGATCGCGGAGGAGGAGGGCACCGGCCTGTCCGGCCTGTTCTGGATCGAGAGCGACTCCCACACCTGGGTGCGGAACACCTACCAGACCAGGCTGACCCTCAACTGCCGGAACGTGATGACCAAGACATCCGCGGGGAGTGAGCTGAAATGAGCAACGAAAACGGACGGGATCCCTACCGGGGGATCCTCGATATGGTGCGGCAGGAGGCCGCCGGCCAGATCCAGAGCACCTTCGTCATCGGCAAGGTGCTGGAGGCAACCAAGACCTCCATCCGCATCCAGGCCGACGGCCACGAGCTGGACGAACAGGACATCCTGGTCAACGCCTCCCTGGTGCCCGGCACCACGTTCAAATTCCCCGACGACTTCGACATGGAGGGACGGCTGAACGGCTTTGCCTCCTGCGGCCTTGGCTTCCACTCCTTTTTCCAGGTGAACGGCATGGAGGGAACGGCGACCGTGGGCATCCCGCTGAAGGCGGACGACCTGGTGCTGCTGATGCCGGACGGGAGCCGGCAATTCTACTATCTGATCTGCAAGGTGGTGCGTTATGGGACTGTTTCCGCTGATTGACCTGCCCTCCCTGGCCGCGGAGGGGCAGACGGCCCGCCCCCTGTTCCGGGAGGTGGGCTGGGATTTTAAGACCAACCGGCCCCTCTGGAGGGGCGGGGAGCCGGTGTACTGCACCGGGGCCCAGGCGGTGCTGGTGTGGGCCTGGCTGGCCCTCCAGACGGAGCTGAGGATGCACGACGTCTTTACCCGGGACTACGGCCTGGGCATCCGCAGCGAGCTGATGGGCAAGCCCTTCACCCAGTCGGTGCAGCACGCCGAGGCCATCCGCTACGTCAAGGAGGCCCTGATGATCAACCCGTACATCACCGACGTGACCGCCGTGGAGGTGTCCTTCCACGGCTCCGAGCTGACGGTGGAGTGCACCATCAAAACGGTGTACGGGGAGGTGGCCCTCTCGGCGGAGCGGTCGACGGTGACCGCCGCCCGGCCCGTCAACCCGACGCCGCCCGACCCCTGCAACCACGAGGAGATGACCGCCGAGGAGATCGCCCGGATGTGGGCCGAGATCATGGGCCAGACCGAACCGGCGGACGAGGAGGAATGACAGCATGGCCGAATATGACAACATCACGCCCGAGAGCCTCAAAACCGAGATGCTGGCCCCGCTGGAGGGCACCGTGGAGACCCGGGAGGGCAGCTACGCCAACACGCTGCTGTCCCCCGTGGCCCTCCAGATCCACAAGATATATCAGCAGGTGCTTCCCAGGGTGGAACTGGCCATCGACCCGGACGAGACCGCCGGCGACCTGGTGGACAAGCGGGCGGCCGACTTCGGCATCACCCGGGATCCCGGCAAAAAGGCCCACGTCCAGCTCAAAATCACCGCCGTGACGACCCGCGTCCCCGTCATCCCCGCCGGGACGATGGCCGAGACCATCGAGGGCCTTCGCTTCGTCACCCTGGAGGACGCCGTTTTTGAGGGCCGGGTGGCCATGGTGAACGCCGAGGCGGAGCACGTGGGCCTCCAGTACAACGTGGACGCCGACACCATCGTGGTGATGACAAGGAGCATCGGCGGCGTGGAGTCCGTCACTAACCCGGAGGGGGCCACCGGCGGCGCCGACGTGGAGAGCGACAGCGCCCTGCTGGAGCGGTACCGCAACTACCTCCGGCGGCCGGTGAGCTCCGGCAACGTGAACCACTACATCCAGTGGGCCACGGAGGTGTCCGGCGTAGACTACGCCTCCGTGGAGCCGCTGTGGAATGGCCCCGGCACCGTCCGGGTGGTGATCGCCGGGCCGGACAAGGGGGCCGTGGACGAGCCCACCAGGGCCGCCTGCGCCGCCCACATCGAGGAGGAGCGGCCCATCGGGGCAAGCGTGACCGTGGTGTCCATCGAGACGCTGTCCATCGACGTGGAGGCCACCGTCACCCTCACCGACGACGTCACCGCTGAGCAGGTGGAGGCGGAGCTGCGGGCCTCCCTCACCGAGTTGCTCTCCGCCATGCCCTACGGCAAGGCCGGCGTGGTGCGCTACAGCCGGGTGCTGGCCCTCCTGCTGGCCTGTGACGGCGTGGAGGAGTACTCCAGCTACACCCTCAACGGCAAAAAGGAGAACGTGGCGGTCACCGCCCAGAACGCCCCCACGGTGGGCACCGTGACCATCACCAAGGCATAGGAGGCGGGCCATGGAATACAAAGACCTGCCAAGCTATGAGCGGCTGCCGGAGTACCACATGGGCAGCCCGGAGACCCGCGCCATCGTGGAGAGCACCACCAACGCCGCCCTCCGGGCCCGGGACGCCGCCGAGGACGCGGAGGATCAGCTCTTTGTGGGCTCCGCCACCTGGGGCCTGGAGCTGTGGGAGAAGCTGGTGGACGTCACCCCGGAGCCGGGGGCCAGCGAGGAAGACCGCCGGGCCGCCGTCCTCACCAAGATGATGGGCTCCGGCACCTGCAACGCCGCCATGATCGCCGCCCTGGCAAAGGCCGTCACCGGCTACGAGTCCGTGGTGGTGGAGCAGTTCGACAAGTACACCTTCTCCCTCTCCTTCGTGGGGGAGACCCACGACCTGATCAACGTGGATCGAAAGACCATCGAGCGGATGGTGGAGGAGGTCAAGCCCGCCCACCTGAAGTTCGAGTTCCGGCCCGTCACCTGGGCCGATGTGGCCGCCGTGTACCGCACCTGGGGCGGGGTGATGGCCACGCTGATGACCTGGCACGAAATCGCCATGCAGGTGGTCGTCACCCGAAGGGAGGATGTCTGATGGCAAGCACCGATAAATTCCTGGGCCCCGAGGGCGTCAAGGAGCTGATGCTCAAGATCGCCACCGCCCTGTCCGGCAAGGTGGGGGGCGATGAGTACAACCTGCAAGTCCAGGCGCTGCTGGAGCGCATCGGCCAGCTGGCCGCCACCGATCAGGGCCTGGCCGACGCCATCTCCGCCTTGACCGACAGCACCGCGGCCGCCCTCACCGCCCACAACGAGGCCCCGGAGGCCCACTCCGACATCCGGCTGGCGGTGGCGGAGGCCCGATCCATCGCCGAGGGCCGCAGCCGTGGCATCGTCTTCCCGGACTACGCCGCCCTGGCCGCCGACCTGAACGGGGCCGACGCGGGCAAGTACTCGGTGGGCGACCACCTTCTCATTCTCACCATGGAGGTGCCCGACCTGTGGGTGTCCGCCGCGGAGGAGGAGCCCCAGACCTACGAATACACCGACGACCAGGCTCTGGTGGACGCCCTGGCCGCCGGCGAGGTGCAGATCGGGCGATATAAGGTCTCTATGCTGGAGATGGCCAAGGTGGATCTGAGCCCCCTCACCGAGCACCTCCTCAACACCCAAAACCCCCACCATGTGACCGCCGCCCAGGCGGGCGCCCGTCCCGACACCTGGACGCCCACCGCCACGGAAGTGGGCGCCGACCCCGCCGGCACGGCTGCCGGCGCCGTCAGCGGCCACAACACCGCCCCGGACGCCCACCAGGACATCCGCACGGAGCTGGCGGGTAAGGTTACCACCGAGGCGATGAACACCGCCCTGGCGGCCAAGCAGAACACCCTCAAGGGCACCAAGGGCCAGTTCCTGGGCTTCAATGACCAGGGCGCGCCGGAGCCCCAGAACATCGAGACGCCGGACGTCTCCGCCCAGATCCGGGAGCACAACGCCGACGAGACAGCCCATCCGGACATCCGCACCGCCCTCACAGACAAGGCCGACCTGGTGGGCGGCAAAGTCCCCGCGGCCCAGATCCCGGCCCTGGCTTACGACGCCAAGGGCGCCGCCGCCGCTGTCCAGACGGCCCTCCAAAAGACCCTCACGGACGGGCTTGCGAAAAAGGCCGACGACATCGAATCCGACCCCGTGACCCTCACAGTCCAGGGCTGGGTCGACAAGGCCCAGACCGTGGCCGCGCCCCATGTCATCGCCGACGAGACCAAACAGGAGATCCGCCCCGCGCCCGCCTCCGCCAGCATGGCCGCCTGGAAGAAGGCGGGGATCATGTGCATCGCGCAGGGCGAGGGCACCGTCACCTTCAGCTGTGACACCGTGCCGGAGACGGACATCCAGATGTTCGTCAACTCTCAGATGGTACAGGGGGCGGGAACATGATCGTTAATCCGGTACTGAGCGGCGGAGGCGGCGCCATCAGCGTGCCGATGGACATCCTGCGGGAGTGGGTGCAGTCTCTGTACCCGGATTTTCCGGACACCGCCACCGACGACCAGGTCATCCAGAAGGCGCTGGACTACGTGGATCAGCAGTCCCCCAACCAGTTCAAAGCTACCCTGGTGGACGTGCCCTGCACCTACGGCTTCTGCTCGCTGGGCGAACACATCACCCTCCAGGGAGTGGCCACCGTCACCCGGAGCAATCATATCACCTCCGCCGTCCTCACCTTCACCGGCGATGTGGGCGGGCTCCAGATCCTGGCGGCGCCGGACTGGGCCCAGGCATCCGCCGCGGAAAGCCTGACGCTCACATTCAACCCGGCGGAGCCCATCACCCGGCAGAAGCTGGCCGACGCCATCAGCAACATCACGGTCACCGCAGAGGTCACGTCGCTGCTCTCCATCACGCTGAAGGGCATCGACAAGGGCGGCAAGGACTGGCCGGCGGACGGCACCTCCCGGCTGCTATTCTCGGCCTCCACCTGGGCCGCCATCATGGGCTGGGGCTACACCTGGGAGCAGCTGGCCGCCCGGTGCGGCACATGGAACGAGATGATGCGGATGCCGAAGCCGCCGGTGGCCGTGTCATGAGCGCCGCAGATGAGGCCCGCGCCTACAAGGACAAGCTGTGGGCGCGGTACAAAGAGGTCAAGGAGATCATCAAGGCCACCAAAAACACCGCCGAGCGCCGGCGGCAGGAGTACCGGGCCAAGACCCTGCACACCATGTACCAGGAGGCCTGCGCCGAGCTGGCCCGGGTGGAGGGGCGGAAGTCCCAGGCCAAGCCGAGCCGTCAGATTGCCCTGGACGGGCTCTTTGACCCCGGCGCCGTGGTGTGGTCTGACCTTCAGGGAATGACCTGGGGCCGTGCGGACGGGATGACCTGGGGCGACATCATGGCCGCCAGAGACCCCGGCGTGGCCACCGCCCGCCAGAACCGGCTGCTGACCAAGCTGCTCAACGACGGCCTGGCCGCCTGCACGGAGCGCCAGCGGGAGTACATCGCCGAGTACTACATGCAGGGAAAGAACATGTACGAGATCGCCGAGGAGCACGGCATCTATCAAAGCGCTGTTAGCCGTGTGATCAGGCGGGGCCTGGCCCGGGTGGCCCACAACGTGGTGGCCAGGCTCACCATCGCCCGGTACGTCACCGACGACGGGCTGTTCGACTATGTGGCCTTTGCCCAGGAGTCCAGCGTCCTCACGGAGCGGCAGATCGAGGTCATCTATCTGCTGCTGACCCGGGGGGTCACCATGAGGATCGCGGGCAAGTGGCTGGGCCGATGCCAAAGCTGCCTCAGCCGCACCCGGATAAGAGCCGAGAAGCGGCTGGAGGCCGTCCGGGTGGACTTCATCCCCCGGCGCAACGTGAAGGGCGTGAAGTTCGCGGACTGGTGCCGCCTCACCGAGACGCAGCTGGCGGAGCAGCTGGGCCTGACACCCCGGTTCTTTTACCAGTACATGCACTATGGCCGGACCGTCCTCGGTTTCTCCATGCTCCACTACTACGTGCTGTGTCTGCTCCGCCAGGGGATGAGCTTCCAGGAGGCGGCGGATCAGGCGGGGCTGTCCTGGCGGACGGTGCAGGTCATGAGCCGGTGCCTGGACTCCGCCGTCATGGACGGGCTGCCCTTCGACCTGTCCCTGCTGCCGGCGTACCATCCGCGCCAGGTGAGCCACGGGACGAAACAGGGCAACGTGGTGCTGGCCGCCCTGCGGGATCTGACCCGGGGCGAGGACACCATCATCGACCGCATCACCCCGGAGGTGCTGGCCGAGGTGGAGAAAAGGGGGCGGGCCTATGCTGGTGCATAAGCGCACCATGGGGGTGCTGGATCAGTATTGGACAGGGGAAAACAGGACGGAGCCGGACGGGAATGTCTATCCTGTGATGGCCGAGTACACCCTGGCCGGCACCGGCCTCGACGCCGCGGACTGGTGGGAAGTCCCCGCCAGCAGCCCTCTGGGCCGCTCCCTGCGGATCTATTATCCGTACTGCTCGCCGGTGACCGACGAGGCTGGAGAGCTGATCGCCGTGCGGCCCTGGCCGCCCTGGCAACGGTACGGGGAGGCACCGCCGGAGGAATTGTGTCCGGATCGGACACCGCCGAAAAAACGACGTCAGAACCGCAAGAGCGGCCTGTTTGCGGCGCTTCTGAACAAACCATAGGGGAAGGGGCCGCACGACATGAAGCAAAATGCGTTTTTGGCGAAACAGGAGCGGCGCAACGCAGTCCGCCAGCAGGCGATGGGCGAGACCGTGCGCGTGTTTATGGCCGAGATGATGTGCCTTGTGCTCAATGATCCGGAGATCATGGGCCGCGGCGTATTCGGCCGGGATCGGTTGACGAAGATCAAGGCCGCTGTGGAGGAGCGGGCCGACGCGTATTGGGGCGCGATGCTCAAGTGTCCGGAGGCCGACTATAAGCAGGTCATGCTTGACCGGGAGATGCAGCGCATCTTCGGGGAGGACTGTCCGCCCTTCGGGGCGCGGTACCCGTGGATCGCGGAGACCCGGACAGGGGTGAAAAAATAAAGCAGGAGGGGACGATCCATGGCGAAGCATCACAGGGGCGACATCAACCCCTACGAGAAAAACAAAGCCTGCGACCCGGGCCAGTGCGCCCATTGCAGGGATCTGGGCCACGGGGATTTTCTGTGCGTGGCCGGTCGTTTTGAGGAGCCGGCGCTGGTAGTCCAGAACTGGGAGAACACCCAGGACTGGAGCCGCTGCCGGCGGCGCGGACAGCTGCGGCAGAATGCCGTGCTCAAATAACAGGAGGGATAATCAATGACAGCAAAAGAGTACACCAGCACCATCGACGGCCTGAATTGCCAGACCCTGCCGGGCAACGGCAGCGGAGAGTATCCGGTCATCTTCCAGCGGAAGGACGCCACCCTGGAGCAGATCGAGGGCGTCCACTGGGACAAGCCCACCCTGGGCGGCAAGTTCAACACGCTCCCCAAGGGCTACGGCTTCACCCTCAAAAACATCGAGTACACCTCCTGCGACAGCTCCTTCCACGTGACGGTGCAGGCCCAGGAGCAGTACTGGGGCGACGTGACCGCCCTCACCAAAGAGGTGGAGGCCAAGGAGAAGACCATCCAGGAGCAGGCCGGGGAGATCGAGAAGGCCGGCCAGGCCCTGGAGGAGAAGACCGCCGAGCTCCGGGAGGCCACCGACCTGATCCAGGGCATCGTGGACGCCGAGGTGGAGGACATCATGGCGGAGATGGGAGGTGACGAGTGATGACGTACAAGATGCTGAAGTTCCTGATCGCGCAGGGCCGGACGGAGGGCCTGGCGGACAAGCTGGGCGTGCTGCTGCTGGGCGGCTCCATCACCGAGGAGCAGTACACCGAGCTGACCGGTATGCTGGCGCCGGCGGAGGAGTGAGACCATCATGGAGAGCATCATCGTGGCCGTGATCACCGGCGGGCTGGCCCTCATCGGGACGCTGGCCGGGTCGTACTTCTCCAACCGCAAGAGTACGGCGCTGCTTGACTACCGGCTGAATCTGCTGGAGGAGAAGGTGGACAAGCATAACAACCTCATCGAGCGCACCTACCACCTGGAGGAGCAGACCGCCATCCAGGAGGAGAAGCTGAAGGTGGCAAACCACCGCATCGACGACCTGGAAAAGCAGGTCGGGAAGGGAGCATAACATGAAAGAACTGCTTTATAAGCGGCTGGCGAATCTGCTGACGGTCAAGTCGCTGGTGACGGTCATCCTGACCGTGGTGTTCGCCGTCCTCACGGTGATGGGGAAGATCGAGCAGAGCTATATGACCATCTACACGGTGATCATCTCGTTCTACTTCGGCGTCCAGACCGTGAAGGACTCCAAGGGAGGCGGGGACGAATGAGCCCCGTCCCCTATGCCGTGATGTCGCCGGTAGAGCGCCTGCTGGCCGTCTGCCGCGCTGAGATCGGCTATCACGAGAAGGCCAGCAACCGGGATCTGGATAGCAAGACCGACAACTCCGGCACCGCCAACTACACCAAGTACGCCTGGTACATGGATCTGATCGGCGACGTCTACAACGGCCGCAAAAACGGCTACGACTGGTGCGATGTCTGGGTGGACAGCATGTTCATCATGACCTTCGGCGAGGCGCTGGGCGTCAAGCTGCTGTGCCAGCCATATAAGGGCTGCGGGGCGGGCTGTAACTGGTCTGCCGGCTACTACAAGGCCAACGGCCAGTTCTACAAGACCGGCCCACAGCCGGGGGATCAGATCTTCTACGACTGGGATCTGGACGACTGTGCCGACCACACCGGCATTGTGACGGCGGTGAGGGGCGGCTACGTCTACACCATCGAGGGGAACACCTCCGACCCGTCCAACCCCGGCGACGTGGTGGTGGCGGAGAAGTGCCGGCCGCTCAACGCCAAGTACATCTACGGCTTCGGCCGGCCCGACTGGAGCCTGGTGGAGAGCACCAAGCTGTCCGGCTGGACGGGCTACGTGACCAACACCGGCGGCGACGGGCTCAACTGCCGGACGTTCCCCGTGAGCGGGGCGGTGCTGGACACCTTCCGGGACGGCGACACCCTGACCATCATCCAGACCCTCAACGACTGGGCCCTGGTGGAGGGCCGGGGCTGGGTGTCCATGGAGTACGTGTCCAAGACCGCGCCGGAGCCCACACCTACACCTACACCGGGAGGAGATGACGACATGAAATACTATCAGAAGCTGGCCGACGTGCCTAAGAGCTACCGGGCAGCCGTGCAGAAGGTCATGGAGCGGGGGGCGCTGAAGGGCTCCGCCGACCCGGATCCCTCCCGGCTGGACGACAACACCATCAACATCAGCGAGGACATGTGCCGGACGATGGTGATCCTGGATCGGCTGGGCCTGTTGAAATGAAGCGCGGCCAGCGTGAAGCCATGCCGGATAAACCGGAAAAGACGCCCGCCAAGGATCGGCGGAGGAACATCTTTGCCGACATCGTGGTGACGCTGTGCCTGCTGATGGGCGGGTTCATCACCGTGGGCACGATGTGGGAGTACCACCGGCTGGACGTGCCCATGCCCGCCGACGTCATTCTGGCGCTGATGGGGCTGTGGGGCGGTGAGCTGCTGATCCTGGCCGCGCGGCAGATCCTCGGCAGTGACGCGCTGTCCTGGTCTCATCGCACGGCAGGCAGCTCCTCCGGTGATGACGACGTGCTGGGTGTCTGACGGCCGAAAGTGGTATCAAATTGGTGTCAAAAAACGGGGCAAAAACAGGCCACAAACGGGCCATTTTAGCACATCTGTTCGATTTTTGCCCTTGCTCGTTTTGCCGTCAAAAGTTCAGAAAAACAGAAAAACACCGCCCAATTCCTTTGAATTGGGCGGTGTTTTGTTGGTGGAGACTACAGAACTCGAATCTGTGACCTCTTGCGTGTGAAGCAAGCGCTCTACCGGCTGAGCTAAGCCTCCGTATTGGTGACCCGGACGGGAATCGAACCCGTGTTACCGCCGTGAAAGGGCGGTGTCTTAGCCGCTTGACCACCGGGCCGCGGTGCCCGAAGCGGGCGGGTATTTTGGGGGGTTCCCGGAGAGGCGGCCCATTCGCCGCTTCTCCGGGATGGTAGCGGCGACTGGATTCGAACCGGTGACAACTCGGGTATGAACCGAGTGCTCTAGCCAACTGAGCTACGCCGCCATAGTGCCGCCCTGAACAGGGGCGAGAGTTAGTATATCCTGTTTCAGGGCGGTTGTCAACATTTTTTTGCAACAGAGCGGGAAGATTTGCGTCCTCCCATCCATTGGACGGGAGGACGGCGAATGTCTAGTAAAGAAAATGATGCTTTCGATAATAGGACGTCCACGTCAGCTGCTGCGCCAGCTCCTCCTGCTCAGGAGTCAGATCACGGGTCAGCGTGCCGCCGGCGGTGAGGTAGAACCCGGAGGTCTGCACCACCGGCAGCGCCTCCCGGACAGCGCGGGCGGCCTGCATATAGGCGTCGCCCGTCCAGCCCAGCTGCTCAAACAGCACATCCATGAGGAAGCAAGGGGAAACGGTGGGCCCTTCGCCCACGAGGTCATGGCCGATGACGGACTTGGCCGCGTCATTCGCCCAGATCAGGTAGGGGGTAGACCAGTAGTTGTAGACGCTCTCATCCGTGGACTGGGACAGATCGACGCCCAGAGCGGCGTAGACCGAGTTGCCGTTGCCCAGCCAGGGCTTGTGGTCGCCAAACACCACCAGCACGATGGGCTCGTCGCTGGCACGGAGGGCATCCACCATCTGGGTGAGATAGTGTTGGGTGTCCATTACAGAACCCAGGTAGTTTGCCAGAATGTACCGGCTCTCCTCGTCCAGCTGGTGGTTGGCGATGTAGTCGTCCACCTCACCCCACCAGCAGCGGTCGGTGGAATAGGGGCCGTGCCCCTGATAGGAGACAGAGAAGGAGAACAGCGGCGCGTCCGCTTCCATCTGCTCGAAAATGGAGGCGGTCAATTCCCGAAAGAAGATGTCGTCCGTGGCCACTTTCCCGTCTGTGAACCGGGTGTAGTAGTTCTCCACGAAGCGGTAGCTGTCGAACCCCAGGTAGCCGTTGACGTTTTCCCGGTTGTAGAACCACCCGAAGCAGGGGTGGTCGCCGGAGACCTGGTAGCCCTGGTTCTTCAGGTACCACACATAGGAGGAGGTGTTGGAGCGGGCGTCGTATTCTCCGGAGGGATCCCCGGTGAGAAAGCCCCGCTCGGTATCGACGGTTCCCCCGGCGAAGATATTGGTGATCAGGGCGCCGGAACAGCTCTCCGCCTCCAGGGCGTGGAGCCCGGCGTAGACGTCCTGCCGGAATTCAATGTTCTCAAACGCTGAGAAGTCGGTAAAGGCCTCCAGCATGACCCCAACGATGTTGACCTTTTTGTCCTCCGGGATGTCCGCGCTCTCGTACTGCGCCAACAGCTCCCCGGCGGCCTGATCCGAATAGCCTTCCGGCGGGCGGGGGATGGCGTCCGGGATGCTGTGCAAAAAGGGATATATCACCCCCCGGGCGATATACTGCTGGGTGGAAGACCACTGGTTGAGGTGCTCCATGGCGGCGTTTCTCCCGTACACCGCGGCGCTGGTGTAGGCGGGGATCAGCGCCGTCGCCGCGATGGCGGCGGCCAGCGCAGTGGACACCCGTCCCGGCCAGCGGGGCCTGCCCCTGGCAAACAGGGCCAGAACTGCCACCCAGAGCACGGCCAATACCAGCGCGGCCGCCAGTTTTGTGGACAGAAACAGGGAGTAGTGCTCCGCCATCTCGCCCGCCTCGCCCAACAGGGTCAGGTCAGTGGCGATGACCGGGTCGTCCCGAAAGGCCAGCTTATAGTAGTTGCCGAAGGACAGCGCCATCACCGGCAGGGCGGTGATGAGACACGCCAGCCACGCCCGCCCCAGCAGCCCATACAGCAGGGCGATGAACACCAGCGGCGGCAGGAGATTCAGCACGACCAGCATCGGGTGGGCAAAGTAGTCCCGGAAGATCTCCCAGCCGAAGTTTTTGCCGGCGGCCAGCGCCAGGGAGACCAGCCCCAGCGTCAGCCCGGCTCCGGCGATCAGCAGCGCGTTCCACAGCCAGAAGCCGATCTGCCGCCCGACGGTGTCGCCGGGCTGGGGCCGCCTCTGAAAGAGAAACAGGCCGAAAAAGCGCCTCATTTTAATAGTCCAGCTTTTCGTCCAGCCAGGCCTTCAGTTGGCTGATGGGCACCCGCACCTGCTCCATGGTGTCGCGGTCGCGGATGGTGACGGAGTCGTCCCCGGCCTTGTCGGCGTCGCCCACGGTGTCGAAGTCCACGGTGACGCAGTAAGGGGTGCCGACCTCGTCCTGCCGGCGGTAGCGCTTGCCGATGGAGCCGGCGTCGTCGTAGTCCACCATGAAATATTTGCTGAGCATGGCCTGGACTTCACGGCCCTTGTCCGCCAGCTTCTTGGACAGGGGCAGCACGGCGCACTTGAAGGGGGCCAGGGCGGGGTGGAGGTGGAGCACCACGCGGACGTCGTTCTTCTCGGCGTCCACCACTTCCTCGTCGTAGGCGTCCACCAGGAAGGCCAGAGTGACGCGATCCGCGCCCAGGGAGGGCTCGATGACATAGGGGATATAGTGCTCGTTCTTCTCCTGGTCGAAGTAGGTCTGATCCTTGCCGGAGGTGTTCTGGTGGGCGGTCAGGTCGAAATTGGTGCGGGAGGCCACCCCCCACAGCTCGCCCCAGCCGAAGGGGAAGACGAACTCGAAGTCGGTGGTGGCGTTGGAGTAGTGGGACAGCTCCTCGGGCTCGTGATCCCGGAGGCGCAGGTTCTCGTCCCGCATGCCCAGCTCCAGCAGCCACTTGTGGCAGAAGTCCTTCCAGTAGGCGAACCACTCCAGCTCGGTGCCGGGAGTGCAGAAGAACTCCAGCTCCATCTGCTCGAACTCCCGGGTGCGGAAGGTGAAGTTGCCCGGGGTGATCTCGTTGCGGAAGGACTTGCCCACCTGGCACACGCCGAAGGGCAGCTTGCGGCGGGTGGTGCGCTGGACGTTCTGGAAGTTGACGAAGATGCCCTGGGCGGTCTCGGGCCGGAGATACACGGTGTTCTTGGCGTCCTCGGTGACCCCTTGGAAGGTCTTGAACATCAGGTTGAACTGGCGGATGTCGGTCCAGTTGTGCTTGCCGCAGGAGGGACAGGGGACGTTGTGCTCCTCGATGAAGTCCTTCATCTGCGCCTGGGTCATGGCGTCCACGCTGTGGCCCAGGTCGAAGCCGTTCTCCTGGCACCAGTCCTCGATGACCTTGTCGGCCCGGAAGCGCTCATGGCACTCCTTGCAGTCCATCAGCGGGTCGGAGAAGCCGCCCACGTGGCCGGAGGCCACCCACACCTGGGGGTTCATGAGGATGGCGGCGTCCAGCCCCACGTTGTAGGGGTTCTCCTGGACGAACTTCTTCCACCAGGCCTTTTTCACGTTGTTCTTCAGCTCCACGCCCAGGGGGCCGTAGTCCCAGGTGTTGGCCAGGCCGCCGTAGATCTCGGAGCCGGAGAAGATGAAACCCCGGCCCTTGCACAGGTTGACGATCTTCTCCATGGTCTTGTCGGTGTTTTTCATTGGAAAGCACTCCTTTTTTATCGTTCGGGAACGAAAAAACGCCCTGAGACCGCTTTAGCCTCAGGGCGAACAACATTTCTCGCGGTTCCTGAGTTCACGGCTGGCTGCCGCGCGCTCCCGTATGCCACGCATTTTAGTACACAGGGCAGGGAATGTCAAGATGATTTTGCCGTACAGCGGCAATTTCGGGCCGTTGCCGCCCCGATGCGTTGACTTCCTCCGTCAGAAATGGTAGAATGCCGACGGAAAGGGTTCTGCCATAACGGTAGGCGGTCGGCCACTCCCCTGAGAGGGGGTGACCATATGCCCATCTCGATTACGTTTCATGTTTTCGGCTTGACCGTAACGGTACGTATAAAGAGGGACAACCGCCACCCGGCCAGGTGACGGTTGTCTAGTGAGTTAAACTAACTTCCAAACCTGGGCCGACCGCTTATCGGCGGGGCCCTTTCCTTTTTCATTATAACCTCGGATCGCTCCGGTGTCAAGTCAAATTCAAGGGCAGGATTCATCCCTCAATTCTTTTTGCTTCTTGTGCAGCAACTCTATGGACAATTCCCCCGCCAGCTTGAGCAGACTGTCGGCCATGACCCGCTCCACCGGCAGGTTCCCCGCCATCTCGCCCACTTTTTCGTAGAAGGTGTAGACCTCCGGCGGCACCAATAAGGTCACTTTTTTCATGGATTTCACAACGTGTTCCTCCCTCTGATTTCTGGTAGAAACAGCATAGCATAGACATTAGAAATTTTCAATGGTATATTCTATTGAAAATTTCACATATTTATCCTGTGTGCAGTTTCCATTAGAATTTCTGTTAAAGGGGGAACTGCTATGTCTTTTCAGCCGAAACCCACCAAGAGAAAGGTGGAAGCCGTCAATAAAAGCCTGTATCTGCCAAAAGTGATCGCGGAGCAAATAGACAAACTGGCCGCCGAAAACGGCACCAGCTTCAACAACATGGTGGTCAGCATGATCGAATACTGCCTGAAAGAGATAGAGGAGCAGTAGGCGAAAAAAATCCCCCGAAGGGGGGATTTTTTATTCCCTTTTTTGCGCTGATGTGGTATAATGAAACCACCTAAAAAGAAAGGGAGGATACCGCCATGCAAAACCGCGTCACCGTCACCGTGGGAGGTATGAGCTATAACCTGCTGGCCGCCGAGGGGGAGGACTACATCCGCAAGGTCGCCGCGTATGTGGACGACAAGATGAAGGAGACCGCCGAGGGGGGCAGGATCTCCCAGCTGGACTGCGCCATTCTCACCGCGATGAATATCGCCGACGAGCGCTTTAAGGAGCAGGAGGCGTCGGAAAACCTGCGCCGCCAGTGCAAGGAGCTGATGGAGGAGTCCTCCAAGGCGAAGATGGAGCTGAGCGAGGCGAAGCGGGAGATCTTCAAGCTCCAGCAAAAGCGATAAATCGACGTCGGAGGACACTCATGGAACTGCTGGCCCCTGCGGGCAGCCCGGAGGCCCTGCGCGCCGCGGTGTGCGCGGGGGCCGACGCGGTCTACCTGGGATTTGGACAATTCAACGCCCGCCGCGGCGCCCGGAACTTCACGTCCAAGGAGCTCGCGGAGGCGATTTCTTATTGCCATCTGCGTGGGGTCAAGGTCTATCTGACGCTGAACACCCTCTGCACCGACCGGGAGATGCCGGAGGCGGCGGAGTGCGCCGTTGAGGCGTCCCGGATGGGGGCGGACGCGGTGCTGGTACAGGACATGGGCATCGTCCGCACCCTGCGCCAGGTGGCCCCCGATCTGCCCGTCCACGCTTCCACCCAGATGACCATCCACAACCTGGACGGCGTCAAGGCCGCCGCCGACCTGGGCATGAAGCGGGTGGTGCTGGGCCGGGAGCTGTCCAGGCAGGACATCGCCCGCATCTGCGAGCAGTCCCCCATCGAGATCGAGGTGTTCGTCCACGGGGCGCTGTGTATGTGCTGGTCGGGGCAGTGCTTTATGTCCTCCGTCATCGGCGGGCGCAGCGGCAACCGGGGCATGTGCGCCCAGCCCTGCCGCCTGCCTTACGGCTGGGGGGACGAGCTGGTGGAGAACTACCCCCTGTCCCTGAAGGATCTGTCTCTGGCCGGGCACCTGAAGGAGCTGCAGGACATCGGCGTGGCCTGCGCCAAGATCGAGGGGCGTATGAAGCGCCCGGAATATGTCTACATTGCAACCAGAACCTACGCTTCCGCCCTGCGGGACGGGCATGAGCCGTCCCCGGCGGAGATGCGCCGGCTGGAGCAGGCCTTCTCCCGCCAGGGCTTTACCGACGGCTATTTCATGGGCCGGAAGGGGCCGGAGATGTTCGGCGTCCGCCAGGCCGCCGCCGAGCCGGAGGAGCTGTTCGCCCAGATCCGCGCCGCCTGTGAGAGCGGCGAGGGCCCACGGGTGCCGGTGAAGTTCTACGCCATGATGCGGAACGGCCGGCCCATGCAGGTCGGGGTGGAGGATCCCGAGGGGCGCCAGGTCACCGTGTCCGGCGGCTGCCCGGAAGTGGCCCGCACCCGGCCCGTCACCCGGCAGATGGTGGAGGCCCAGCTTGCCAAGACCGGCGGCACCCCCTACCGGGCGGAGCAGGTCATCGCCCTGGTGGAGGACGGGCTGTCCGTACCGCTGGCCGCGGTCAACGCCCTGCGGCGGGAGGCGCTGGAGGAGCTGTCCCGGCAGCGGTTGACGCCGCCGGAGCGCCGCCACGGGCAATACAATCCCGGCGCGAAATATGAGAACTTCCGGGGGGAGCCCGCCGTGCAGGTGTCCCTCCGCCACGCGGAACAGCTCACCTTTGAGCTGATCCGCCGCAGGCCCGACCTGATCATCCTCCCCGCGGAGGAGATCGCGAACCACAGGGATCTGATCCGCCCGGCGCTGGAGCGGGGCGTTCCCGTGGCGGTGTCCATGCCACGGATCTGCCTGGATCGGGAGACGGACGAGCTGCGCCGCCAGCTGGAGGTTTGCCGGGAGGTGGGCGTCGCCGACGCCTTTGTGGGCAACCTGGGCTTTGTGGCGCCGGCAAAGGAGTTTGATTTCAGGCTCCGGGGGGATTTCGGCCTCCACGTGTTCAACAGCCAGGCCATCAAGGAGTACAAGCGGATGGGCTTCCAGACCCTCACCGCCTCTTTTGAGCTGAAGCTGGCCCAGATCCGGGATCTGGCCAAGGCCGTCCCGCTGGAGCTCATCGCCTACGGCCGCCTGCCGCTGATGATCACCGAGAACTGCGCCATCAAGAACCAGTCCGGCAAGTGCGTGTGCTCCAACGTGAACACCCTCACCGACCGGAAGGGGGTGCGCTTCCCGGTGGAGCGGGCCCCCGGCTGCCGCAACGAGATCCTCAACGCCAACAAGCTGTTTTTGGCGGACAAGGAGGCGGACTACCGGCGCTCCGGCGTGTCCGCCATCCGGCTGCTGTTTACCACGGAAAACGGGATCGAGTGCGGCCAGGTGCTGGATCGCTACCGCGGCAAGGGGGGCTACACCCCCAACGACTTCACCCGGGGCCTCTACTACCGGGATGTGGAATAAGACGGATCCCGCCGGACGCCCCTCATCCGCCCCCCTGCGGGGGCACCTTCCCCCATGGGGGGAAGGCTCAAAAGGAGTTAATCTGAATGGATATCATTCTGGCATCACAGTCCCCCCGGCGCAAGGCGCTGCTGGAACAGATCGGCCTGGCTTTCCGCGTCCACGTGTCCGACGCGGACGAGACCATCGCCCCCGGTACGCCGGCGGCTGAAATGGTGGAGGAGTTGTCCCGGCGAAAGGCCGCGGCGGTCGCCGCCCTGGAGGGGGACGGGCCCATCATCATCGCCGCCGACACGGTGGTGGCGGTGGACGGCAAGTCCCTGGGCAAGCCCAAGTCGGAGGCGGACGCCGCCGATATGCTCCGCACCCTGTCCGGCCGGGAGCACCAGGTGTACACCGGCGTCACAGTCACAGGGGGCGGAAAAACCGTCACGTTCCACGTGTCCACCGACGTGAAGTTCCGCCCGCTGACGGAGGAGGACGTGGCCGGCTATCTCGCCACCGGGGAGCCCATGGACAAGGCGGGCGCCTACGGCATCCAGGGCGTCGGCGCCCTGCTGGTGGAGGGCATCCGCGGCGACTACGGCAACGTGGTGGGCCTGCCGCTGTTCCGGGTGGGCCGGGTGCTGGCGGAGGACTTCGGCGTCCGGCTGTTCCGGCGGTAAAAGGAGCGGAGAATGAGGCAGTTTTTCAAAAACAACGGCGGCCTTCTGCTGATCGTGGCGGTGCTGCTGACGGCGTTGGTGGCGCTGGGCTCCTATATCTTCCGCGTCAACCCCATGTCCGGGGTGCTAGAGGTGCTGGCCACGCCCATCCGGGCGATATCCTCCGCGGTGACGGAGTGGGCCCGGGGGCAGTATGACCGCACCTTCCAATACGAGACGCTGGCCGCCGAGAACGAGCAGCTGCGCCGGCAGCTGGCCGAGATGGAACAGGCCGCCCGCAACGGCCAGGACGCCGTCCGGGAGAACGAGCGGCTGCGGGATCTGCTGGGCCTGGCGGAGGAGCGGCCGGAGTTCACTTACCAGGACGCGGAGGTCACCCGGCGCGACACCTCCAACTGGGAGTCCGACCTGATGATCGATCGGGGCACCGCCGACGGCGTGGCGGCGAACAGCTGCGTCATCGACCAGTACGGCAACCTGGTGGGCGTGGTCACCGAGGCGGGGCTGAACTGGGCCTCCGTCACCACGGTGCTGGACTCCTCCTGTGAGCTGGGCGGGCGGATCGCCCGCACCGACGAGGACGCCATCATCCAGGGGGACTTCACCCTGATGCTGGAGGGACTTCTGAAGCTGTCCTTCCTGTCGGAGGACGCACAGCTGGTGGCCGGAGACCAGGTGACCACCTCCGGCCTGGGCGGCGTGTACCCGGAGGACGTGCTGGTAGGCGTCGTCAGGGAGCTGCGCACCGACGTGGACGGCATCAGCCGCTACGCGGTGGTGGAGCCCGCCGCCGACATTCCAAACATCCGATACGTCTATGTGATCACAGACTACAGCGGCGGGGAGTAATTCCCCGCCGTTTCCGAGAGAAAGAGGGAGAGACCATGGCCGAGATGACCCCCATGATGCGCCAGTACTGGCAGATCAAAGAGCAGTACCCGGACTGCCTGCTGTTTTTCCGCCTGGGCGACTTCTATGAGATGTTCCAGGACGACGCCAAGCTGGGAAGCGAGGTGCTGGGCCTTACCCTTACCACCCGGGACCGGGGCAAGCCGGAGGATCAGCGGGTGCCTATGTGCGGCGTGCCCTACCACTCCGCCCAGAACTACATCGCCCGGCTCATCAAGCGGGGCTACAAAGTCGCCATCTGCGAGCAGATGGAGGATCCCGCCCTGGCCAAGGGGCTGGTGGATCGGGACATCATCCGCATCGTCACCCCCGGCACCGCCATGGACGACGTGATGCTGGACGAGAGCCGCAACAACTACATCTGCGCCATCTACCGGGACAGCGCCGGGGCCGCCATGGCCCAATGCGATCTGTCCACCGGCCAGTTCGTGGCCGCCCCCTTCCAGGGGCAGGACTGGCTGAACCATCTGATGAACCGATTGTCCGCCTGCCCGCCCAGCGAGGCCATCCTGTCCGACGGCGCCGCCGCCGAGACGGAGCTGACCGGCTTTCTGAAAGACCGGCTGGGCTGCCTCTGCGAGAACGGGGGGGAGGCCCGGTTCCGCCCCGCCATGGCGAAGGAGGCGCTGTCCGTCTGCGGACTGTGGAAAGACGGCGGGGAGCTGCCCGACGACCCGGTGGCTTTGCTCTGTTATCAGGCGGCGGGGGCGCTGGCGGCCTATCTGACCGAGACCCAGAAGACCGATTTGAGCCACCTCACCGCGCTGGAGATCGACGGGGCGCTGAAGCCCCGGTATCTGGAGCTGGATCTGACCGCCCGCCGCACCCTGGAGCTCACCGAGACCATCCGGGGGCAGGAGAAGAAGGGCTCCCTGCTGTGGGTGCTGGATCGCACCCGCACCCCCATGGGGCACCGGCTCATCCGCGCCTGGATCGAGCAGCCGCTGCGCGACCCCGCCGCCATCGCCGTGCGGCAGGATCAGGTGGCGGCGCTGGCGGGCGACTCCGTGACACGGGAGGAGCTGGCGCTGACCCTCCGCCGGGTGCCCGACCTGGAGCGGCTCATCGGCAAGGTGTCCTACGGCAGCGCCAACGCCCGGGATATGCTCTCCCTGGCGGACGGCCTGGCCGTGCTGCCGGAGCTGGCGGAACAGGCCGCCCCTCTGGCCCAGGCCGCGCCGAGACGGTTCGGATTTTTGGAGCAGTTCACACAGCTGCAGGATCTGCAGGCCCTCCTCCGCTCCGCCATCCGGGACGACGAGGACGGCCACCGGCTGCCCTTTACCATCCGGGAGGGCGACTTCATCCGCAAGGGCTACAACGAGGAGGTGGATCACCTCCGGGACGTGCTGGATCACGGCGCGGACATGGTGGCCTCCCTGGAGACGAAGGAAAAAGAGCGCACCGGCATCAAGAGCCTGAAGGTGCGCTACAACAAGGTGTTCGGCTACTACATCGAGGTGTCCAAGAGCTATTACGCCATGGTGCCCGACGACTACATCCGCAAGCAGACCCTGGTGAACTGCGAGCGGTTCTTCACCCAGGAGCTGAAGGATCTGGAGCACGAGATCCTGTCCGCCCAGACGCGGGTGGTGGCGCTGGAGTACCAGCTGTTCTGCGAGCTGCGGGAGGCCGCCGCCCAGCGGGTGCGGCAGGTGCAGGAGGCCGCCGGCGGCGTGGCCGCCCTGGATGTGCTCACCTCCTTTGCCTCCGTGGCGGTGGAGAACGGCTACTGCCGCCCCCTGGTGGACGACAGCGGCGTCATCGACATCAAAGAGGGGCGTCATCCCGTGGTGGAGAGGATGTTGAAAAACGACCTGTTCGTCCCCAACGACGCCCACATGGACGGCGGGGAGGATCGGCTGGCCATCATCACCGGCCCCAACATGGCGGGCAAGTCCACCTATATGCGCCAGGTGGCGCTCATTGTGCTGATGGCCCAGATGGGCTCCTTTGTGCCCGCCCGCTCCGCCCGGATCGGGGCGGTGGATCGGGTGTTCACCCGCATCGGCGCGTCCGACGATCTCTCCGCCGGCCAGTCCACCTTCATGGTGGAGATGACCGAGGTGGCCCAGATGCTGAAAAACGCCACCCCCAAGTCCCTGCTGATCCTGGATGAGATCGGCCGGGGCACCTCCACCTACGACGGCATGTCCATCGCCCGGGCGGTGCTGGAGTACTGCGCCGACAAGAAGCGGCTGGGGGCCAAGACCCTGTTCGCCACCCACTACCACGAGCTCACCGAGGTGGAGAATACCATCGAGGGCGTGAAGAATTACCACATCGCCGCCAAAAAGCGGGGGGACGGCATCGTGTTTTTGCGGAAGATCGTCCCCGGCGGGGCGGATCAGAGCTACGGCATCGAGGTGGCCAAGCTGGCCGGGGTGCCGGCCAGGGTCATCGACCGGGCCCGGGCCGTGCTGGAGGAGCTGGAGGAGCGGGGTGTGGTGACGCCCGCGGCCAGAGCCGCCGACCACGGCGGCGACCAGTTCTCCCTGGGGGATATGGCGGGCGCCGAGGTGCTGGACACCCTGCGGGGCACCGCTGTGGAGACCCTGACCCCCATCGAGGCCATGAATCTGCTCTATCAGCTGAAACAGAAGCTCCCATAAGAGGTTTGCGTTTATGAATGACACCATCGCCGCCATCGCCACCGCCGCCGCCCCCTCCGCCATTGGGATCCTGCGCCTGTCCGGGCCGGACGCCGTGGCCGTGCTGGATCAGGTGTTCACCCCTGATCGGGGCGGCCCCATGTCCGCCCGGCCGGATCGGACGCTGATCTACGGCACGCTGCGGGATGCAGACGGCGCGGCCATCGACCGGTGCCTGGCGACGGTCTCCCGGGCCCCCCACAGCTACACCGGGGAGGACACGGCGGAGCTCCAATGCCACGGCTCCCCGGCGGCCCTGGCCCTGGGGCTGGAGGCGCTGTTCCGCGCCGGGGCCCGTCAGGCGAAGGCGGGGGAGTTCACCCGCCGGGCTTTCCTCAATGGCAAGCTGGATCTGACCCGCACTGAGGCGGTGGCCGATCTCATCCACGCCGAGACCCCCGCCGCCGTCCGGCAGGCGGCCAGTCAGCTGGGGGGCGCGCTGGCCGCCTCCATTGAAAACATCTACAACGACCTGGCGGAGGTCTGCGCCCACTTCCACGCGGTGCTGGACTACCCGGACGAGGACATCGACCCCTTCGAGGCGGTGGAGCTGGGCGGCGCGCTGAACCATGCCGCGAAGCGGCTGGACGCCCTGGCCGCCACCTACCGCCGGGGGAGGGCCGTCAACGAGGGGGTGCCCTGCGCCATCGTAGGCCGGCCCAACGCGGGGAAGTCCACCCTGTTCAACGCCCTGCTGGGCCGGGAGCGGGCTATCGTCACCCCCATTCCCGGCACCACCCGTGACACCGTGGAGGAGCGCATCGACCTGGGCGGGGTGCTGTTGCGGCTCATCGACACCGCCGGCCTCCGGGACACGGATGACCAGGTGGAGCGGCTGGGGGTGGAGCGGAGCCGCGCCGCCATGAAGGGTGCGGAGCTGATCCTGGCGGTGCTGGACGCCTCGCGGCCTGCCACGCGTGAAGACGCGGAACTGGTCAGACAGGCCGCCGCTGCCGCCCCCACCGTGATCGTCCTGAACAAGAGCGATCTGCCCATCCAACTGGAATTGACGGACGAATGGGGCGCGATCCCTCGCGTCTCGGTCAGCGCCAGAAACGGCGCGGGGCTGGACGAGTTGGAGACCGTTATCTCCGAGCACTTCCCGGCGGGAGCGGATGCCTCCGCCGTCCTCACCAACGCCCGGCAGATGGAAGCCGCCTCCCGCGCCCGGGAGGCCATTCAGAGAGGGGCGGATGCCCTGCCCGCCGGGATGTCCCCCGACGCGGTGGTGGCCGACGTGGAGGAGGCCATGTCCGCCCTGGGGGAGCTCACCGGCCGCACCGTCCGGGAGGACGTCACCGATTTGATCTTCCAGCGGTTCTGCGTGGGCAAATAGCGCGAAAGGAGACCCCCATGAGCTATATCGAAGTGCAATACCCCGCCGAAAAGCCGGCGTTCTATCGGATGTTGAAGGAGCAGCTTGCCCTGTACACGGCGGATTCCCCCAATCTCACCGCCGCCCTGGCCAACTTCTCCGCTGTCATCGCCCAGGCGTTCCCTCACGCCAACTGGGCGGGCTTCTACCTGGTGGAGGGGGAGGAGCTGGCCGTCGGCCCCTTCCAGGGCCGGCCGGCAGTGAGCCGCATCGGGTACGGCAAAGGGGTCTGCGGCACCGCCTGGAAAGAAGAAAAAGCCCAGGTGGTGGAGGAGGTGTCCTGCTTCGCGGGGCACATCGCCTGCGACTGCAACACCCACTCGGAGATCGTCGTTCCCCTGCGAAAAGCGGATGGGACCATCTGGGGTGTGCTGGATATGGACAGCGTCCTCCCCGGGCACTTCACCCAGGAGGATCGGATCGGGCTGGAGGAGTGCGTGAAGCTGCTCCCGGTTCCCAATTGAGGAGGAAAACATATGCGCGCTGTGGTGACAAGGGTGAAAAACGCCCGTGTGGAGATCGAAAACCGCGTCAACGGCCAGATCGAAAAGGGGTTCCTTGTCCTGCTGGGGGTGGGCCCCGACGACACCGAGGCCGCCGCCGACAAGATGGCAGACAAGGTCTGCGGCCTGCGCATTTTCGAGGACGAGAACGAGAAGATGAATTTGAATCTGGCCGCCGTGGGGGGCTCTCTGCTGGTGGTGAGCCAGTTCACCCTGTACGCGGACACATCGTCGAGGCGGCCCGGTTTCTCCGGGGCGGCAAGGCCCGGCCTGGCCATCCCCCTGTACGAGCGGTTCATGGATCAGTGCCGCACCCGCGGCTTCACCGTGGAGCACGGGGAGTTCGGCGCGGATATGCAGGTGTTTTCACAGAACGACGGCCCCGTGACCATCCTGTTGGAGGTGTGACCATGCCGACCATCAAACAGCTTGACCCCCATGTGGCGGATCTGATCGCCGCCGGCGAGGTGGTGGAGCGCCCCGCCTCCGTGGTGAAGGAGCTGATGGAGAACTCCATCGACGCCGGGGCCTCCGCCGTCACGGTGGAGATCGTCCACGGCGGCATGAGCCTCATCCGCGTCAGCGACGACGGCTGCGGCATCCCCGCGGATCAGGCCGCCACCGCGTTCCTGCGGCACGCCACCTCCA
This sequence comes from uncultured Oscillospiraceae bacterium, assembly GCA_947628315.1. Lineage (GTDB taxonomy): Bacteria > Bacillota > Clostridia > Oscillospirales > Oscillospiraceae > Enterenecus. The sequence continues at coordinate 59,323 of CANQZJ010000002.1, forward strand.
AGATCGCCACCGAGTACGATTTGGAGGCCATCGGCACCCTGGGGTTCCGGGGGGAGGCCCTGGCCGCCATCTCCGCCGTGTCCCTGGTGGAGCTGCGCACCCGCACCGACGGCGAGGACTTGGGGACTATCCTGACCCTGGAGGCCGGCGTGGTCACCGGCCAGGAGGAGGCGGGCTGCCCCAAGGGCACCACCATCTCCGTCCGGGATCTGTTTTACAATACCCCCGCCCGGTTAAAATTCATGAAGAAGGACGTGGCCGAGGGGGCCGCCGTGTTCGCCGTGGTGCAGCGGGTGGCGCTGTCCCACCCGGAGCTGTCGGTGAAGTTCCTCCGGGACGGCAGACAGGAGCTGCTCACCCCCGGCGACGGGCAGCTGAAGAGCGCCGTCTACGCCGTGCTGGGCCGGGACGTCGCCCTGGGGCTGTTGCCGGTGGCCGGCTCCGGCGAGGGGATGGCCGTGTCCGGCTTCACCTCCCTGCCCACCTGCTGCCGGGGGAGCCGGGGATATCAGCACTTTTTCGTCAATGGGCGCTACGTCAAAAGCCGCGTTATGACCGCCGCGGTGGAGGAGGCGTACCGAAATCAAAAGATGGTGGGCAAATTCCCCGCCTGCGTCATCCACCTGACCCTGCGGCCCTCCGAGGTGGACGTGAACGTTCATCCCACCAAGACGGAGGTCAAATTCCAGAAGGAACAGTCGGTATACACCACCGTATACTACGCGGTGCTGGCCGCCCTGGATCGGGATCACACCCGGCCCCAGGCGACGATCTCCGCGCCCAGGGGGGAGGACACCGTCACCCCCAACCAGGCAAAGCTGCCCATGGGTCACGGCCCCGCCGTCCCCGCCCCGAAGCAGGCCGCCCTGCCGCTCAACGACTACACCGCGCCCAAGGCCCCGGTGGGGGAGCGGATGACGGTGGAGGAGTACAAGGCCGCCGCCGACCCGCCCCCCAAGCGGCCCACGGCGGTGAGTCCCTCCCCCTTCCGCCGGGTGAAGCCCCTGCCCGTGGACGAGCCCGCGCCCAGGCCTTCCCCCCTCAGGGGGGAAGGTGCCTCCCCCAGGGAGGCGGATGAGGGGGCGAAGGGAGAGCCCGCCCCCATTCCCGAACCTGAGTCCGCTCCCGCCCCTGAGGAGGAGCCCTGGATCGTCCGGGGAGAGCTGTTCCACACCTATGTGATGGTGGAGCAGGGGGAGAAGGCGCTGCTCATCGACAAGCACGCCGCCCACGAGCGGGTCAACTTCGACCGGCTGAAGGCGGCGGACTACAAGCCCATGGTGCAAGAGCTGCTCACCCCGCTGACCTTCACCCCCGCCCCGGAGGAGCGGGAGCTGCTCCTGTCCCAGACGGAACTGCTGTCCAGGTTTGGATTTGACCTGGAGGAATTTGGCTCCAACGCCCTGGCTGTCCGGGCCGCTCCGGACTATCTGGAGTCCGGGGACGTGGAGCCCGCCCTGTTGGAGCTGGCCCGCAGGCTCCGGGTGACGGGCACCGCCGACCCCGCCGGGGTGCGGGATGAACTGCTCCACACCATGGCCTGCAAGGCCGCCATCAAGGGCGGCCAGCGCACCGGGGCAGAGGAGCTGGAGGAGGTGGCCCGAATGGTCATGAGCGGCCAGGTCAAATACTGCCCCCACGGCCGCCCGGTGGCCATCGAGCTGACGAAAAAGCAGCTGGAAAAGCAATTCAAGCGCAGTTAAGGAGGTGCCCCATGGCATATCAACTGAAGGACATCAACGAGGCCGCCCGCCGGGATCCCAGGGGGTTCATGGAGGAGTGCGACCAGCGCTATCAGGACGCCATCGCCAAGTGCGCCGACTTCATTGTGGAAAACCGCAGGAACAGCCCGGTGGTGCTGCTGTCCGGCCCCTCCGGCTCCGGCAAGACCACCTCTGCCCACAAGCTCCGGGAGGAGCTGGAGCGCCGGGGCATCGGCAGCTACGCCATCTCCATGGACGACTACTTTGTCCACCAGAACCCCCGCACCGCCCCCCGCACGCCCGACGGCTCCATCGACTACGAGTCCCCCAAAATGATGGATCTGCGGCTGCTGGACGAGCACTTCAAAAAACTGGCGCAGGGGGAGTGGGTGCTGGTGCCCCACTTTGAGTTTGCCCGGCAGATGCGCAACGACAGCCTGGGCACGCCGCTGAAGGTGGGCGCCGACGAGGTGGCCATCTTCGAGGGCATCCACGCCCTGAACACCGAGCTCACAGGCCGCCACCCGGAGGCCGCCCGGCTCTATATCTCCGCCCGGAGCAACATCATGGACGGCGACAGGGCTGTGTTCAAAAACACCTGGATCCGGCTCACCCGCCGGGCCGTCCGGGACTACAACTACCGGGGCACAGACGTGGCGGGGACGCTGGAGATGTGGGGCAACGTCCGCCGGGGGGAGAAGCTGTATATCTCCCCGTACAAGGACACCGCCAACATCAAGCTGGACTCCGCGCTGGCCTATGAGGTGTCGGTGATGGCGGCCTATGCCAGGCCCATCATGCAGGCGGTGCCGGAGGACAACGACCGCCGGGGCGAGCTGCTGAAGATGGTGGAGGCTTTCGACCTGTTCGAGCCCATCGACCCAAAGCTGGTGCCGCCGGACTCCCTGATCCACGAGTTCATCGGCTGAGACGATCAAAACAGCGCGGAAGACGTTTCGTCTTCCGCGCTGTTTTGGTCGGGCCCAGGCTCAGGCTCGGGCCGGGGCGTGGCGGGTTTTACCGGCGCGTAGGGGATGAAGCAGATGTCCATATCGGTGTCGGATCTGATACCGTTCACCTGGCCGCCGCTGGAGTACTGCCACATCCGGGACTGATAGAGGCAGCTGGGATAGCGGCCGTACTCGGCAAACCAGAACTCATAGTCCGCCAGCCGGGACAGATCCATCTTGATCATGCCGCAGTACTCGTTGAAGTAGACGCCGGCGGTGTAGCCCTCCTCCTCCACCCGCCTGCAGAAGGCCTCGATGCCATCGGTGACGGGGGTGGGCTCGCACAGATAAGTACGGGCGTGGTTGGTGCTGGAGTAGTTGCCCAGGTACTCCCAGTCGCAGATGACGGGGTAGTCGATCCCGTCCCTGTAGTCCTCGATGAGATCCAGCACGTATTCGGCCTCCTCCAGCCCCTCCTCCTCGTTCAGCGCCTGGGAGAAGAAGTAGACGCCCACATTCAGACCGGCTTCCAGCGCGCCCTCCACGTTCTGCCGCCAGCACGCGTCCTCAAAGACGGCACCGGAGCTGAGGAAACGGCCGCCCACCCGGACGATGACGAAGTCGATGCCGTCCGCCTTCACGGAGTACCAGTCGATGTCGCCCTGGTGCTCGGACACGTCGATGCCCAGCACAGATTGGTTGTTCAGATAGTTGACCCGGCCTCTGTAGTCGGTGCTGAACTGGGAACGGGTGAATTCGGAGCGGGGCACATTGTCGAACAGATCCACCCAGTAATTGCTCACACGGGTCATGCCCTCCTGATAGGTGGAGTTCATCACCCGCCAGACCACGGCGGCGATCTCCGCACGGGTGGCGGTTCTTTCGGGATGGAAGTTCCCGTCTGCCGCGCCCACCATAATGCCCTTTTCGTAGAGCTCCACCACGTAGCCGTCGTCACAGTCGGCATAGGGGGAGGGGCCGGCCAGCGAGATCAGCTGCATGGCGCGGGCGGTCATCTGGGCGATGTTGAGCCGATCCACCGGCTTGTTGAGGAGCGCGCGGTCATAGGAGGCGTACACCAGCCGGTGATCGATGGCCGGCTGAAGGTAGTCCAGCGCCCAGTTTTTGCCGGTGGTGGCGGCCTCTACCTTCACGCCGACGGCGCCAAGGATCATCTTCATGGCCTGGCCCCAGGTGATGACGTCATTGGGATAAAAGGCGCCGTCGGGAGCGCCGTTCACAACACCCTGCCGGTACAGATCCACCACATAGGAGTAGTACCAATTGTCGGGCGTGACGTCGGAGAAGGGGGAGACCGCCGGCGATTCGGCGGCTGTGCTGAGGGGAGAACAGCCGAACAGCACAGCGGCTGCCAGCAGGATGACCAGGACGCGTGTTTTCATGGTAGGCCTCCTTTCGCGGGGGAGGAAATATCAAATTTTATTTTACATAATTTTTTGAATGGTGGCAACCCCGGATCTGACCGGACACGGAAAATTTACAATTTGCGCCGCCCTCTTGCCATTTTCGCCCCAATCATGTAAAATGAAATCCCAACGATTTGAGAAAAGGAGGGGATCCCCGATGGCGGCGCTGCTGTTGCCCAATGAGATACTGTCCATGTCGGCTCAGGCCGCCCGGCGGCTGGTGGAGGCCGGCGACGGGGACGGCGCCCTCCTGTACCTTGCCCTGCTGGAGTGCGGGGGAGACGAGGCCAAGGCCGCCGCGTCCCTCCGCTGGGACGGGGAGCGGCTGGGCCGGACGCTGGAGCGCCTCGCCGCCCTTGGCCTGGCGCAGAGCCGGGGGGACGCGAGCGTTCTCCAGCCCCCCAGGCCGGAGGACGCCCCGATGCCGGAGTACACCCGGGGGGAGGTCAACGCCGCCCTGGAGCGGGAGCCCGACTTCAAAAACCTCTATCGGGAGATGGAGCGGGCGCTGGGCCGGGTGCTCACCGACAGCGACCTGAAATCCCTTTACACGCTGTATGATTATCTGGGCCTCCCCCCGGAGGTCATCCTACCCATGACGACCCACGTGATCCGGGAGGAGCGCCGCCAGCGGAACAGCGCCGGCTATGTGCCCCGGATGGCCCGGATCCAGCGGGAGGGCTTCCGCTGGAAGCGCCTGGGGGTGGACACCGCCGAGCGGGCGGAGGAGTTCCTCCGCCGGGAGGAGCAGGTGGACCGCCGGGAGTGGGCCATCCTGTCGGCGGTGGGGGCGAAGGAGCGCCGCCCCGCCGTGGGGCGGGAGCGGGAGTTCATCGCCAAATGGGTGGAGGCCGGATACAGCGACGAGCTCATCCGTCTGGCCTACGAGCGCACCGTCTACCAGAAGGGGGCCATGAACTGGCCCTATATGAACAGGATCTTGGAGCGCTGGCAGCAGGCGGGATACCGCACGCCGGAGCAGGTGAAGGCGGGGGACAAGCCCCCCCAGCGTCAAAGCGGCAGGAGCGCGGGCAAATCGCCCGCCGACTTCCAGCCCAGCCGGGAGAGCATCCGTGAGAACAACGACTGGCTGGATCAGTTTTTGGAGCAGCAGAAGGAAAAGAAAGGGGGCTGACCGCCCATGTATGAGCCCAACGTGATACAGCAGGCCGTGGCCCGCCTGAACCGCCGGAAGGAGATCCGCGCCAACCGCCGGTTCGCGCTGGAGCGGAAGCTGTATGCCGAGAATCCCCGGCTGCGGGAGCTGGATCTGGCGCTGCGGGGCACCATGGCCGACCTGGCCCAGCTGGCCACAGGCGGAAAGCCCGTGGAGCCCGGCGGCCCGGAGCTCACCGCTATCCGGGAGAAAAATCAAGCCCTTCAAACGAAGCGTACCGCCCTGCTGAAAGAGCTGGGGGTAGACCCCGCCGAGCTGGAGGACACCCCCGCCTGCCCCATCTGCGGCGACACCGGCTGGACGGGGGCGGAGATGTGCGCCTGCCTGAGGCAGCTGTGCGCGGAGGAGCAGATGAAGTCCCTCACCGCCCTGCTGGGCCTGACGGAGGAGCAGTCCTTCGACAAGCTGCGGCTGGACGTATACAGCGACCTGCCCTGGCAGGGGGAGGAGCGTTCCCCCCGGGAGAACATGAGGCGGGTGGTTGCCGTCTGCGAGGGATACGCCCGGCAGTTCCCGGACTATCCCCTGAAAAATCTGCTGCTGTCCGGCGGAACCGGTCTGGGAAAGACCTTCCTGTCCGGATGCGTCGCCCGGGAGGTGTCCGACAGGGGCTATTCCGTGGTGTACGACACCGCCATCAACCTGTTCGCTGCCTTTGAGACCAGAAAGTTCACCCGGGACGCCGGGGAGGAGCGCCAGGCCCGGGACGACACCCGCCGCTATCTGGGGTGCGACCTCTTGATCCTGGACGACCTGGGCAGCGAGTTCACCACCCCGCTGGCCCAGTCCACCTTATATGAGGTGGTCAACAGCCGCCTCCAGGCGGACAGACACACCATCATCTCCACCAACCTGTCCCGGGAGCAGATCGCCGAGCGGTATACCCCGCAGCTCACGTCCAGGCTGTCCGGCATGTATCGGATGCTCGTTTTTTATGGGGACGATCTCCGCCTCCGGCCCAAGATGTAAACAAAAGTGCCCCCGCCGCATTCATGCGGCGGGGGCACGCTGCGTCACAGCTCTTTCTTTTTGTAGATGGCGCAGGAGATAAAATAAGACGGGATCAGCAGCAGGAAGCACACCGCCACGGACAGGAGGAGCAGGGCGGCGATCAGCGCCGCCGCGTTTTCCGCCTCCAGCGGGGGCAGATGCTCCATCAGCCATTCCCCGCCCCCCAGGGGCACCAGCCACAGGACGGCCAGCCCGATGAGCCCCAGGAACGCGGCGTAAAAGATGATCCTGGCCCGTTCCGCTCCGAACCTGTAGATCAGGGGCAGGATGATGGCGTTGAGCACCGCCCCCATCCCCAGGCAGAGGCAGCTTGCCAGCAGGGAGGACAGGGCTGCCTCCAGGCCGTCCGTGAGCCAGACGGCCACGGCGGTGGCCAGTTCCAGCACGGCCACCGCCCCCAGCGTGATGAGCAGGGTGAGGTACCGGGCGGCCACGGTTTTGTTCCGGCTTACCGGCAGGGCGGCCCCGTAGGGCTCCCACTTGGCCGTGTAGTCCATGTTGAAGCAGGTGAAGGGCAGCATGGCCGCCATCACCGAGAAGAACCCGGTGGTGAAGGCGGGGCTCCACACGCCGGCGACCGTCAGCGCCACATAGATGACCAGGACGATGAGATAGCTCTTCAGCACCTTGCGAAGGCACAGAAAGTCCTTCAGGATCAGACCTGTCATAGCCGCTCCCCCTTTTCCATGAACACCATGATCTCGTCCAGGCTGACGGGCTCCACCGTCAGGCCGGGATACTTCCGGGCGAAGGCCGCCCGGTCTTTCACCAGCCCCTCGGTGGCGTACTGGCTCCGCCGCACCGCCACCAGGTCGCCCCTGTCGACGGCGGCCAGATCCTCTCTCGTGCAGGCCAGCCGGCCGTAGGTCTCCAGTAGCCGATCCTTCTCTCCGCACAGGGCGATCTTCCCGTGGTGGAGGTAGGCGATGTAGTCCGCCGCCTTCTCCAGGTCGGAGGTGATGTGGCTGGAGATGAGGATGCCGTGATCCTCGTCGGACACAAAGCCCAGGAATTCGTCCAAAATCTCGTCCCGCACCACCGGATCCAGCCCCGCCGTGGCCTCGTCCAGCAGCAGCAGGCGGGGCCGGTGGGCCAGGGCGGAGGCCAGGGAGAGCTTCATCCGCATCCCTCTTGAGAACTCCTTGATGAGCTTTTTCTCCGGCAGGGCGAACTTGTCCAGGTACTCCCGGAACAGCCCGCCGTCCCAGGTGGGATAGACCCGCCGCAGCACGGAGTCCACGTCTTTGGGCCGCAGCTGCTCATAGAAAAAGCAGTCGTCCATCACCACGCCCACGTCGGCCTTGGCCTCCTCCCAGGGCATGCCCAGGAGGGACACCTGGCCGGCGTTGGGGACGGTCACCCCCAGCATACACCGCATGAGGGTGGTCTTGCCCGCCCCGTTCTCCCCGATGAGGCCCAAAATGGCCCCTCCGGGCAGGGTCAGGTCGACGGGCCCCAGGGTGAAGTCCTTGTACTCCTTCACCAGGCCCCTGATCTCAATACTGTTCATGATAATGCGCTCCTTTACTCCTCTTTGTAGAGAGTGGTCAGCATCTCGGTCAGCTCGTCCAGTCCCACGGCCCCCGCCTTGGCGGCCTCCACCGCCTGGGTCAGGCGCTCCTCGATGTGGCAGAGCACCGCCTCCCGGCGGGTCTCCCGGTTCTGGGCGGCCACGAAGCAGCCCTTGCCGGGGACGGTGAGCAGGAACCCGTCCCGCTCCAGCTCCTCGTAGGCACGCTTGGTGGTGATGACGGAGATGCGCAGATCCTTTGCCAGCAGCCGCATGGAGGGCAGGGCCGTGCCCTCCGCCAGCTCTCCCGACAGGATGAGGCCCTTCACCTGCCGGACGATCTGGTCGTAAATGGGGATGCCGGAGGAATTGCTGATGATGATGTCCATGGTACACCTCATGAAATATTGTATATATACGATATGCACAGTATAGACAGTTGACAGGGATTTGTCAAGGGGGATTTCAGAAATTTTTCGGAGGACAGAAAAAGCCCCTGTCCCGTAATGCGGGACAGGGGCTTGCGTTACATGGGCCGCTCTTTGCCCAGGAAGCAGGTGACGACGCAGCCGGGGCCGGTGTGGGCGCCGATGACCGGGCCGATGTCGTTGAGGTAGACCTCTGTGGCGCCGAAGCGCTTTTTGATCTCGTCGGCCACCCACTGGGCTTCCTCGCCGCTGTCCGCGTGGCTGACGAAAACGGGGTATTTGTCCAGATCCGCCCCGTATTCTCCGACTTTATCGACGATATATTCCAGGGCGCCCTTGCGGCCCCGGACCTTGTCGGGGGTCTGGAGCTTGCCGTTTTTGTCCAGGTAGAGGATAGGCTTGATCTGCAGCATCGTACCCACTACGGCGGTGGCGGCGGACACCCGCCCGCCCTTTTTCAGGAAAAACAGATCGTTCACCGTGACCCAGTGGTGGGCCCGCATTTTGTAAGTCTCCGCCCAGTCCCGAACCTCCTCGATGGATTTTCCCTGGGCCCGCAGCCGCCCCGCCATCATCAGCAGGATGCTCTGGGCGCCGGTGGCGCTCTGGGTGTCCACCACGTACAGCTTGCGCTCCGGGTATTTGGGGGCCAGCTCGGCGGCGGCCATCTGGAAGGAGGAGCAGGTGGCCGACAGCCCGGAGGCGAAGGCCAGCACCAGGATGTCGGTACCGGCCTTGAGGATGGGCTCCATGGCCTCCAGGGCCTGGTTCATGTTCACGGCATTGGTGGTGGCCAGGGAGCCGTTCCGGAGCTGGTCGTAAAACTCCTTGGGAGACATCTCCCGGTTATCCGGGTAGTTGTGATAGGTCTTGCCGTCGATGATAAAGGACAGGGGCAGCACATGGATGCCCATCTCCTGAATGTACTGGTTGGGGGTGTCGCAGGACGAATCGGTGATGATGGCAAAGTCGCTCATAATAGTATCCTCCATAGATTGCGTGATAGGGGTTCCCGGCAGAACGGGATCACTTGGCTTTTTCCAGCATATCCTCGTGGCCGGTGTGTTTGGCCAGTACGGACAGAACCTGCCGGCAGGCCAGGCCGCTGGCGTAGCTCTGCATGGCCAGCTTCAGCACCAGTTTGGGCAGATCGTAGTCCGAGGTCTCCGGATCCAGCTGATCGGCCACGGCGGTCATGGACTCGTCCAGGTACTTGCAGAAGTAGTCGTACTGCCGCTTGGAGTCCCAGCCCTCGCGCCCTACGGCGGTGAGCACCTTCATCTCCCGGACGGACAGCACCTGCTTCAGGGCGGTGATGGCGGTGAGCAGGCCCAGGTGCTCCTGGTCGTACTTTTTGCCGTGGGCCCGGTGGATCAGGCCGTCCTTGATGTAGTTGTTGATCATGGCGGGGGTGAGGCTGTCACCGGCGTCCAGGGAGACGGACTGCCGGGCCAGGTAGGACACCACCTGATCCATGTACAGCGGGATGTCGGGCAGCCGCTCAAAGGGGTCGGGACGGATCTCCGTCAAGCGCTGTTTCAGTTGGGCAAGTTCTTCCATCGGGATACCTCCTCGGTCAATTTCCAATCTTATCTAATCTAATTTGGAAAATCATATCACATCATAATTGACACGTCAAGAGGGAACACGGACGGAATTCCTCTTTTTTACGAAAAAGAGACGCCGAAGCGTCTCTTCAGGCTATGTCCCGTCCGCCGGCAGCCGGCCCAACAGCAAGGCGGCTCCCGCCTCGGCCAGAAACAAGTCAGGGGACTGGCCGTCGTAGGGCAGCACCAGCTCCTGCCGCTCCACCGCCTTCCCCTCCAGGGAGACGAACTCCCGCTGGATGGCCACGGCGGCCTGCTCCCCCTCCAGACTGGACAGGGTGAGGGTGTTCCGGCTGGAGGCGCCGTAACTCACCACCGTGTCGGCGGGGAGGGCCCGGGTGAGGGCGGACAGCCCGCCGGGGAGGAGGGCGGTGCGGCACATGAGGGCCGCCGCTCCCGCCCAGCCCGCCGCGCCCGGGGACACGATCAGCAGATCCAGCCGAAAGCCCGCCAGCAGCGCCGGGTGGCGGCAGGCCCGCACCAGGGCGGAGCGTCCCTCCGCCAGACGGCTGATCTGCTGCGCCAGCCCCTCGTCCCGCTCCCAAACGCCAATCTGCCACATGGCGGCCGCCTCCCCTTTAAGTAACCTGTGGGGATAGTTTGCCGCGGGACGGGGAGCATTATACGAAAAAAGACCGCCGGGGGGAACGGCGGTCTCAGGGATCCTGGGTATTTTGGCTCTTTTTGGCCTGCTTTTCCTGCCGCCGGCGGTAGAGGACGAAGTTGAACACCGAGCCCAAAATCAGCACATTGCCGCAGAGGTACAGCCACACCAGCATGATGATCACCGAGGCCAGGGAGCCGTACACCAGCGAGTACTGGGTGGAGCTGCCCACCAGGAAGGAGAAGATCATGGAGGCTGCAGCCAGCGCCACGGAGGCCAGCAGGGCGCCCAGCTCCACCGGGGGCCGGGGATGCTCCAGGGGGGCGGAGAACCGGTAGAGCATCAAAATGAACAGGAACACGATCCCCAGCAGCAGGACGTATTTCGTCCACTGCCACAGGGCGAACCGGGACAGCAGATTCTCCAGTCCCAGCAGATTGCCAACCGTGTGGAAGAACCAGTTGCCCGACACCACCACCGCCAGGGACAGATAGATGACCACCAGCAGCAGCAGGGCGAAGATCACGCTGGCCAGCACCCGGCGCAGGCCCCAGAAGGTGGCCCGGCCATAGATGTCCTGCATGATGTTCATCAGCGCCCGCACGGCGGCGGAGGCGAACAGCAATGTGAGCAGCAGCCCGCCGATGAACATGGCGGTGGACTGGTTGGTGGAGATATAGCGCACGTATTCCCGGAAGATCACCAGTACGCTCTGGGGCAGGAAGTCCTGCACCTGGTCGATCAGGTGGTCAAAGTCGATGTTGAGCGTATCCAGAAAGGCGGACATGCAGATGATAATGGGAAAGAAGGTCAGCGTCAGCCAGTAGGACAGCTCGGCGGCGGAGCGGGCCACCCGCTTGGAGAAGTAAATATCCACCATCTCCGCCAGGAAGCGGAACGGGGCAAAGCGCATCAAATTCTTCATGGGCGGCCTCCTCTCTTAAATAATTCTTAATGAATTATACCAGAGGGAGTGCCAAAGGACAACCATAATTTTTCGACCTATTCCAGCAGCATCGTCAAATCGTCCACCGTCAGGGAGGGGTTGAGGGCGAGACTGATCCCGTAGCCCAGGACTTTGGACAGGCCGGCGGCCCTGCTGTCGATGTCCCGCGGGGTGACGAACAGGTTTTCCCCGTCGGACAGGACGCCCCGCTCCGGGGCGGGGGCGCCCGACTGCTCCAGCAGATCCAGCGCCAGGGTGGCGCCGTCCACCACCGTGGGGACGCCCACCGCGAACACGGGGACGCCCAGCGATTCCCGGGTGAGGGCCTGCCGGTGGTTGCCCACGCCGGAGCCGGGGACGATGCCTGCGTCGGACAGCTGCACCGTGCGGCACAGCCGCTCCAGCGAGCGGGAGGCCAGCGCGTCGATGACGATGACGCAGGCGGGATCCAGCTCTTTGACCAGGGCGGTGACGGCGGCGGCGCTCTCCACGCCGGTGGAGGCCAGTACGCCGGGAGCTGTGGCGGCCACGGGGCGCATCTTCCCAAAGTGCTCCGGCGCCTGTTCCACCAGGTGGCGGGTGACCAGCAGGTGTTCCACCGCCATCGGGCCGATCACGTCCGGCGTGACCGCCCGGTTGCCCAGGCCCGCCACCAGGGCGGGGCCGTCGGGCAGCAGGGGAGACAGCTCGTCCGCGATCGCCCGCGCCGCCCGCTGGAAGGCGTCCTCCTCCCGGTGGAGCAGACCGTCCAGCTCCAGGGTGATATACACCCCCGGCGGTTTGCCGATGGCCTCCCCCGCCTCTTTGGTGGATACGGTGACGGCGGTGACGGCAAAGCCCTCCCGCTCCTTTTCCTCCGAGCGGACGCCGGGCAGGTCATCCGCACCGCCGGAGTCCTCTCTCCACAGCTGGCGGGCCTCCACCGCCAGATCGGTGCGCCGCTGCGCCATAAAAACCCCTCCTTATGATACAAGGTATTGTGGCTGTATGAACCGTTCGCACCTATTTTTTGCGCCGGAAAGGTTTCTATCCAAAAAAGTAAAAATAATTGTTGCAATTTCAATTTTTTCATGGTAGAATACGTATCTGCGACGGGAAACCGTGAGACGATCGAGAAGCAAAATCGGAGGAGGTGTTTGGTTTGCCCAATATCAAGTCTGCCAAGAAGCGCGTTCTGGTGAACGCCACCAAGGCCGCCCAGAACAAGGCGCAGAAGTCCGCTCTGAAGACCGACCTGAAGAAATTCCAGGCCGCGGTGGCCGGTGGCGACCGCAGCGAGGCCGATGCCGCATATAAGGTGGCCGTCAAGTCTGTGGATCAGGCTGCCGCCAAGGGTCTGCTGCACAGGAACAACGCAGCGAACAAGAAGAGCTCCATGACCCTGAAGCTCAACAAGATGGCGTAACAAACCGCAAAAAGAGCCGTCTGCCGGGTGGCAGGCGGTTTTTTGCGCGCAAAAAACGGCTCCCACCCGATCCGGATGGGAGCCGTTTTATGTATCAGTGTTACGCCAGGGCGGCGGTGATGATGGCCATGGAATAGACCTCCATGGCGTTGCAGCCCCGGGACAGGTCGTTGATGGGGGCGTTCAGACCCAGCAGGATGGGGCCGTAGGCATCGAAGCCGCCCAGACGCTGGGCGATCTTGTAGCCGATGTTGCCGGCGTTGATGTCGGGGAAGATGAAGGTGTTGGCGTAGCCGGCCACGGGGGAGCCGGGGCACTTCAGCTTGCCGACGGTGGGGGACACGGCCGCGTCGAACTGCAGCTCGCCGTCCACGGGGAAGTCGGGGTTCATGGCCTTCAGCTTCGCGCAGGCGGAGCGCATCTTGTCCACGTCCTCGCCCTTGCCGGAGCCCATGGTGGAGTAGGACAGGAAGGCCAGCTTGGGATCCACGCCGAAAATGCGGGCGCACTGGGCGGTCTCCTGGGCGATCTCCACCAGCTCGTCGTCGGTGGGCTTGATGTTGATGGCGCAGTCGCCCATGGCCAGCACTTCGTTGTCGCCGGTACCGCGGGGACGCACCATGATGAAGCAGGAGGACACGATCTTGTTGCCCGGCTTGGTCTTTACCAGCTGCAGGGCGGGGCGGACGGTGTCGGCGGTGGAGTAGGTGGCGCCGCCCAGCAGGCAGTCGGCCACGCCCATCTTCACCAGCATGGTGCCGAAGTAGTTGCCCTTTTTCAGAGCGGCGCGGCACTCGTCGGCGGTCATCTTGCCCTTGCGGAGCTCCACCATGGCGTCCACCATCTCGTCCATCTTGTCATAGGTGGCGGGATCCAGGATCTCGGCGCCCCGGATGTTGAAGCCGATGTCCTCGGCAGTGGCCTTGACTTCCTTCGGGTTGCCCACCAGAACGGGGGTCAGGAAGGTACCGGACAGCAGGCGGGCAGAGGCCTCCAGGATGCGGGGATCGGTGCCCTCGGTGAACACGATGCGCTTGGGGTCGGCCTTCAGTTTGTCGATCAGCTTACGGAACATAAATGATTACCTCCCGAATGTGGTTTGAGTGGGATCCTGATGGATCTTAATTTATCACTGTCCGCCAAAATTTGCAAGGGGGCACGGGAAAAAATCCACAAAAATCCACAGACATTTTGGGCGCGTTTTCACCGGGAATGCTCTTCACAAGCGGTAATTTTTTTTGTATACTATACGCACTGTGTTTGCGCCGGCGCGTCCGGCAAAGAGAAGGAGAGAGACGCACATGATCAACCCCAATTTTGCCCGGTCGCTGTCTCTGCTGCGGCAGGAGAAGGGCATTTCCCAGCGGCAGGCCGCCAGGGAGCTGGGCATCTCCCAGGCGCTGCTGTCCCACTATGAGAACGGCGTCCGGGAGCCCGGTCTGCTGTTTGTCACCAAGGCCTGCGATTTTTACGGCGTGTCCGCCGACTTCCTGCTGGGGCGCACCCTCAGCCGGGACGGCACCACCATCATCGACGCCGACACCCTGTACGACGTGTCCACCGAGCGGGACAGCGCAATGCAGGGCTCCATCATGGCCACCCTGTCCAAGAAGCTGGTTATGAACTCGGTGAGCCTGCTGTTCGACCTGCTGAGCCGGCTGGGCAGCAAGAGCGCCATCAAGGCGGCGTCCAATTACCTGACCACCACCGTGTATATCCTGTTCCGGCACCTGCACATGGCCAGCCCCGACGGCAACGAGGACTTCTTCTCCGTGCCCGAGACCCAGTTCCTGGCGGGCCTGCCCTGGGCCGACCTGGCCATGAACGAGGCGGAGTACCTGGACGCCCTGGACAACCCCGGCCGGGACGCCAAGTTCCCCGCCATGGATCACAACGCCATGAAGGAGGCCTATCCGGGTACCTATCAGTCCCTGCTGCAGATCGTCCACTCCTGCGGCGAGCGGCTCAACGCCGCTATGTCCGCCCACCGGGAGCGCAACCGGTAACCCTTTGAGGTGAGAGTATGACCGAGCAATCGAAAATTCGCAACTTCTCCATCATCGCCCACATCGACCACGGCAAATCCACCCTCTCCGACCGGATGATCGAGATCTGCGGCGCGGTGGAGCAGCGGCAGATGGAGAACCAGCTGCTGGACAACATGGATCTGGAGCGGGAGCGGGGCATCACCATCAAGGCCCGGGCCGTCCGCATGGACTACAAGGCGAAAGACGGCGAGACCTACTGCCTCAACCTCATCGACACACCGGGCCACGTGGACTTCAACTACGAGGTCTCCCGTTCCCTCGCCGCCTGCGAGGGCGCCGTGCTGGTGGTGGATGCCTCCCAGGGCATCGAGGCCCAGACCCTTGCCAACACCTACCTCGCCATGGAGCACGATTTGGAGATACGCCCCGTCGTCAACAAGATCGACCTGCCCGCCGCCGACCCCAGGCGCGTCAAGGAGGAGATCGAGAACATCCTGGCCCTCCCCGCCGAGGACGCCCCCGAGATCTCCGCCAAGATGGGGATCAACGTGGAGGCTGTGCTGGAGGACATTGTCCACAACATCCCCGCGCCAAAGGGCGACCCCGACGCCCCCTTGAAGGCCCTCATCTTCGACAGCCAGTACGACCCCTACCTGGGCGTCATCGTGCTGTTCCGGGTGATGGAGGGCACCATCCGGCCCGGCATGGCCGTCAGGCTGATGGCCTCCGGCGCCCAGTATAACGTGCTGGACTGCGGCTACCTCCGCCCCATCGGCATGGACTCTGCCCCGTCCCTCTCCGCAGGGGAGGTGGGCTGGTTCACCGCCTCCATCAAAAACGTGAAGGATACCCGGGTGGGCGACACCATCACCGGCGTGGAGAACCCCACCGCAGAGCCCCTCCCCGGCTACCGGCCCGCCCAGTCCATGGTCTATTGCGGCGTGTACACCGAGGACGGCTCCAAATATCCCGACCTCCGCGACGCCCTGGAAAAGCTCCAGCTCAACGACGCGTCCCTCTCCTTCGAGCCGGAATCCTCCATCGCCCTGGGGTTCGGCTTCCGGTGCGGATTCCTCGGCATGCTCCACATGGAGATCATCCAGGAGCGCCTGGAGCGCGAATTCGACCTCGACCTCATCACCACACTGCCCTCCGTCATCTACGAGGTCACCAAGACCGACGGCTCCCTCGTCCGCGTCGACAACCCCCACAATTACCCCGACCCCGGCTCCATCAAAGAGGCCCGCGAGCCCTACGCCAAGGTCTCTATCGTCACCCCGCCGGAGTACGTGGGCAGCATCATGCCCATGTGCCAGGACAGGCGCGGCGAGTACCGCAATATGGAATACCTCGACACCAACCTCGTGGAGATCCACTACCTCATGCCCCTCAACGAGATCATCTACGACTTCTTCGACTCCCTCAAGGCCAAAACCCGCGGCTACGCCTCCCTGGACTACGAGCTGGACTCCTACCGCCCCTCCGACCTCGTCAAGGTCGACCTCCTCCTCAACGGCGACCAGGTAGACGCCCTCTCCTTCATCGCCCACCGGGACAAGGCCTATAAGCGCGCCCGCCGCATCTGCGAGAAGCTAAAAGACAACATCCCCCGCCAGATGTTCGAGGTGCCCATCCAGGCCGCCATCGGCGGCAAGATCATCGCCCGCGAGACCCTCAAAGCCCTCCGCAAGGACGTCCTCGCCAAGTGCTACGGCGGCGACATCACCCGCAAAAAGAAGCTGCTGGAGAAGCAAAAAGAGGGCAAAAAAAAGATGCGATCCCTGGGTACCGTCCAAATGCCAACCGAGGCATTCATGGCCGTGCTCAAACTGGACGAAGAATAATCAAAAAGACCGTTTCCTCGATGGGAACGGTCTTTTTTTGTACTTTTTCGTGTCAAATCGATGCCACGTCACATTTGAGAGGATTTTTTGCCCCCCTCAAAGCCCTAAGTTCCGGATCCCTCCGGTTTTCGCCAAATCCCGTACTTTTTCGACGATTTTGAGAGGATGGCTTATCCTTCATTTCATACCAAAAAAGTTCCGGGAAATGGGCAAAATTATTAAAGGAGGAAACAATCCCATGAGAAACTTGAAAAAGTTCCTCGCGCTGGTCCTGGCGCTGATGATGGTCGTCTCCGTGATGATCACCGTCTCCGCTACGACATTCACCGATGCGGACAAAATCGGCGAAGATTATGAGGACGCCGTCGATGTCCTGACCACCATCGGTGTGCTCCACGGCACCAGCGACACCACCTTCAGCCCGACGAGCGAGATCACTCGCGCCGAGATGGCCGCCATCGTCTACCGTATCATGACTGGCGACGTCAAGGACGAGAACGTCAAGCAGCTCAGCGGCTACGACAACGATTTCACCGACGTTCCCAAGGACGCATGGTACGAGCCCTATGTCAGCTACTGCAACAACTCCGGTTGGCTGGTGGGCGACGGCAAGGGCCACTTCATGCCCAAGGATCCCGTTGACGGGCATCAGGTTCTGGCCGTCCTGCTCCGCTGCCTGGGCTACGATCAGCCCGGCGAGTTCACGGGCCCCGACTGGAGGATCAAAACCGCCAAGATCGCCAAGGAGCAGCGCATCACCGATGGCCTGAAAGCCGACGTCAAGCTGGAGAAGCCTCTGCAGCGCCAGCAGGTCGCCCAACTGACCTACAACGTCGCCCTGGTGGCCCAGCGCGTGCGTTGGACCTCCGCGTTCGGCTACACCACCTATGGTATTGACGGCGAGAAGATGGGCAATCTGATCACCGTGCCGAAGACGACCGACGTGAAGTTTGATCTGGACGAGTGGGGCGAGCCCAAGAAAGGCACCAATACGGCCACATTCCACGCCCCCATTAAGGACGTCACGAAAGACATCGACGTGGCCGCTCCCAAGCCCCTGATGGATCCCTTCTATGTGGCCAAGGATCACTGCGACGTGGCCAAGGCTCTGAGCCTGACCGAGGATCAGAAATTCACCGTTTACACCAACGGCAAGGAGAACAACACCGAGCTGACCCTGAAGGCTCTGAGCGAGACCGACATGGTGGGTGCCCAGGGCCGCTACACCGCCATCTACAAGGTCAACGGCACGTACAGCATCGTGTACAAGGACACCCTGCTGGCCAAGGTCACCGATGTGAAGGCCGCTACCTTCGACAAGAATGACCACCTGAAGACCGACGCCACCCTGACGCTGGAAGTCTATGACGTCAAGGACGACAAGACTACCGCTACGCTGAAGAACGGCAAGGATGACTGGACCTACACCAAGGATCAGTATCTGCTGGTGAACTACCATCAGGATACTGCTAAGGTCGACACGGCCGTCAAGAGCTTCACCGAGGACAACAACGACGACACCAAGATCAACTGGAAGGACTACTACACCTTCCTGGGTGAGCCCGAGACCTTCGAGGGCTCCCAGACTCTGGTGTCCAAGAACGCCAACAAGCACACCATCGACGGCACTGCGTACGACGACAACAACCGTTACGCGCTGGACGAGGCCAAAGACACCATGAAGGTGCCCTTCGTTTGGTACAAGGACACCCAGGGCAACGTGATCGGCTCCACCGCCAAATCCCCCGAGAACGGCTACGGCGTCATCAACCGCATCTGGGCCGTCAACAGCGACGATGACGGCTCCACCACCGTGAAGGCCACTGTCACCTACATGAACGGCGACATCGGCACCATCAACGTGGGCAACCTGGTGTACTTCACCGGTAAGGCCGGTGTCGCGGTCACCACCGCCGGCGCTGGCTTGGAGGGCGGCAAGGCCACCTACACCGACAGCAACACCAACGTGATGAAGGTCATGACTGGTGGCGATAAGTTCTATGTGTCCGACAGCTACGACGCCAACAAGACCGCCGACGAAAAGGGCGAAAGCATCATCGCCGGCCACATGTTCAAGATCGTCCCCTCCACCGACGTGAAGGGCGCCTATGACTTCATCGAGGTCGCCGGCGCCAACAGCACCACCGACCTGAAGATCGCCGCGAATAAGGGCGTTCTGTCCGGCCTGAACTTCAAGGGCCTGGGCAATGCCAGCACCGAGATCGAAAGCGGCAAGGCCAACAACAACGGCGTGCGGGTGGACAGCAACACCGTGTTCCTGATCCGTTCCACCGACCCCGAGACCCAGGAGTATGTCTACACCACCAAGACCGGCTTTAAGAGCATCCCCGACTACAAGGCGGACGAAGTGGACTACGTCAACTGCGACAATGACCTCGCCGCTGAGTATGTCTACATCATCGCCAGCGAGAAGGGCGCCGAGGGCTGGCACCTGTTCTATGCCGCCTCCACCGAGGACGACAAGGACGGCAACGCCCTGGTCAATGTGGACGACAACGGCAAGACCTACACCGTGCACGGCTATCTGGACGGCGAGGAAGGCACCGTGGTCATCCGCAAGGATCAGAGGGGCTGGAGCAGCAAGACTGATAAGAGCGGCGCGACTGATCCCAAGACCTGGACTGGTACCAAGATCGGCGAGGAGCTCGGCAAGGGCACCAACGGCAACACCCTGTGGATGGTCTACATCCAGGACGGCGTGGTCATCGACATCAACGGCGGTATCAACAACTACGCCTCGGATTCCATGAAGGCCGTTAACCAAAACGCCGCTTACAAGAAGGCTACGGCGCTGAATGCTACCACGTGCGGCATGGTGAGCAATACGGGTGTGCCCTACGGCGCGACGACTGAGTCGACTGCCAAAGAGGTCGAGGAGTACCTGGGCATCTATGAGGATCTGTCCATCGTTGTTGTGGACGTGACCGAGAACGTCGAGGTCGACGCCGACACCATCACCCTGACCCTGGCTGATAAGACCACGCTGGATCTGACCGTGGATGGCGATCCCGTTGTGGGCGAGTGGAAGGCTCTGGAGACCGCCAAGGATTATCCCCAGGCCGTGATCGCCGTCTATGACGAGAACGGGAACGTCGTTCAGGCCTACATCTATGAGATCGAGAAGGCGGCTGAGAAGCCCGATCCCGTGTATCCCACCTACGCCAAGAACTACGTGACCTTCTATACTAGAGGCAGCGGGAACGAGATCCTGGTGTCCGCTCAGGCTGCGACCGACAAGCTGGACATCCAGAAGCTGGTCATCGCCGCCATCCAGGATGAGTACGGCGCCGACGCCGAGATCGAGTTCACCGCGACCAACAAGGTTAAGGTTACAACGGGCAAAGTCACGCTTCCCGAGTTCACCATCTACACTGGCATGGCAGCACGTGTCGAGGTTGTAAAGAAAGCGGGCGATAAGCCTGTCCTGATCGGTACCTTTGGCACCAGCGACGGGTACAGCCTGGCCGACATTCTGAAGGCCACCGGCGTCAAGCTGGATGAGGGTCAGTACCTCGTGATCGAGTATAAGCAGGCCACCGACAACAAGACTGCCACCCTTACGACTGACACGCTCGACGTTGACCCGGCCATCCTTGTCAAGGGCAGCAGCACGGTCACCATTTCCTACACCGACACGAATGCTGTGACGCCTTCCACCACCGGCATCACCGTCGTGGGCGAGGGCGCTAAGGTGGCGCTGACAGCGGCTCAGCTGGCGGCGCTCGGCGCCGACGCGAATATCGTCGTTGGAGAGGGCGGCACCGTGACCCTGGGCGACAAGAATGCCGAGATCACCGACCTGAGCAAGATCTCCTTCGACGGCGGCACCGTGTCCATCCCCGGTAAGCTGACGCTTGGCGAGAGCAAGGATGTCGAAATCACGGACGGCACCCTGGAGGTCAAGGAAGTGGCCGCGGGCAAAGGCAAAATCACCGTCAAGGCTGGCGCTACCCTGGAGGCCGACAAGATCGACGCGGGAGCCAACATCGCTGCTGAACCCGTGACGGAGGCGACCGCCGCTACCTACGGTTCCACTATCGACGTTCAGACCGCCACGGCCGGCGCGATCAATGAAGCCGTGAAGGCCAGCAAGGGCGAGGCTGCGGGCAGCGTGTATCTGCGCGGCATCGTGGGCGCGGTTGTGCTGGCTGACGACACGTACAACGATGTGTTTGGCGATACGGGCACAACCAACAAGGACTGGTACTTCTTCGCCTGGACCTGCACTGCTGACCAGGTGGGCAAGAGAGCGGTAGTCACCGTTGCGAAGGAAGACGACGGAACAAAGCCAATCTACACAAACAACATCAGCGAGGTGAATGCTAAGAACTGGGTTCACTGGGCTAACGTAAATCTTAGCAGTGACAACAAAATGGTGGCCAATAACCGCTATGTTGTCACCGTGAAAGTCGGTGGCACCACCGTTGCGACTGCCAGCTTCACCTACAGCGAGACCACTTGAGACTAATTCCCCAGCAAACGCATAAAATCAAAAGAGGCCCCCCGGACTTTCATCCGGGGGGCCTTTTTGTAGTCCGAAAACCACTCGCTAGGCGAGTGGTTCAAAAGAAGCCTGATGGCGATGATGTAGACAAAAAGAC
>CANQZJ010000003.1 GCA_947628315.1 uncultured Oscillospiraceae bacterium
GCGCCGGTAGCTCAGCTGGATAGAGTGTTTGGCTACGAACCAAAAGGTCGGGGGTTCGAATCCCTTCCGGCGTGCCACATAAGAACCCTGATTTGGATACAATTAGAGTTCTTATTTTTTTCTGCTATTATGCACCCCATTTTTATCGCGGGGTGCATTTTGCTTGGTGGGGTGCATTTCAAAATAGATATAAAAAAGCGGCAGAAAATCGAATACTCCGATATCCTGCCGTCTTTAATTCTATGTTCAGCCGCATATTTCCGTTCCGTCAAAGAAGCGGAACAGCATTTTTCCGTCATCTGTTATTGTTACTTTTTCAACAGTTGTCAGCCATAAGCGCGCATCAAATTCTGTCAGCAACCCCTCCCTTGATTTAACGGTATGTATGAACCTGTCTATCGCTTTTGCTTTTTTCTGTTTATTTTCCCGTTCCGCAGCGAGACCGTCATACCGGGTTTTCAGCGTTTCGTATATGTCGACATAGCCGTTATATCTTGCAGTATATTCTTCCTGGTTCTGAGCCGTGGTTGAGTTTTCTTCAATGCACTTTTTTGTCAACCCGGCAACAACCTCCATTTCACAAAGCAAATTGTTCATCTCAGTGTCAATTTCAGTTGTGTCCGTGATTGCTTTCTTTGCAATCAAACAAGAGGAAACGTATGGTTTTTTGGACGAAATAATGCTATTGAACACCTTCAAAAATTTGATCTTAATTTCTTCCTCGGTAATCGCTGGAGTGCCGCACCGGCATTTCCCGTCAGAGTACTTTTGATTGCATCTCCAGACTGTTGTCCGGTATTTATCGGTCGAGTGCCATGTCTTATGCCCGTACCATCCGCCGCAATCACCGCAGACCAGCTTTGCGCTGAACACGCTTGTACCGCTGTAGGCTCTGCCGATTTGTTTGCGCCGCCTGATTTCCTCTTGAACCGCATCCCATTCCATCGGGTCAATAATGGCTTCATGACTGTGTTCAATATAGTACTGTGGTACTTCGCCCTTGTTGATTTTTTGTTTTTTTGTCAGAAAGTCTGTTGTAAAACACTTTTGCAGAAGTGCCGACCCACGGTATTTTTCGTTTTGGAGAATACTGTTTATTGTAGATGCCTGCCATTTGCTTTTGCCTGCCGGAGTAGGAATACCCTCTGCAGTAAATTCTTTAGCAATAGCACCGGCTGTTTTGCCTTCCATAAATGTTCTGTAAATCCGTCTGACGATAACAGCCTGTTCCGGGTTGACTACGGGCGGATCGTCTTTATTTTCTCCCCGTTCGTAGCCGAGGAACTGTTTGTACGGCAGACTGACCTTGCCGTCCGAAAACCGCTTACGCTGTCCCCATGTTACATTTTCGGAAATAGAGCGGCTTTCTTCCTGTGCAAGGCTTGACATGATAGTAAGCAGTAATTCACCTTTACCGTCAAGACTGTAGATATTTTCTTTCTCAAAATATACCTCAACGCCTTTTTCTTTCAATTTGCGGATGGTCACCAAGCTGTCGACTGTATTTCGGGCAAATCGGCTTACGCTTTTTGTTACGATCAGATCAAGAGCACCCGAGAGTGCATCTTGAATCATTTCATTGAAACCGTCTCGTTTCCGTGTTCCGAGTCCGCTGATGCCTTCGTCCGTATAGACCTTAACAAATTCCCAGTCTGCATGACTCTTTATAAACTGCGTGTAGTAATCAACCTGTGCCTCATAGGAAGTAAACTGCTCATCTTTATCTGTTGATACGCGGGCATACCCGGCTACACGCCGTTTGTTGACAATTGGATTAATCCTGCGAATAGAGGATTTTGTTGCAGGAATTACCGTTACATTTCTTGCTGACATTTCAGATTCCTCGCTTTCGTCTGCTCTCTTGCTTTCTGCCGCATCTCTTCTGTCCACGATTCGGAGCGTGAACGGTCGCGCCATATCTTTTCGGTAACTGTGCCGTCCGAAAAATGAAACAGTAGCCGGTTTCCATTATCTGCCGTGATTCCGGTGATCCGCTCCATATCCACATCCGTTGTTATTTCCTCCAGTATCTCTTCGGGAATCTGCTTTGCGGAACAGACAGCTTTTCCCTCATAGTTGAATGTCGGGCAAATCCAAATCGGCTTGCCTCTTACGGTTTTTCTTCTAAAATGCTTTCCGCATCTTGCGCAGGTAATAAGCGATGTAAACGGATATGCGAGTGGTTTTTCAACTACCGGAGGAGCGTACCTTTCTGCCCTTTGAGCGATCATCTCCTGCACCTTTTGAAAGGTCTCGGGAGGTATGATTGCCTCATGTGCGTTCTCCACATAGTACATCGGTAGTTCGCCCCTGTTGATGATTGTGCGTTTTGTAATATGGTTTTCTCTGTATGTTTTTTGAAGGAGTAAATTACCAGCATATGCCTCATTCCGCAGCATTTTATAAATCCCGGTATATTTGAACCTTGCTCCGAGTCTTGTCGTAATGCCTTCGCTGTTCAGCGTGTTGGCGATTGACTGAAGCCCCATACCTGAAAGGTACATATCAAAAATCCGTTTTACCAAATCGGCTTCTTCGGGAATAATGGTGAGCGTGCCGTTGACATTTCTGTAGCCAAGCAGGGCACTGTTCCAGGGCTTTCCTTCTTTGAAATTTTTTTGGATACGCCATTTTTGGTTTTCGCTGACCGATAGCGATTCCTCCTGTGCATAGCTCGCAAGAATCGTCAGCATCAACTCACCCTCGCAACTAAGAGTATGGATATTCTGCTCTTCAAAGTAGACATCCACACCGAGAGATTTTAATTCTCTCACAATTTCAAGCAGCGTTACTGTGTTACGGGCAAGGCGTGAAATCGACTTGACAATGACCATGTCGATTTTTCCTATGCGGCAGTCAGATAGAAGCGATTGTAAGCCGTAGCGGTTGTCCTTTGTCCCTGTCAGGGCTTCGTCCGAATATACCCCGGAATAGAGCCACCCGGGACGACTTTGAATCATTTCGCTATAATAACTGATTTGCGCCGACAGAGAATGCAGCATAGCATCCTTGCCGGATGAGACACGCGCATAAGCCGCCACCCGTATTGCTTTAGGTTGTGCAGGTATGTCAAACTGCACTTTTTCTATGATTCTATCCATAGCCAAAACCTCCTTATCAGTCAGATATTACCGTCCGTACTGGTATT
This sequence comes from uncultured Oscillospiraceae bacterium, assembly GCA_947628315.1. Taxonomy (GTDB): domain Bacteria; phylum Bacillota; class Clostridia; order Oscillospirales; family Oscillospiraceae; genus Enterenecus. The sequence continues at coordinate 3,149 of CANQZJ010000003.1, forward strand.
TATCAAGTCAATTCCGGCAAATATGCTGCACGAACTCATACCGTATTTTTCTGCAAGAATTGTGCATATTATGGTGTAATCTCCGTCAGTAATAACCTTTCCGGATAGCATTTCTTTTATGACGGCAAGCGCAGTATTGTACTCTTTTATCCTACTGTAAAGACCGATGTCCATCTCACACCGCCTTTCGTCTCGCTTCGGCGAAACACTCACGGTTGCAATATTCCGCATTCTTACGGTTATTGGTAAATTCACATCCGCATTGGCGGCATATATGCGTATACCATGTTTTAATTGCTCTTTTCTCAGGATGTGCCGACCACCATTTGCTTCTGCAGGTGTCCGAACAGAATTTTCGATGTCTTTTGTGCGGTATAGAGAATATTTCTTTTCCACACATCAGGCAATGATCCGCTTTAGTTTCTTCACACGGATGCCTTCTGCACCAGCTTTTTACCGAATTGACTGACAGATTCAACTCAGCAGCGATTTTCCTGTATCCTTTCCCGTCCCTCATGAGCCGGGAAATCATTATTGTCTGCTCATTGGTCATATTTAAAAACCCTCCTACTTCTAACCGGTCATAAAGGAGCGTTTTGAACAAATTTTAGGAAAAAAATTAGACCGACAAGAAAATTTTTTCCTGATGGGCCTGATATTAGTTCAATATTTTCCATTTCTGACAATTACAGGTAGCAAGTATGGCGAAAAAACTCATAACTTTATCTTTTGGGAGATGAGCTACATAAATTCCAATGTTTTAACTTTGTCTCTGCACTTACATATTATTAATTATCTCATTCTTTTTAGTCAGCGTTTCCACAAACTCACAGACAAGGGCAGCCTCCTGTTCTGTTAGTCCGTAAATATCCACAGATCTGTTGCTCGTCTGTCCAAGAATATAGTCCGTACTCACTCGGTATAGATTTGCCAGTCTGACCAGTATCTCAAAAGAAGGCTGCCGAGTGCCATTTTCGTATTTTGAAATTACACCCTTATCGACGCCGATGAGCTTTGCCAGCTGTTCCCGGCGCAAGCCATTATACAGTCGCAGTTCTCTAAGTTGTACGAAAAAATTTGTTGCCATAGCGCATCACCTCTCCATGAATGTTATAAATATAGCAAAATAGAGTTGTCATTTGGACGATTTTGCTTGCCGAATTGCAATCTTCATAGTAAAAAACGACAAAAAAATCAGCCCACCAAGAAAAAAATTTCTTGATGGGCTTAGATTTAGTTAGGTATCTTCAATTTTTGTCCGCTGTAAATTACATTTGAGGTCAGTCCGTTCAGCTTGACGATTTCAGTATATCTGGCACCGCTGCCGAGATATTTTACGGCAATATCCCAAAGGGTATCGCCTTTGACAACGGTATGAACACGGTACGATTTAGCAGCAGACGAATTGACGAGTGCAAGGTCGCTGATTTTAATCGGGGACATGATCGCATTCTTGCCGTCCTCGCTTTTGTTGATAACGGCACGGTCGCCGGATATGCTGTAAACATACCAGTTCTTTTCCTTTACCCAGGCAGGGATAGCGGAACCGCCGTAATATTTATCACCCGTGATCTTCACGAGGATCCCGACACCGATTTCCGAAGATGAGGTGTTCGATGCGGCAGCCGCATTCAGCTTTGCATTGACCTTTTCGGCTATTTCGCCGTGCCTATTGTAAAGATATGTACCCGGACAGGATTTGTTTGCATAGTCTCTGTGAACGGTCATATTGCAACCGTTTTTGTGATTTACCCTGTCCTCTTTGCTCGTACTCCATACGAGTTTTTTGATGCCGTTGCGTTTGCAGATGTCGGCCACAAGCTCAATGAGGGCATTGTACGCTTTTTCCGTTACGGCATACGGCTCTCTCTTGTCGCTTGCGACTTCGATGGTGACGGCTCTGTGGTCGTTTGCGGCACTTGAGCTGCACCAGCTTCTGTCCTTTTCTTCAACGCACAGTCCGATTGAACCGTCCGATCCCACCGCATAGTTGCAGCTTGCTTTAACGCTGCTCGATTTGAAATAGTCGCAGGTCTGTTTTGCCGTCCATTGTGCCACGACACAGTGGATCGTGATCGTATCGATGGCATGATTTCTGTTTGCATTTTTGTTGGGACTTATGTTCATATAAGTCACCAAAGGCGAATTTGTGTAACCCATTACTCATTACCTCCCGTGATGGAATTAAGAAGCGGTGACAGCACACCGTTCCAGACTGCGGAAATCCCTGCCGCACCTGCGGAAACGGCAATGCCGATGAGAACATTCATAAGGTTTTCGCCTTCGATGAAGTTCACACCGGCAAGCTGTGCGATCGCGATGGATACAAACGCTTGAATGAAAGTTTTTAACGCCCTTATGAGGACATCTTTGATTTTTTCTTTGTTCATGGTTATTACTCCTTTTCTTGGCCGTGGGCCTTTTGATTTAAATATTTGTCGAGTTTTTCTTTCGCTGTCGGAACGCTGTGGTTTGCGCCGAGCTGGATAAGACCGTCAAGACAAGCGGATATGCCGTAACACAAAAGTGTGTTTTCCTCTTTGAGAGAGCGTATCTCTTTGTCCTGTTCTTCCTGCTTCAGATACCATTTATGAACTTTCAGAATAAGGCCGATAATGGTTCCGAGAGCGGCTGTAACCGCACCCGCTGTAATGACGGTTTGCACTGTAATGGTCATTGCTCATCCCTCCCTTCATTCTGATTTTTGCCCGATGGCAAACCAACAGGCTCCCATGTTGTTGACATTCGATCGCTGAAATGTTAAGGTGAAGCCTTTGGTCGTGACCGATGCGTATCCCACATTTGCCAATGAAGGAACGCTTGTTGCGGGCGAGACCATGGTTACGGGCTTTGCACTGAATTCAATCGGGAAGGTTATTTCTTTCGTTGCCACGTATGTCGAGCTGCTGCCCGATGAAAACTCGGAGCTTTGGGCCGTGCATTTTCCCCACTGCAAAAGAAGGTTGCCGATCTCAACATATCCGTTATCGCCGAATTTGCTTGACGCCATTAAATTGTTTCCGGCATCTTTTACGGTCTGTGCGTTGGTTCCTCCGCTTTCTATGCCGAGGGGCTTTGCGAAAGTGACCGAATAATCGATTGCAAGAGTATCGTCCACCGTTTTCGACGCCCTTGTAACATTCAACCCACCCAAAATATCGACGCTTGCCGTCTGCCCGCTCATAAGACCCAAAGACGACTCTATATGCATGGCGGCGGAGTTATCGTCTTCCATTTCCGCAAAAATACCCATCACATTGTTTTCGTTGCCCTGCTGCGTAAAGGTCAGACCTCGGCCCGTTTTTAACCTGTTGCGAAGCTGAACAAGGGTGCACTGGATCAGAAACATGGTTCTGAAGGTAATAAGCATCAGTGATGCAAAAACTGAGTTTGAGGCCTTTGCCGCCTGATATCTGCTGTTATAATCGGCAGCGATGGCGGATAAGGTTTCGTAGTCCTGTTCAAGTGCGTCTTTGTAGTTCTCTTTTGTACCGAGACGAATCGTGATCGGTTTTTTATCGACTTTTTTTACATAAAAGGTTGAAGTAGCGGAATCGAATCCGCCCGATATTACCTGTTTATCGGCTGTGTATGTAAGTGCCGTTTCGCCTATATCCCATCCGCCGATATTGCCTGAGTATGCCACAAGGTTGCCGTTATCGAGGTCGAAATACACATCGCCGTCTTTCGAGGTAAGAAGACCCGCAGTTATGTCGTTTGCCACAAGACTCTTTAAGAATAAGTCCCGAAGAATGCCGATGCCGTCTTTGTTGAATCCGTATGTCCAGTTCGGACTTCCTCCGTTCCAGCAGTTTGTACCGGACACCCAGGCAAAGCCGTTTGAGCCGAAGGTGAAGATAACATCGGACTTTGCAAGTTCCTCTTTGTTGTGGTAGTAATCGATGCCGTTTACTTTCGAGTGATAAAGACCGCTTGAAGCATTGATTTTTTCGCTGAAATTTTCCTGCATGGTTTCCAACTCCTTTTCGATATCCGATTTGTTTTCGCTTACTGCGTTTTCCAAAGCATCTATTCTGCCTGACTGATTTGTGATCGTATCCGCAAAACTTGACTTTACATCGCCGATTTCAATGCTGTCATATCTTTCAAGCAAACAGTCATATACCGTTTTTATGACCTTCGCTTTGACATTGACACCGAGCTTTTCAAAGTAGACGGTGACCGTATCGCACAGTTTTATCTTTTCGAGGTATGCGATATCCTTGTATTCCTCGCTCTGCCAAAGAGCGGCAAAGGAAACGGTAAGATTAACTTTCGGTGAGGTCAAGTCATGGGAATTGATGTAGCTTTGAGCTTTTGCAAGAAGAGAGGATTCGTTTACCGTTTCTTCTTCGCCGAACTTATCCGTCAGATCAATGATAAGTGTTTTTGAATGTCCCAAAACGGAAGCGTCCGCAATTTGAACGATTCTGTTCGGGAGCATAACCACGGCTTCGGTATCGCTGTCTTCGAGCTTTACACGGGCATATGGGAAAACGGATGTATACATATCGGCAATGGATTTCTCCTGCTTCAGATCTGTCAGATTTTTGCCGTACATGATGGTGACTCCGTTGTCCTCGCCGCGGCTTTTCCATAAATGAATGACCTTGTTGTCAAACTCATATTCGCCGCCGAAAACATCGAGTATGCTGCCCGATACACCGCCGAGAAAGGCTCTCATGCTTACGGGTTCGGTGATGTTCACGGTGTTCCTTGCCGTAATGTCGCTGAGGGATGAAAACCCCGTATTAGCCGGTGAATTTGATAAAGCCGAATTCATGGCATTTGCCGCCGTTGTGTTCGTGATGGAAAGCGGAGGCACGGGATAACCGTTTAGGTCATAGCTGACGTGCCTTGCGTAGACTGTGATCTGTCCGCTCATGGGCGTTGTCATGCGGTATATCCTGAATACCTGATGACAGGTATCGTCATCGTTGACCCTTGCCTGTATGAGAGTTCCGGTTTCGAGCTTATCGAACAATTCACCGCTTACGGGATATTTCATCTCCAGCTCATATTCGCCGTTGCGTTCCTCGGTTATTTTGCAGGATGTGCATTCGGTGAGAAGTCCCAGACCGAGAGACGAAAAATCTGTTGTTTCTTTACTGAATAAAAATGGGATCATATTGTGTACCACCTCGGAATTATTTCAATTTTTGAGAAGAATGGGTTTGTGTAAATGTAGTGCCTGACGCCTGGTTCAAATCGGGGCTGCCAGAATTTATCCGCACTGACTACCTTGCTTCTGTAGTCCGAACCGTCCGCTGCAGTGACCATAAGATTTTCAAAATCCACCGTTACGCAGTCGGTGTTATCGAATACCGTGTTGCTGAGATTGAAGGATTTTATGATCTGCATCGTACCGGATACCGCTCCCAAAAGATCCGTTGCTCTTGCAGAGCCGGTATCTTCATCGGCGTAAAGTCTGAGTATGCCGGATGCGTAATTCACCGTCGTATAGCTCGGATAAAATTTCACAATGGGATATGCCGTATATGCGGTGGGATTGGTGAGATAATGCACACCGCTTGCAAGCTCTATGGGGGTTTCACCGCTTTTAAGGTATCGCTGCGGTTTACAGTTAAATTTCAGCGTTGTCCTGCCGTATCTGCCGAGCAGATTCTGAATGTCCAGGGTTCCGGAGTAATGGCCGAGCCTGAATATATCTTCGCCGTTAAATTTCGCCCAGCCGTCACATTCAATGCGTAAATACTCCTTTGACGAAAGCAAAATATCGCAGAGCTTTGATATGTTTTCGTCTCTTGTTCTTCCGCCGCAGGGTTTTAAGGAAATGTCGATACTCTCGGTCACATTGTTAAAAGCGTCCTGCGAGAAAATGAGGTCGCCGTTCCTCCCGGGTATGCTCACCGTATCGATTTTTCTCTGTGCATGAACCTCCGTGGGATAATGCTCGACCATCACACCGAACTGAGATAAATCGACATTATTAATTTTTAAGTTCATTTTTAATCACCGACTTTCTAATTTACAATTTACAATGTATAATGATGGTGGCAAATCAAAGATTTGCAATTTTAAGAATGGAGAATTTGTTATGTCAGATAATATTGTTCGTGATAAAAGCAAAGCCTTTGCAATCAGAATAATCAAAATGTATAAATTTTTGCTCAAGGAGAAAAAAGAGTTCATCATTTCAAAGCAGCTTGTCAGAAGCGGAACAAGTATCGGGGCAAATGTGAGTGAAGGTGTCGTTGCTCAAAGCAAAAAGGAATTAATCGCAAAAATGAACATAGCATTAAAAGAAGCAGCCGAAACCGAATACTGGTTGGAACTGCTTCATGAAACGGATTATTTAAATGATGCGGAATTTGAAAGCATATACAATGATTGTGCGGAACTCAACCGTCTATTAACCGCAATCATAAAATCATCGAATAATTCACAATTTTAAATTCATTGTACATTGTAAATTGTACATTACGCAAACACCGCTCCTTTCCGTTCAATTGCCGATTGCAGCATTTCCATAACGCTGTTGGCTATTTCGATTTCGCTCTGTCCCTGTGCTCCGTAAACATTGAGAACGATGCCGTCGATAAGTGTTGCGGGACCGCTCTCCGCAGAGAACGGATTCCGATCTGTGCCGTTTATACCCACATCAGCATCGAAATCAAAATCGGTTGGAACAACATTCTGCATATCCTTTTCGACCTGCCGCATGGTGTTTTCAAAGCCTTCACCGAGACCGAGGGCGAGGTTTTTACCCACCTGATCTCTGAACACCGTTGACGGTGAGTGGATACCAAAAACGCCTTTGATGGCGGAGATGATGGAATTTCCCATGCCTCTTATCTTGCTTACCACCCAGCTCAGAGCGTTACTCATACCGTTCCAAAGCCCCGTAAGCAGGTTGTAGCCCACATTTTTAAGAGAGCCGATGCCGTTGCTGATTGCATTGACTATTGAAGTAATGATCTTCGGAATATTGGAAACGATGGTGGAAATTGCGGATGGCAGATTCTGTATCAAGGATTTCAGGAGCGTCAAGCCTGCATTGGCGATCTTCGGTATGCTGTTCGATATGGCGGTCACAAGTCCCGATATGATCTGAGGAATCGCTGCTACAACGGCGGAGATTATCTGCGGCAGGCTCTTTACCAGTGAAGTCAAAAGCGTTATTCCCGTGCTGATTATCAGCGGAATATTCGATGTCAGCGCATTTACGATACTCGTTATGATCTGCGGAAGAACGGTGACAATGGCATTGATTATCACGGGCAGATTTTCAACCAGTGACGACAAAAGCTGTACGCCTGTTTGGATGATTTGAGGAATAGCTCCGACTATGAAAGTCACGATGCTTTCGATGATTTTCGGAAGCGCTTCTACCAGTATGGGGATCGCATCTAAAATGCCCTTGGTTAAACCGGTAACGAGTTGCAAGGCTGCGTCCAAAATCATCGGCAGATTATCTATGAGCGTCTGCACGATCTGCATCACCACGCTTATGACTGCGGGAATCAAGTTCGGCAGAGCTTCGGCAATACCGCCGACAACGGAAGTGATTATCTGCATCGCCGCCGTGACCACCTGCGGTAAAAGACCAATGAGCGATGTCACGATTTCATTTATGATCTCCACCACTACGGGCAAAAGTGTGGGAATTGCCGATAGAATACCCTCCGCAAGGGATGCGATAATTGTCGGAGCACTTTCCAGTACCGCACCTGCCACCATGGTTATGAGGTTTACCGCCTGTGGAATCATCTCGGATATGCTTTCGATAAGACCTATCACACCGTTTTGAATTTCGTCCGCAGCTTCCTCATTACCTGCCACAAGGTCGGAAAGACCGTCCATGATAAGCGTGAGTGACGGCAGCATTTCACCCATAACGCTGTTCTTTACTCCGCCGAAGGTGCTTTGCAGCTTTGTGAGACTGTCCTCAAAAGCGGCACTCGCTTTGACTGCGTCATCGCTCATCACCATGCCGTAATTCTCGGCTTCGTCAAGAAGAGCTTTTGTGGCTTCTTCCGTTTGATTCAACAGCGGCAGCAGGTCTTGACCGCTTTTACCGAACATATCGTTTGCAAGGGCGGCTTTTTCCGTTTCGTCCGAAACATTCTGCAAAGTTGCAACCGTCATCTCAAAAATATCTTCTCTGGATTTATCCTTGATATCGTCTATGGAGATGCCGAGCCTTGTGAACTTCTCCGTTGCGGAATCGGAACCGTTTTTTGCGTCATCAATGGTGTTGGTAAGGGTTTTTAAGCCTGTGGTACACGCTCCCATGGAGGTTCCGGCAAGATTCATGGCATAGTCCCATTTCTGATAGGCTTCGTAGCTTAAGCCCACCTTCTGGCTTTGCTTTTCTATGGAATCTCCGTATTCGGCCGTGTCGTTTGCTAAGTCCCATATGGCTTTGCCTGCGGCTACGGCTGCCGTACCTATTGCCGTTACCGCGGCCACGGCAGCGGTTGCGACTGTGCTGACCACATCCTTGAACTTTGAAAATTTGCTTTCAGCTTCATCCGCCGTATCGCCGCTTTCTTCCACGGAATCGGAAAAGTCCTCTGTGGAATTCTCCGCATTAGCCTGAGTATTTGACAGCTCATCAATGGCTTTTTCGTTATCGGCAACCTCACGCTCCATGGTGTTTAATACAGCTTCCGCATTATTGAGCTGTATCTGCCAGGCCTGTGTACGCTTATCGTTTTCACCGAAGGAGGACGCAGCATTTTCAAGTGCCGAGCGTAAAACTTCGATTTTTTGCTTTTGTGCTTCGATCTCTTTATTCAGCACGGTGTTTTTTGCAGCAAGCGATTCAACCGATTTGTTGTTTGAATCGAACTGCGAAGTGACGAGCTTCATCTCCGAACCCAGCACTTTGAATGTTTGATTTATTTCGCTGAGTGCTGACTTGAATTCTTTTTCACCCTCAAGACCGATTTTTAATCCGAAATCCGATGCCATGACAATTCCTCCTTTCGCAAAAATTAAAGCGACTCCGCATTTCGCGAAGCCGCTATGAAGAAATTATTCTGTATTTTTTACTTGACGAAAATATTGATTTACTTGTCGCAATCCAAACACCATTTTGCTTTACATATACATTTTTCGCTTCTTTAAAGCTGCCGTTCTGTTTTAGATAAACACCCGATGTCGGTATCTTTTCAAATACACCTTCGATGTTCTCGACTGTTGAGTTATCCCATATGGTTGTTCTCGAATAGATGTAGTTGTTTTCGTAGGATATATATCCGGTATAACCGACTCTCCGCCAGCCGACAAATCTGTATCCTTCATTAGGCACAGCTTTGAATGTCCAGCTTGCCCCTTTCTGAATCACGGAGTTAAACTGAGTAATTTCCTGCGTTCCTCCGCCCGACACCGTTCCTCCGCCGTTTGCGGATAAATTCACCGTGTATGTGGGCAATGAATATGTCCATTCGGCATAAGCGGAATTACAAGTGTATTTTCGTATAACCGTCGCAGTCATTGTAACTGCGAGTTTTGAATATGAAGTCTTAATCGCTCCGCTGTCAGATGTGCCGGAGTTGTAATATGCCGCAGGAATATTTCCCGAAACGGCTGTGTTGGAGCTGCCGATCAGCTCGCTGCCGCCGCATATTTTGTATCCGCTCCGGTACGGCGATGAGTCAGAAAAATACCACCATGCGTCTGCTTTGGCCGAAAGTGAAGTCTTCGCCTGACAGTAAAGGAAAATACTGCTTATGGCAGAATACTGTGGTATGGTATTCTTTACCGCCGCATTTAAATCACTTATGTCCACAGAGTGGTAATGGTCAAATGTATAACCCGCTGCGGAGTGGGAACCCGTTAGTGTATATCTGTATGTCGGCATATTTCAGTCACCTCAAATCAAGATACAAGTCGCCGTCTTTTCCGAGAGAAGCTGACGGAGTACCGTAACCCGTATAACAATCCTGAACGCTTAAAGTTCCCGTTACGGCTTTGCCGGATTTGTCATGGGCTGTGTATCCCGCCAATAGCTTATCTGCGGAAACGGTATCCGATGTCAGATCCACAAGAACGGTGGTACCGTATACAACTTTATTTACCGCCATATCAGCCACCAATTGTTACTGTCACTCCGCCTGCGGCATTATCGCTCTCGGCATAAGGGATAGCCGCTACGACAACCTGTGACAGATAGTCGATATTTTCATCCGGCAGTATGGTCTGTTCCGTTATCTTCGGTGTTACGGATTTGCTCTGAGCCGTAACGCTGCTTGAAGGCTTGCAAGTGCCGGTCACGCCGAGTATTTGAACTCCTTGTTTGATGTTGCCTTCGATGATTTTTGATTTTTCCGTAGCGTCGATGCCGATTTTGCCGCTGCCGTCATGAAAGCCCATGGGGATGGATATTTCATCATTGACATCTCGTATTTCCTCACTGAAACTTCCGTTGTTCGGCATGGTACCGGTGATTTTCGCACCTCTCGCATATGCCGTTTTCCCTTCGAGCATCTCGGCAACGCCGACAGTCGCATCGGCGGAGTCCACATCAAAAGGACAAGTGCCCGTGATGACCGCACCGCTTTTGTCGTGGGCTGTCTGACCTTTGAGCAATTTATCCGGCGATACGGTATCGCCCGTAAGGTCGATAAGCGTCTGATTGCCGAAAATGACCTTGTTAATATCCATAAAAATCATCCTTTCAAATGTAAAATTTATAATTTACAATGTACAATTAAGCACAGCAAAAAAATTCAGAAAAATTGTGAATTATACATTGTAAATTGTACATTCATTAAGTTCCTCCTATCACGGCTGTCATGCCGTTTTGATTGTTTGAAACCTCATAATACTGGATCTCGCGAAACAGAATGTCCTGTGTGAGGTATGTGTCGCGGGTATTGAGCGTCTGCGGTGTTACTTTCGGTGTCAGTTCATATTCGCCTTCATACTCGGGGTAATTTGCGAACGAGATGCCCTGACCGAAACAAACATGAAAAGGTTTATCCTGAGTGAATCTTACCTTAAACACCATTTCATATTTCACCGTCCTTGAGCAGTTCTTCGGCAGAAACGGTTATGATATTTGAAGCAAGAGCTTCGCCCATAACGGTTTTCACTCTTATCTGTATCCGCACCTGACCGGGAGAAAAAAGCAATGTCTCGGCCTGCGTCAGCTTTACGATAAACGCTTCATCTGTTACGGATATATCGTCTATATCTTTTTCAACAATAGTTTTTTCTCCCTGCCTGTAGGTAATGAAGATCTTCTCGAATTTCGCTCCGCTCAAGCTCTCGCCGAAGGTAAAGGTGTGGGTGGGTGTTGTACCTCTCTGCATTTTTCTCCCTCCTATATCCCGTCGGGAATAATATCGTCAATGAACAGTTCGGCTTTCGGCTTTGCAAGACCGTTATACTGTTTATGACATTCCCACAGATCCATAAGCAGACCGAACGGCATCAGTCCGACTTCATCAAAGCTCAAATGAAGCTGGGCTATGCCGTAATACAGCAGCCGGGTAAACAATTCATCATCGCTTACTCGGCTTCTGCGTTTTTTGAGTCTGTCTCGCTTTCAATGTTTCTCTTTGTGCCTTTGTAGAGCGCTTCGGTCAGAGCGTTTTTGTACGTTGCCAGATCGAAAGGCGTTGTCAGAAGCTCCACCGTTTCTTCCGTAAGCAGAGCCTTTTTATTCTCATTTCTGAGATTGTGGATAAGAATGCTCTGATTTGCAAGCAGCGTGATAAGCCAAACGATCTCATCGATAGCCATTTCAAAGTTTTCTGCTTTCATCAGCTTATCTCCGAGGTTTTCAAGACCTCCGTATCTTGCAGCGATTTCCTTTGTCGCCTTTGTTGTAAGGAGCAATTCATACTCTTCGCCGCCGATCAAAATTTTTGCACTGCGTTCGGTATCCATCGAAAACCCTCCTTACTTTTTAACCGTTGCGACGGGTGCTGCCATAGTAGATGTATATTTCGGCTCATACACTTCTTTATACCAGTTCGTAATCGTGGCGGCAGCCGCTTCACCCTCGGTTGCTTCTGCTTTCCACGGATGCTTTCCGGCTGCGTCCTCTTTGTTTCTTCGGAAAATGGTACCTTCAATCGTGGGAGTAGAGAATGTAATACTGTCGCCTTTGGTGGCAAGGCTTGTTGCCGGAATGCCGAAGATCACTCTGTAAAGCCAGTAGTATTTGTATTTACCGTTTGCTTTTCTTGCCCTGAAACCGATGGCAACGGGTGTACCGCAGTCCTCAGCCGTAGAAACGACCGCCTTGTTGGAGTCGATCGTAGCTCCCGTAAGGTCGGAAGTCGCATCGTGACCGATATCGTCAACACCCAACGAAAGCGTTCCCGATTTAAATTCTTTGACCATTTCCGCAGCACCGTCATCGGCGTAAAGTATCGCTTCGGCAAGCTCTACCGAGAGATCCGCTGAGATAGCTTTCGCAAGCTGTACGGGAGTGCCGTATGTTTCATTACCGCTGTCGTCCTCGGTAATTTTTGAGTAGTATAATTTATCAAGGCCAATCGTAGCCATTATATTTCCTCCGTTTCGTAATGTTTTGCAACATCAATATTGTAATGATGATATTTCGTATCGGGTTCGTAACCGATGTATTTTCGATCGGTTACGGTAAAATCCGCTTTCAGAAGAGAGCGGACTATCGTGTTTTTCTCTTTTGTGTAACTGCCTTTGCAGTAGAGTGAAAGCCTTGCTTCCTGAACATCATATCCGGGAGCATTGTCCGCATGAAGCTCAAAGGTGTCGACAAGCGGTATGATAACGATATATTTATCGGGAGCATCATCCGAAAACACACCCGTTTCAAAGGGAATGCCGAGGGGCTTTAGGAGCGTATTCAGATCTTCGAGTATGCTCAAAATTTTTCGACCTCGCTTTCAAAGGTTTTCAGCATTGCATCCTGTGCCACCGTCTTGCTGCCCGATTTCGCAGGCTTCAAAAAGGGCTTTGCGGGCTGACCGTGTTTGCCGTATTCGAGAATATTTGCAATTTTAGCGTTGCTGTCTCCATCGCTTCTCGGTTCGGCAAAACCGACCTTTATATCGTGATTCCCGTTTTTATCCACCTTGACGGGCGATAGACCGAGGGAGTGTTCAAGCTCACCGGTGGAGCGGGAATCGTATTTTGTTCCGCTGCCGACAACCGCCGACAGGTTGCTCTTTACCTTCTGCAGAACGACTTCGCCTCCGGCTTCGAGAACCTTTTCGGCTATTTCATCGGTTCTGTCACCGAGGGAGGACAGCCTTTTGAGAAAATCATCGGGCATTTTCAAATCGCATTTTGCCATACTGTCACGCTCCCTTTGCCGGTTCTATTTTTACGGCAAGAACCTCAATATACATACCTTTACCTTTGACATCTTCAACAGAAACGATCTCGAACCGCTCATCACCGCAGGCCAGAATATGATCTGTCGTGATTTTTACATTCGGAAAGGCACGGAAGCGGAAAAGGTCGGTCACATTGAAGAAAGCGGCAAAGTTGGCCCATTTCTGTGAGCCGTGTCTGCCTTCGCGATATGCTCTTGTGGATGCAATCGTTTTTTCTTCGGTAACGGCGAAACCTTCGCTGTCGGTGGTATTCACCGTTTCGAGAAAATATATAGCCGTATTCATCTTACCTAAGCTCATACCTTCCACTCCCTGTCGAGTCTTAAAAGCAAATTTACCGTATTCCAGACCTGCTGTGCCGCCGCAGTGTTATCCGAAAAGAAACCGCCGGTGCTGCCGTCTCTGCTTTCATAGAAGTGGGATGACAGCATAATGACCGCCTGTTCGGTGGTGGGCGGCATACGGTTTGCTTCGTAATATCCTTCCGGGATATGCTGATAGCTTTCCGCGTAAGCAACGGCAGCGGTGATGAAACCCTTTAAAAGTTCATCATCCTCATTATGAGAGAGTATTAAATTTGCTTTGACCTTTTCCAAAAGTGTGTCCATCACCGCCGGCTCCTTTCCGTTAAGAAGTTTTCATCTTAAGAAGCTGGATAGCTTCCGGAAGAACAACTTTTCCGTCCACACGCTCCGTGGCGACATAGCCGATCTGACCATTGGTAGCGTACAGTTCGTTCAATCTCTGTACAGTTCTGCCGGCACGGTCACCGATCCAGTAGTTATGAAAATCACCGAACGCCATGGCAAGCGATCCGGCTTTAACGGTCGGAGCATAAGGTGATGTATAAATTTCATATCCAAGCAGTTTATCCGGCTGACCTGCCTGGACGGAAGGCTGCCACAAATATGCACCGTTGCTGTCCTTCAGCTTGCGCAGAAGGGATACTGTAGCATCGTTCATGAGAAACTTAGCATTTCTGCGGTAGGGAGATTTAAGCCCGTAGACAAGGCCGATGATCTCATCTACCGTGATCGCAGTTTCGCTTGCCGCCGTAACGCTCACGTCACCGCCGTTGGCTGTGAAGATACCCGTAGGCTGATTTGTGCCGGTACCCACGCAGAAAGCTTCCTCCTCGGCGGCACCGAATGCAAGGGAAAACTCATTCGCAATGTAGTCCTCAAGATCAAACTCCGAATCCTGCAGAAGTTCAACGCTGACACGGATGAGATCAGTAAGTTTGAAGGCGTCGATCTGCTTCTGACCGAAGGTCGGATTGCTTTCGGCTATCGTTCCGTTCTCCGTAGTCCAGGCAGCCACGGAGTGACCGATTGCTATGGGGATCTTCCTTTCGTGGTGAGTGGTGATGACTTTGGCGAGGGAACGGATCACATTCGTCGCGGAAAGACCGGTAACGATCTGCTTTTCAAACTCTTCCGGTACAAGGTAGCCGCCCTCCGCATCGGTGCTTTCGGAAAGCACATTGTGGATAAGCGATTTGCCGCGAAGATGTCTGCCGAAGTCCTCTTTATATGCGTTGGACGCACGGCCGATCTTATCATCTGTTTTGGCAGTCTCAGGCTTGCCGATGAGCGGTTTGCCTACAGGTTTGTTCAGCTCTGCGTCCAGCGCCTCTTGGCGCTCCAGACGGGCGATCTCTTTGCCGAGGTTGGTGATGTCCTGTTCCATTCGTGTGTATGTGGCGTCATCCTCTGCGGACAGAATGCCGTTCTCGTTACGGTGGGAGTCAAGAAATGCCTTGGCAGCTTCCCACGCTTTGGCGCGTTTTTCGCGCAATTCAAGAATTGTCATGATAAAAAATCCTCCTTAAAATTTCATAAGATTAAGCCGCTCCATGAGTGAATCAACGGAACGGCCTGTTTTTTCCGGCTCTGCCGGCTTTGTATTGATTTTGCATTTGGCGGCGATCTTATCCATAAGGGAATTAACAACCGCTGCCTTGGAATACAGCATGGAAACTGCGGGTTATTCAACATCCTCCGGGATGTCGGTGCGTCCGAGGATGCCGTCGGCAAAGCCGAGTTTAACAGCCTTGTTTGCATCCATCCATGTTTCAGCGTCCATGAGGTGGGACAGTTTGGCACGGGAAAAACCGGTCTTGATCTCGTAAGCGTTGATGATGGATTCTTTTACGCTGCCGAGCATCTCGATGGCTTTCTGCATTTCCGCTGTGTCACCCATAGCCACTGTCATGGGATTGTGGATCATCATCATGGACACTGGACTGACCAGCACCTTTGTGCCTGCCATAGCGATAACGCTCGCCGCCGATGCCGCAATGCCGTCGATTTTCACGGTAACATCATGCGGATAATCCATCAGCATATTGTAGATTTGAGCCGCCGCAACGCAGTCACCGCCCGGTGAATTGATCCACACGGTGATATTGCCGCTGCCGCTCATCAGCTCCTCTTTGAAAAGCTGAGGCGTGATATCATCGTCAAACCAGCTTTCCTCCGCGATGGTGCCGTTTAGGAACAGCGTCCTTTCCGTTGTCTGCTCCTGTGTCTCCTGATTCAGAATTGTCAGATTCTTCCACTTCCAAAATTTCTTCATCGGAATCCTCCTTTCCAGTTTGTGTAATATCTGCAAAAGCTCCGGCGTTTGCCATCGGGAGCATATTGCCGTTGATAAGGTAGAGATCGCCTCCGTCTTCTGTCGGGATACGGTCGAGATTTTCAAGTTCACGGATATCGTTTGCACTCATCCAACCGTTCTGTCTTGCTGTTGCATACCCGTTCATACGGCTTTGGTAATCGCCCCGAAGCAGACCTTCCACATTGAATTTCACAAAGTATTTTTTCTTTTCCTCCGGAGTCAGGAGTGAACGCTGAATGGACTGCTCCCATCTGACCACCCAAGGGTCAAGCGTATACTTTACGAATTCAAGGGATTGCTGCTCAATATTTGAAAAGCTCGACTTTTCAAGATCACCGACCATGTGAGGCGGCACTCTGAAAATTCGAGCGATTTCATTGATTTGAAATTTTCTTGTTTCGAGGAATTGCGCCTGTTCGGGAGAAATGGAGATAGGCGTATATTTAAGTCCTTCCTCCAAAACTGCTATCTTGTTGCTGTTTGCCGAACCACCGAACTGGCTCATCCACGAATCACGCACTCTTTGCGGATCTTTGATAGTTCCCGGATGCTCCAAAACACCGGAAGGCGCAGCACCGTTTGCGAAAAATTTACTTCCGTATTCCTCCGTAGCTATGGCAAGTCCGATGGCGTTCTTTGCCATGGCGATCGGTGAGTAACCCACTAATCCGTCAAACCCGAGACCCGGAATATGCAGGACATCATAAGAATGGAGAATTACAGTAGTAGTTTTGTTCTTCGGCAATTCATCCTGCGATTTCTGATAGGTGTAATACAGCTGTCCTGTCTCATCTCTGCTGACGGTCATTTTATTCGGCATCAGCGGATACATAGCTATGATTTCACCCTTGCCGTTTCGTATGATCTGTGCGTATGCATTGCCCCAAAGCAAAAGATGAGTCATAAGCGTTTCTCTGAACACAAATGAACTCATCTCTGGATTCGGCTCATCATGGAGCAGTAGATACAGCGGATGGTCAATAGCTTTCTCTTTGCCGCCGTTCTCCTTATATCGGTAGAAATGCAGCGGCAATCCTGCGATGGCTTCTGACAGAATACGCACACAGGCATAAACCGCCGTCATCTGCATGGCACTTCGCTCTGTTACCGCTTTGCCGGATGTCGTGCCGCCCATATAAAAGGCATACCTTGATCCGACAGTGCTGTTTGTGGGCTTATCTCTTGAGCGGAATAGCCCTGAAAATATGCTCATGTTGAATTGCTCCTTTCAATAAACTACTTGATATACAATCTAATTCCACATATAATTTGAATTAAATAAACATAAAAAGCTATTCGATACGGAGGGTATGTTTTATGTCAATAATACTGGCTCAAAGAAAGGATATCTTTGATCGACAGTGGCTTATAAGTAAAGAGACTGCCGATGGAGTTGTAACCATTTCTGTAGTAAAAAAAGATAAAAATAAACCTGATAAGGTGGTCAGTGAAATCAAGTATCGCGATATTGGTCGCGAATATCAATCTGATTTTTTGAATTGGGAAAACTTAGTTTTCTGCAGCAACAATTATGGAGTGACACCGTTTTACGACTATATGCATAATGCTGTTCAAATCGGTAAGAAGACCGCAGCAACGGTGTACTTACAACCGGGTTCTCAGGAAGCACGGCAACTTATAAGAAATTTACCAAAGGACTGTGATTGGAGAGAATATGAATCCGATATGATCTTTGTCTTCCATACAGGACGCTTGGCTGATTATTTTGATTACACTGAAGTCAAGGAGATTTATGATTGTCACGGAATTTGGAATGTTGATTGGAATTGGGTTGAAGAACAGTTTATAAAACCTATTTCATATTTCGCTAAACCTGAAATTTGTGGTTTTAACCTTCAAAACGGTGGATGTAATGCGGTTTCAATAGTAACCGGATTGCTTCTCGGCTATCCAATAGAAAGCACTGTATGCTGGCTTGGCGGTAATTGATCAATATGGAAGAGAAAGAACAAGGAAAGAATAAAAAAAGCAGTTAGTTATCATATAAAAAGCAATCCTCGGCTGTCATATACAGATTCTCTGGTGTCGTTACCGCAGCGAATGGCTCTATCCAGAGCCATTATTGTTGCAACGGCACCGTCGATTTTCTCTGTGGATTTCTCCTTATCCGCCTTGATATTCCCGGCTGGGTCTGTACGGATAAATATGTTATCCATCATCCAACGGAGAACCGGATGTCCGCCGTGGGCGATTTTCTTTTCAAGCACCAGCTTCATAAGCTCCTTTGTGGGCGGAGACATATCCTTAAAACCCTGTCCGAAAGGAACGACCGTGAAGCCCATGCCCTCAAGGTTCTGCACCATCTGTACGGCACCCCAACGGTCGAATGCGATCTCTCGGATATTGTACCTGGTGCCGAGTTCCTCGATGAACTTTTCGATGTAGCCGTAATGAACCACATTGCCTTCGGTGGTTCTGAGATAGCCTTGCCGTTCCCAAAGGTCATACATAACATGGTCTCGGCGAACACGGAGATCGATATTGCCTTCGGGGATCCAGAAATACGGCAAAATTATATATTTGTCATCTTCTTCCTCCGGCGGAAATACAAGCACGAATGCGGTAATATCCGTTGTCGAGGAAAGGTCAAGACCGCCGTAACATACACGGCCTTCAAGTTCTTCCCCATCTACAGCAAACGCACAGGCGTCCCATTTATCCATCGGCATCCAACGGACGGCTTGTTTTACCCATTGATTTAAACGAAGCTGGCGGAAGGCATTTTCTTCGCCCGGATTCTGTTTTGCGGACTCGCAGGCGGCTTTGACTTTGTCTATGCCTACCGTAATACCGAGTGACGGGTTCGCTTTCTTCCACACCTTCGGGTCTGTCCAGTCCTCGTTTTCGGCTGCACCGTATATGACGGGATAGAAGGTGGGATCGTGTTTTCTGCCGTAAATGATGTCCAGAGCCTTTTGGTGTGTTTCGTAGCATATCGACTGCGTATCGGTTCCTGCGGTGGTGATGAGAAAATACAGCGGTTGCATTCTTGCGTCGCCGGAGCCTTTTGTCATAACATCAAACAGTTTTCTGTTAGGCTGAGTATGAAGCTCATCGAATACAACACCGTGTGTATTGAAACCGTGCTTGTTTCCGACATCTGCGGAAAGCACCTGATAGATACTGCCCGTAGGATGATAAACGAGCCGCTTTTGCGAATCGAGTATTTTTACCCGTTTTGCCAAAGCCGGACACATACGAACCATATCCGCAGCCACATTAAAAACTATGGATGCCTGCTGTCTGTCGGCGGCACAGCCGTAAACCTCGGCACGTTCCTCTCCGTCACCGCAGGTCAGAAGCAAAGCAACAGCGGCGGCAAGTTCACTTTTTCCCTGCTTTTTCGGAATCTCGATGTATGCCGTATTGAACTGCCGGTACCCGTTGGGTTTAAGAGTTCCGAAAATGTCCCGTATGATCTGCTCCTGCCAATCTATCAGATCAAATGGTTTGCCTGCCCATGTGCCTTTGGTGTGGCAGAGTGATTCGATAAACATGACGGCGTAATCGGCGGCATCCTTGTCATAGTATGAAGATTTCGCCATGAACCTTGTCGGTGTATATTTTTTCAGTTTTCTGATATTCGGTCACCTCCGAAAAATAAGCATAAAAAACAGCCGCATCGCTGCGACCGTGATTGTTGTATAAGCAAGAACAGACCCTTTCGGGCCGTTCTCCTGTGTTATATATTACAGGCTGATCAGTTCGCCTGTGAGGATGTCTGTCACTGTTGTGCCTTCACCGAATGCTGCCCTCATCTCGGCAAGTTCCTCACCGCTGCGGGCTTTTTTGCTGGTTCTGTAAACCTCCAGCTCCTTGGCATCCTCCGTCTCCCTTGCGGCGGCTGTGGCCTCGATGTCGGCCTTGTCGGTGACCAGGGTGAGCTTCTCAAGCATATCACTCATCAGCACTCGGCCGATGCAGTTTCGTGCGATGCCGTTTTCGTCAATGGTGATTTGACCTGTCTCGAGATCGGCTTTAAGCGCCGCCAGTTCTTTTTCCGCTTCTTTCTGCCAAAAGGCTCCGAAGTCGCCGTTCAGTTCCTTCATAAATCTCGTCATCGTAACCGCCTCCTTAAAAATTCTCGCTGATTAAGTTGTATTCCTTTTTAAGCCTTGCAAGATCCTGTGCAATGCACTGTCTGCGGAAGCCGTTCTTGCATCTCTTGCCCTCGGCGCTAAGACTGTCTATCTCCGCTTGGCGTCTTGTTAAAACCTCAATTTCGTTTTCTTCAAGTGCGTCTTTCAGGTCTTTTTCAAATCTTGTCATTTTCGTGTCCTCCGTTTTCTCTTTCGGTAGTCACATATTAACTCTGAAGGAGGATAATAGCAAGTCAATTATGAGGCATAAACTACACAAACATTTGGGGACTGGATTGTGTATTTTACAGCGGATTATCGGTGCTGCGGTGAATGATTTCTATGATGGAATCCTGCTCCTCGATGCCGACTCCGATGCTCGCCAGAGCTTGTCTTGTTCCGCAGTCCGGGCAGATGAGCGTTTCATTTTCCGTTCTCGAAAGAGCCGGAATATCATGGTAGGTTCTCCCGCAAAGCGGACAAATCTCCATGCGTACAACATTAGATTTCATGACTGCAAGCCTCCCTGCATTTATTGTAGGCATCGATCAGAATATTCTTGTCAAAGAAGAAGGTGTCGTATCCTTCAAGGCAAGTCCTCATGTAGTAGTTTGAGGGAATACCGATCGGGCGGTCTTCGTGCATGATGTAAGCGAAAGCCGTCACCGTTCTGCGTTTTCCCGTGCGGATACCCTTGTACTGAAGCTTGATGTCTTTCCTGTAATAGAAATTTGGAAAGCCCTCGTAGCGGTCAAGCGATGCTTCGTCCGATTCCTTAACTTCCCAAATCACCACGGGAACCGTGCCGCCTTCGCATTTTTCAATGGTGAGATAAGAGCCTGTTTTGCTGCCCTTAAACATCAGCTCCCATCCCTTTAATGTTGCCGTTCCGAGAATCGTTGCATGAGGACAACGCATCCGCATCTGCGGCACATTGAGGTTGCTTCCGTAAGCGATGTATCTTCTTTTCATTTTCAAGTCCTCCTGAAATTTAGTAAGCGATTGTGCTTCTACCACCTTAAGACCGCCGTAGCGGTCGGAAGGGTGCCTGCGGCTAAATTCTTCAAGCGGCTCTGCCGTTACGGAAGGCTGTATCACCGCTCAGACGCTTGGTCAGGAGGTCTCTCGCCGTTTTGAATTCGTCACCGATGAATCCCAAGCGAAGGAGCCAAGTCCTCATTGCGTATTTCGGATTCTCGTTCTGCTGGGGTTTCGGGCTTGCCGTGCGTACTTCCTTTGCCATCTGGCTGAGTGCGAGGCAAAGCTGAATGTAGCTCTTGAGCTGTCCTGCGTGAAGTCCGCCTTTGCGTTCTGCATTCGGCGCGTCGAATTGAAAAAGTCTGAACTCCACCGTTCCCTTTGTGAAAGTTGCGTGGAGGTTAAGCATATGGTAGCGGCTGCCGTTGTAATGCTGGTTTCTGCCGTAGTTCTCACCCTGTCTGCCGTACCAAATGTCCGCAAGCTGTGCCATTGTTCTCGGCTTTTTGCTCCCGCGTGTCTGAGCTGTCTTACAAGCTCCTGCAAGGTGTCCATGTCGCTGTATGTAAGGATCGGGGTGACCATTTCGCATTTTTCTATGTCCGGGCCTGCGATGCTGACGTCTTTTTGGAATTTCCATTCTCTTCCTTGTCCGTCCCATGCTGACCATGTGCAGTATCCGTTGCGGCGGGCGGTATCTTCGTATCTGCCTGTTCCGAAGAAGTCGGCGGCAATTTTTGCGGCCTTGTTTCTTGTGATGCTGTTCATTTCAACCTCGACCCCTATGGTCTGCTTTTTCATTTCTTCAACCTGTCTTGCGATTTTTTCGTTCATTTTATGTGCCTCCGTTTTCGTTCTTTTCCCTTTCGGTGGTCACATATTAACTCTAAACACACAATATATCCAGTCATTTTGCGGTAATATATTACACAAAGATATACACAGCATATTGTGTATTTTATAGCAAGTTGCATCTATATCTTGCGTACAATATCTTCACCGAAAACAACATTCAGACCGCTGCCGTTATCCCATCGCATAAGGAGTGAGCCTGTATCATCCGCACCCATGACCGTACCTTTTGTGCCGATTGGCGGAGCTTGAGGATCATCCATCTGCACGAGTTCTACTCTTGTGCCGGCAGGATACTCTTTGCGGATGCGTTCGACCGTTTTACTGTTTGGGAATTTCATGTCCAATCCTTATCCCTCCATCCGAGTAAAAATATTACCGCATCGGAAAATCCGGCACGGTAATAGTTCTGTCTGATTTCACCCTCAATCAGACAAAATGCGTTCTCACATTCGTTGAATAACGCATTTTGCTCATTTGAGAATGTATCTTTGAGTTTTGTAATACAATTTCCAAGCTCTGCATACGCTTCTTGCAAAGCAGCGTTTTTCTGTCTGCCATAGCTGTTGATTCGCTGCAGGATAAATTCATCCACAGCCTTTTGCATGGTATCGTCTTTCATTTTGACATCCCTTTCCGTTTAGGTTAGTACATATATTGCTCTGAACAGAAGAAATATCAAGGGATTTTTGCAAAGTAAAAGAGAATCTACCTAATGCACAAATCACTCTGTAATCATATGGACTGTAACAGGAACATCCATTTTATTACAGTTATCAATAACAAACTTAGTGCCACGGGAACTCCCGTCCCAGAAAGCAAGAACCATGTCTGCGTTTTCTATGATCGTAATATTCCTCTTCAGCGGAGCAGAACGGCCGTATCTGTTATACTCAGGCAGAAACTCCGTCAGCTTTATTCCGTGGGCGATGGCATATTCTCTCGCCGAGGTATCCACACCTTTTGCTCCGCCCGCTACTATCTCTGTGACCCCCTCCGGAAGATACTTTTCCAAATCGTTTACTTTCAGTCCTCTTGAACCGATAACGGCAACTCTCATAATGAACCTCCACGTGTTTTTAAATTTTATAGATATACAGTATATCTAATTAAAACATTGTAACACATAATAGCTATAAAATAAATATACAATATGTTTATTTTTGAGGTGGGTTTTATGGCTATAAAAAGTGTTTCAATTCGCATAGAGGAAGAGATGCTTGAAAAAATCGGTTTTGTTGCCGATTATGAGGGACGATCGGTAAACAGTCACATTCTTGTTTTGATAAGAGAGAATATCAAAAACTTTGAGGAAACACACGGAGTGATAGACGGAACTATAAAGCCTGATATAAATGTGAAACCTACAAGAAAAAATTAAGCAACCGAGGAAGCGGTCAGTCCGTTTCCTCTTTTCTTTTTGCAGCCCAAGCAATCCCCGAAAGCACGAAGCATACGCACGGCAAGGCCACTCCGTTGCCCCACATTTTGTACTCTGCGGCATCGGAATACGGATCTTTCAGCCACTTGATTATCTGCTTTTGAGTCTTGGGCTTTGTCGAGCTTCCCATGACACGGCGGTGTGTTTCAAAAACATCTGTCCAGAAATCTATATCTCCGTAGGACGGATTCTCCGTTCCGAGATCGCTGCACCACCAATCGGGAAAGCCCTGCAGCCTTGCACACTCGGTAGGCGTCAGACGGCGAACCGTGTATTCCGGCTCTGCCTTTGCGACCGCTCCCGGTCCTTTTGCCACAAGAGTCGGCTGCAGCTCCTCAGAAACGGAAGGAGCAAACTGGGCGTTTTTCCCTTGATTCATAGCGTCACGCCCGATACCGTAAGCCACGGCGGTCGGATCTTTGAAATCCCGTGCCATGAGAGTCGGAGATTTTTCTTTTTCGACTTGCGAGTAGCTGCCCGTGGTCATGGCATATGCCACGCCGTGCCGCTCGATAGTATTAAGCGTATACATAACATCCGATTCACTGTAGCCGTCACCGTGATGTGACGGACGGGAACCGTTGCCCTCAACAATGGCAATGCCGCCCTGATTACATCCGGGATTTCCGCCGTTCGCATCAATTGTACGGGCTGTATCGGCTTCATAAATACCGCTGTGGGGATTTGATGAAAGCATGGAGTTTGATTTATCGGAACAGATGCCGTATGCTTCCAGGACACAGTTGAAGTTGTCTTTATCCGGCATTCGCTGACTGCCGCCTGCGTTCTGTTTTGTGAGAGTGGGAGAAATTTGTCCTCCATCCCATGAACACGGCTCAAACAATGTTTGATCGTTGTTGCAAGACAATGTTGCGGATTTATCCTCCTGGATAAGAGCACCTTTGCCTCCGCCTTCACAGCCCGAGCGGATCTTCAGAAGAAGCGGTACATTGTTTCCACCGGTACCCATACGTGTGGTCAGAGTCTGCACCGTGCCGTCCTCGGAAATCTTAATTCGGCTGTCAGCAGAATGATTTTCGAGAGCGATAGCCGCAGGTACCGTACCGGCACGCAGCGTCGGTGACTTTTCTTCTTCATATCCGATAGTTCTTGCCTTTGCCGAATGCTCTGTGCAGAAGCCTGCCGACTCCATCACACAGGGCGGATGATGAGCTTCGGCTCTGAGAGTTGCGGTCACTTCCTCGGTCACATCCATACGGTTGCCGCCTTGATCGTTCAGAATGATTCCGTTTCTGCCTGTACTCATTCCGCAGTTTGCACCGAGAGTAGCGGAAACATCATCGGTCAGACTGCCGTTGTATCCGTCGAAGCCTGACGCATCAGTGCCAGCTTCAGCACTCTCGGCAGCTCCTTTCCACGGACGGAAGCCCTGCGGAGTATACCCAGACAGGCTTTCTGACTCAAATAATATTTGCTCGGCACTCCGACCTGCAAAATCTGCGACAAGGTAGATCCTGCGGCGGCGTTGGGGTACTCCCCAAAATTGAGCGTCGAGTGTTCGCCAGGCGACAGAGTAATCGTCTGCCACGATGCTTCCGGCATAATCCCATTTACCTTTCGGAGGTTCAGGAATAACCGCGTCTGTATCTTTGACCGAGCAGACCGCTTCGAGGACGGATCTGAAATCCTGTCCTTTGTTTGAAGAGAATGCCCCGGGGACATTTTCCCAAACGATGTATCGGGGTTTTTCGTCATTTGTTGCACGCCTCATTTCTTTTACGATTCGGATAGCTTCATAAAAAAGATTTGAGTGGGAACCGTCCAGCCCCGCCCGTTTGCCTGCCACGCTCATATCCTGGCAGGGTGAACCGAAGGTGATAATATCCACCGGCTCTATTTCACTGCCGTGTATTTTTGAAACATCTCCGTAATGCTTCATAAACGGCATTCGTTTTGTAGTAACTCTTATCGGGAACGGCTCTATCTCCGAAGTCCATAAAGGCTTTATGCCGGAAAGAAGTCCACCCAAAGGAAAGCCCCCGGAGCCGTCAAACAGACTGCCGAGGGTAAGCGTATCAGTTGTCTGCATCGGTGACCTCCTCATAAGTATAGGTCCTGCCGTCACGTATAACGGATACATTTTCACTCGAACCGACCTGCTCGATATATCTGTTTACAATTACATCGCAGTATTTTTCATCAAGTTCTATTGTTTTGCATATACGGTCGGTCTGTTCACAAGCAATGAGCGTAGAGCCGCTTCCGCCAAAGGGGTCAAGCACGACCGCATTGCTGAGTGTTGAGTTGTTTATGGGATATGCAAGAAGCGGTATCGGCTTCATGGTCGGGTGGTCTCCGTTTTTCTTGGGTTTGTCGAACTCCCAAATGGTGGATTCCTTCCGTCCGGTGTACCACTGATGTTTGCCTTTTTTCTTCCAACCGAAGAGGACAGGCTCATGCTGCCACTGGTATGGAGAGCGTCCGAGAACAAGAGACTGCTTCTTCCAGATACAGCAGCCGGATAAATAAAAACCCGCATCGGCAAAAGCCCTGCGGAAGTTCAGACCTTCGGTATCCGAGTGAAACACATAAATGCTGCCGTCATCCGCAAGCACCGAAGCCATATTCTTAAACGCTGCGAGAAGAAACTCATAGAATTTTTCGTCCGCCATATTGTCGTTTTTGATTTTGCCTGCCGAACCCTCGTAGTTGACATTATACGGAGGGTCGGTTATGACAAGATTCGCTTTGACTCCGCCCATAAGCGATGTATAGGTACTCGGATCGGTCGAGTCACCGCATACGAGTGTATGTCTGCCGAGCGTCCATATATCTCCGGCTTTGCTGAAGGCGGGCTTCTGAAGTTCGGCTTCCACATCGAAGTCATCTTCTTTTGCTTCATCGGCAGGAAAGAGATCGACAAGCTCTTTTTCATCAAAGCCCGTCATGCCGAGGTCGTATCCCATTTCTTCGAGAGCTTCCAATTCGACTCTGAGCATTTCCTCGTCCCATCCGGCATCAAGAGTCATGCGGTTGTCCGCAAGGATATATGCTTTTTTCTGAGCTTCGGTCAGATGATCTACGAAAACACACGGTACTTCCGTTATGCCTTCTTCACGGGCTGCGGCAATTCTGCCGTGACCCGCAATGACATTAAAATCTCTGTCAATGATCACGGGATTTACGAATCCGAACTCACGCAGAGAAGAACGCAGCTTTCTGATCTGCTCCGGGGAGTGTGTTCGTGCGTTGTTCTGATACGGTATCAGTTTTGCAACGGGGACGAGCTGCATTTCGTTTGTTGTTTTCATCAGACAAGCCCCCATTCCGCAAACTTCTCAAAGCCGCCGACCGATTTTATATATTCACGAGCAGTCTCTACGATATTTTCATACGGCAGACCGTCGATAAAATCGTCACCGATGGCACAGCACAGCTCTACCGGACTGCGTGTTTTCTGTGCTTTGGGAAAAGCATAAATATTTACGGAAACATCGGCCTTTGACAGATCTTTTCCGTGCAGACCGCCGCCCGTAACGCTGTCTGCCATGTCGCTGCCGAGCTTACGGTTGGCAGCTCCCGTATCGACATCGGTGCCGCCTGTCCAGTCACCGAGGGGATTTATCTCCGCATTAGGGAACGCCCAGAGCAGTTCGCTCTTTTCGGCATTGCTCTGACAGATGATAAGGCGGTCATCGTTTTTTATGTATTTGCCGTCATAGGGATATTTTGAATATATGCGGTGAGCGATTGCAGACAGCTCTCTCTGTTCCTCAGTAACGGGCATACCCTTAAAAATACCGTTATCTCCGCAGCGGATACCTTCAGCCTGATTGTCCGAAAGGTGTTTGTCCTGCGGTACGATTTTAACATCGGTCCTCATTCTTCCGGCAATGCGGTGAATGGCCGATATTATATCCGTTTTTGATATTTTTGCGTTTGTTTCTATTACAGCCGAGCAATTGCCGTGACCTATCAATACCTCGACCGCTATCTTCGGGTTTTCTTCCGCTTTGTATGCGAGATCTACGATAGCACCGGCAATTCTATCTGCTACTTTATCCGGGTGTGATGGATTAACTTTTTCAAACATATCATTTTCCTTTCCGAGCGGTAAGAAGCCGCTCCATCAAGTCGTCCTGCAGGTTTGCTCCGCTGTATTCCGTAGAGCAGTTCTCCTTGACGATCTGATAAATTTCATTCCAGAGCCTGTTAGCCTGGTTCATATAGTTGATGCCGATATTGATAAAAGGAGACGGTATCGGCTTGCCTGTTGTGGGATGCTTTGAGAGATAACCGAGATTTGAAGTCATCTCCTCGCATTGGATCCATCTGGCGGCACACATGGCATACCGCTCCAAAAGCTGCGGAGATACCACAGCCGTGCATCCTATGGATTTGAGCCAGTTCCATGTTTCCTCGTAAATTTCCTTTGCCTGAAGCTGACTGCCGTTATGCTGTTCGGCAGATAAAAAGTCGTGAGGTTTCGGCATTTCCTCTCCATTTATATCGGGAATGTCCAGAACCTTGAGCGTCTTGCCTCCGGGATTTCCGGCTTCGACTTTTTCGGTCAAGGCTTTTTTCTTTCGGCCGGCACCCAGTCTTGCACCGCCTTTGCCGCCCGTGTTATTCGATTTTGTCGGCACACTCTCACCGTCCTTTCGAGGTTGAAATATTTGTAAATTTGGAGTACAATATAAAAAAAGAAATGAGTGATGATCTATGAAAATAAATATTAAGAAGGTTTTAAGCATTGGTACAGGCTTGCTGACGGTCGCAATATCGATTTTTACGCTTTTTAGAAATAAAGATGATTTTGCTGATTTTCTGAAAAATGCTACCGATGAAGAATTGGAAGTCGAAAGGGAAAAAATCAGACTTGATTTTTGCAATCCAAATCTTGATGAGGATTATCGCATCAGCTGTCAAAATAAGCTGAAAGCCTTTGACTCTGAAATGAGCAAGAGAGCTTGGGGCGATAAAGAATCTCATGCTCCCACTTATCACCGAGAGCATGGCTGGTATTTGCCAAACGATGACTAATATGCAGCAATCACCGTCACAGAAATGCGGCGGTTCTTAATTACCCTTTTGATTTCACCGTTTTTGTACGCAAAGCCCCACGCCGCTGTCCGCATTGATCAGTCCCGGAGATTTTGACCGGCCCTGGGGGTCACTTTCTGTCGCCCATTTCAATATGTATCTTTGTGTGACACGATTGGCATAGGCTCATCAGGTTGCTTTCTCTGTGATCTCCGCCTTTGCTGATCGGCAGGATATGATGTACTTCGTCAACGGGCGTGTATCTGCCTTCCTCAAGACAGCGTTCACATAAAGGATGAGCTGCAGCGTATCTGTCTCTGATCCGTTTCCACGCTCTGCCGTACTTTTTGTTGCTGTCGGGAGAGCGTTCATATTTGTTGTAGGCACTACGCGCGGCTTTCCTGTGTTCCTCACAATAAGGTTCATTGGAGAGCCGTCTGCATCCGGGGTATCGGCACGGGCGTTTCGGTTTGCTCGGCATCGTTTCACCTCGCTTTCGGGCATAAAGAAAGACCCACACGGACGGATGTGTCCGCATGAGTCTTCATCTGTGTGCACTTTTTCATACTACCATTATAGCTCTTTTCTATGTGCCAAACTACGGCAAAGCGTGCCAACTTTATTCCGGCATCGGAAAATTTCTCAATGCAGAGGCGTGAATACGGTGTACCGTCCTGTCGGAGACACAAAGCATGGAGGCAATCTGCTCCCATGTATGGTTGTCAAGATAGCGGTAGGTCAGAAGCAATCGCTCCTCACGGTTTTCCACCTTTTCGAGGGATTCCGTAATCTTCTTTTTCAGGATCACCAGATTACAGAGCTCACGGTGAATCTTCTCTTCCATTTCCATTATGTCATCAAGATAGCGGACGAACGGCGGGTCGGGATTCCTTGACGTCTGCACACGCTCACCGAAATTCGGACCGGATATCCGTGTTGCCAGATCGCGGAGTCTTTCCAGTTCCTCGACATCCGAATCGATCAGTTCATTCAACCTGTATGCCTGTTGCAGATATTCTTTTGCTGTCATATTGTAATCCTCCGAAATATATAAGATTTCCTCGGATTGACTCTGATTGGCGTTGGTTTTCATTTGTCCAGCTCCGCTTTGACTGCCGCTATCAAAGCGGACTGAGTTTTATCTTTGGTTTCAAGCGCTTCCAAAATCTGATTGTCGATTGTTCCTTCGGTGACGATGTGCCAGATAATGACCGTTGCGCTTTGCTGTCCCTGCCGCCACAGTCTCGCCACCGTCTGCTGATACAGTTCAAGGCTCCAGGTCAGCCCGAACCACACCAGCGTATTGCCTCCGCTTTGCAGATTCAGACCGTGTCCGGCCGACGCCGGATGGATCAGGGCGACGGGCAGTTCGCCGTTATTCCATCTGCGGATACTCGCTTCCGTATCGAGCCGCGAAAACGGGATGTGCTGCTGATGAAGCCGTTCGACAATTCTGTCATAGTCGTGCTTGAACCAGTAGGCAACCAGGAGCGGTCGGCCATTCATGCTCTCAATAATGTCTTCAAGAGCGTCGAGTTTTCTGCCGTGGAGCGGTATGACCTCCTGCTTGTCGGTGTAAATCGCGCCGTTCGCCATCTGGCAGAGCTTGTTTGAAAGTGCGGCGGCGTTTGCTGCTGTGATCTCCCCGTCCGGCATTTGAAGAATCAGATTTTTTCGCATATCATCGTATTGCCGCTTTTCATCGTCCGACAAGTGAACGGTGTATTCAGATGAAATGAGTTCCGGCATATCCAGATGATCGGCTGCGTTCATGGATATCGTAATGTCCGAGATTTTCTCGTATATCCTCTCTTCCGCTCCGGGGAGCGGTTTATATGAATAGACGATTTGGCCGTTCATCTTGTTGGGTCTGAAATAGTCTGTTCTGTACGCGCCGATGAACCTTCCGAGCCGTTTACCCATATCCAGCAGCCGGAACTCCGCCCACAGATCCATCAATCCGTTTGTCGCCGGAGTACCTGTCAAACCTACGACACGCTTTGCCTTTGGTCTGACCTTCATCAAGGCTCTGAACCTTTTTGACTGGTGGTTTTTGAAGGATGACAGCTCGTCGATCACGACCATATCGGAATCAAACGGCAGTTCGCTCTTTTCAACAAGCCACTGAACGTTTTCGCGGTTGATGATGTAGATGTCGGATTTTGTATTCAGCGCAGTAATGCGTTCCTGTTCCGTACCGACCGCGACGCTGTATTTGAGTCCACTTAAATGATCCCACTTTTTGATTTCATCACTCCATGTGGTTTTCGCGACTCTGAGCGGCGCGACAATGAGGGCTTTCCGGATTTCAAAGCGGTCGAACAGCAGGTCGTTTAACGCTGTCAGTGTAATTACCGTTTTTCCTTAACCGAGGCCCATATCAAGGAAAATCGCGGCGATTGGATTGTTTTCAACATAATCAATCGCGTAACGCTGATAACCGTGCGGTATGAACTTCATCCGGCATCACCTCCAATCTCTGTAAGTATTGTTTTTATCTGCTCCGCATCGTCCAGCACATACACCTTGAATCCCAGCCTTCGCAGCATACGGTGTCTGGCTGCCTGCAAATGTCGCGGTGCCTTGCCGGGCTGCTTGATCTCAACAAAGCCGATGCGTCCACCCGGCAAAAGAACCATGCGGTCGGGCATTCCGTCAAAACCTGGGCTGACGAGTTTTATCGCGATGCCGCCCATATGTTTCGCGGCTTTTATGAGCTTTTGTTCGATTACTTTTTCTCTCATAACGATCCTCCATCAGAGATTAGAGTGGGTAGTGACAGTCAATGGCAGTCATTTCCGTAACTTTTCTTAGGACTTGTTTTTTTAGGCTATAAGAATAGTTTCTGTACAGACCGTCATAGACTGTCACCATTGGTTCAATCAAGGAAGTCCGACTTGAGCTGCAGGCCTAAAATCAGCCGTGACGATTTGATTCTTTTCCTTTCAAAGCCGGCACATTCAAGCGCAGTATAGAAATCCGTTGTGCTGCGGATATAGTCACCCACCTGCATGCAGTAGCTACGGTATGCGTTGTAAATCTCTCCAGATTTAGCGCTAATACCTTCGGAAATCTCACAGCACTCATCAAGAAACTGTGAAAGCCAGTCATTATTCTCCTTGTACTTGCGGGTTGCTTCCGTCACAACAGCTGGTTTCGCAATATGGTAGCCCTTTTCAATCACACGCTTCGCGCCGATTATAATCCATTTGAGTATTGCGCCTCCGGCATTCACATAAAGATACTCGGCATAATTTTTGATGTCCGAGGTACCTTCAATCCTGGCATTGAAAGGAATGACTATCAGCCTTCGCCATGTACCAGCATCAATTGCGCCGACTTTTGGCAGATGGTTTGTATAAAGTACAAGGGTGTGACTCGGCACGAAGCTGAATGGATCCTTGTATTTTTTCTCCGCATAAATCTCATCAGTGGAGCAGAGCTGCTTGACATTGGATGTGTTCAGACGCATACCTTCCTCAAGTTCTGCTGCTATAATCAGCCGTTTACCTTTTGCTTCTGCAAGTTCCGGCTTAACATTTCGCTTGCAGCCGACGGTCAAAGTATCAGCGGACATATTGCCGCTATATGTACCCAGCACACGAGCTAGCGTATTCCAGAAGGTGGATTTGCCGTTTCGGCCTTCACCATAGGAAATAATCAGTCCCTCAATGCACACCTTTCCGATAGCGGACAGCCCCGCAATCTCCTGAACATAGTCAATAAGCTCATTGTCACCGCCGAAGAAGGTGTTCAGAGCATCCTGCCAAATATCCATTCCTTCATCAGAAGGATCAACTGAAGTCTGCTTTGTAATAAAACTTTCGGGAGTGTGTTCATGTGCAGAGGAAAGACCGATACGAAGGTCATATGTTGCCGATGGAGTGTTAAGCAGGAACTCGTCTGCGTCAAGATCCCTCTGGTCAATCTCCACCATCGGGTGTACTTCCTTTAACGCGGCTGAGATATATTTTGAATCTCTGCGCTTAATAGCGTAGTTCCGGTAGGTCGTGGCATTCTCATACTTTTGAAAGGAACGAGCCTGTTCCGGGCTGAAAGCCATAGCCGCCTTTTTCGGACCCATCGAAGCAAGCAGTTCCCATGCACCGTTCTTAATCATTTCATCGGTGACCTTCTTGATTTCGGTTTCTGCTTCTTCAAGCTGACGGGTGGTAAGCTCCTGCGCCACAGCCTGTGCCTTGGGCTTGGATTCCTCCCAGAATCGTCCGTTGTAAACAAGGAAGTCGGTAGAAGGAGAATAGCGGAGTTTGCCTTGATACTCTCTTGCCAGTACGGTGGCCTGACCTACATCTGAATAGTCGGAGGGTTTGAGTTCAAGTTCCTGATTGTACTGCTCCGGCGAAATATATCCCTCCTGTGCGGAAACCTTTTCATAAAAACGCTTTGCGCTGCGCCAAATACCGTCAAGCTCTGTCTGTTCCAGCGGCGGCTCACAGTAGCCGGCTGTTTTGATGAAGCTCTGATAAGCCTCCTCGGTGTTCCCGCAGCGTTTGAGAATTTTGCCCGCGTAGTGCGACATGGTGGCATTGCGGCTGCCTTCCGGAATGACAATGTCGCCATAGCTGCCTAAACCCATACTCGCATCGAAATCGTCATCGGCAAGGAAGGCGTTCATCGTCATGGGGCCGTTGAAAATCTCGACATCCGGGTTTGGCGTTCCGAAAAAGAACCTCGCCGCATCAAGCGCCTTGGTATCAAAATACGGGAAGACGGCATTGACCAGTTTTTTTAATTCGCTGTATCCAACGGCATCGGTGATTCTGTCAATGGTGAAGAACACATGAAATTTCGGCCGTGCCGCCTTGCCGTTTTTAACCTTCATGTTGTTACGGCTGTAATGCACCGCAAAGGCGACTCCCGGAAACGCGGCGGCAACATCGGAAGGATAAATCCAGTCTTCGGGATCGTCGCTGTGATCATTGTCGCAATCTACCGGCAGACAGTTTGAGCCGATGAAGTTATCGTTGCTGCGGTAATTGTTTTTGTATTCCGCACAGACATAATCGTGCTTTACGGCGGCAGCGAGAGTATCGGCGTCTGTGATCGCAGCCGCATGGGGGGGGTAGAAACAGTTGGTTTCATCTCCGATACAATCAGCATGATAAATATTAAATTTCATAACTTCCTCCTGACCGGTAACACCTGCGGCGTTTCTCCGAACTCAAACCTTGCCTGACGGGCAAGGTCAAAAGCTCTTCGTGTTTTCTCGTCATCTCTGTCTTCAAGATAATTTGAATCATCCCCGAAAAGTTCAAAACGGCCGTTTTTATTTATTCCGGGATGCGCAGCATAATAGTCACCGTCTATGGTTTCAAAATTGAACGGAAAGGGTCCTTCTCCAAATCCGGGAAATCCATCGTATGCCATTTGCCTGACGTAATAGTCAGGATTAAATTGCCTCACCGTTTTCGGTATTTCAGATACGACAAGGACAGGTGTTTTTACAACATAGCAATCATTGTCTTCATAAATTCCGCTGAAACTGTATACTTTACTTGCATCATCCGACGTCATTTTACCCTTGACCTCCACAAACAAGTCGCTCGGTGCTCTTCCGTCGACACCGTGAAGCAGGAAGTCGGGCAGATACTTTTGCCCGTTTGGAAGAATATATCCTTCCGGTTCATACTCCCAACTGACTCCGCAGGCGTCAAAGAATACCGCCCACCTTGCTTCAAGACGGGAGCAAAACAAATATCCTTTATACTGTGTTTCTATCGGTTTAATTCCGTTCATTTTTCAATCTCCTCCATATCCTCCGTAAAATATCTGACGGGCATTCCGCGTCTGCAGGCGGCTTCGATTTCTCCCTTCATCCCGTCCGAAATCCTGCCGCCAAAACACCATAATTCTCTGCAACGTGTCAATATGATCCCGCCCATGTGCAGAGCAAGATCTCTTTCGGTCTCTTCTGAAATAAACTGTGGGAAAAGCAGATGCACCGCCAGAGGCACGGCGCCTTTATCTACGGCGAACCGGCAGTATCTTCTTGCGGCAGCGGTATTGCTTTCAATGTCCCCGGCATAAGGGGAGCAGATATATACGACTGGCATAAAGCCTTTGTTTTTCTTTTCTTCTTTTTCTATTGAGCGGAAAGCTTCATATGCCGTGGGACCGGCATAGCTTTCCGAATTTCTGTATTCCGCCATAACGGCGTCCTCCTTTTCGTCAGTCTTTTTTGTAAAATTCACATTCATAACCGTCTGCTCTCAGTTTTAAGCCTTCCGCCCAGGGAGGAGTACGACCCATCTGTTCGCAGACAGCTTTAAGCGATACATCTCTATCGGCTTCAATTACGATTTCATCATGCACAGTCATAACAATATCGCTGCATCGGAGTGTGTTCATCGCGTAGCAGAGAATATCTCTTGATATTGCCTGAACGATGTTTTCCACCAGTTTCGGGCCGTAGGTGTCGAGCTGCTCCCATTTCTTTGTGCCGCCGACGCCCTCGTAGGTGATGCAGTCTCCGCCGAATTGGTTGACTCCGATTTTCGGTTTGACATACGCAAGCCGTCTGCCAGACGGCAGCGTGATAAACAGCATTCCGCTTTGGTAAGCGAACTTTATGCCTTTGACTTCGTCGGCAGTTCTGTTCCTTACCGCATTCATCGCCGCGGAATCTATCTGCCACCAGAAACGGACGATATTTTGATTTGCGTTTCTCCACGATGTAACAAGCGGCTGCAGTTCCTCTTCAGCAAGTCCCATCTCAAGAGCGCCCATTGCTTTCAGGGCGCCGACGGATCCGCCGTAGCCGAGCGCCAACTCCGCAATCTTGCCCTTCTGCCGCAGATGTCCGTTGACGCCGTGTTTTTCAACGGGGACTTTGAACATCTGACTCGCTGAAGCGCAGTAGATATCGCCGCCGCTTTCAAAAACGTCCTGCCGCCATTTTTCACCGGCAAGCCACGCAAGCACACGGGCTTCGATGGCGGAGAAGTCGGATACGATAAATTTGCGGTCTTTCTTTGGAATGAATGCGGTTCTGACAAGCTGTGAAAGCGTGTCCGGCACATCGCCGTAGAGCATCTCAACCGCATCGTAGTTGCCGGAACGTACCAACGCTCTCGCTTCGGATAAATCCGGGAGATGGTTCTGAGGAAGGTTTTGCAATTGAACAAGTCTTCCCGCCCAGCGGCCGGTTCTGTTGGCTCCGTAGAACTGAAACATCCCTCTCGCTCTGCCGTCAGCGCAGACGGCGTTTTCCATTGCCTGATATTTTTTGACCGATGATTTAGCGAGCTGCTGCCGCAACATCAACACTTTTTGCAGTTCCTTCGGCGCGGTTTTGAGCATAGCCGCCATTTCCTTTTTACCGAGAGAAGCCGCTTCGAGCCCGTTGACCGACAGCCATTGTTTCATCTGCTGCACGGAATTCGGGTTTTCAAGGTTGGTCAGTTCCTTCATGGCGGCGGTGAGTTCCTGCCTTGACCGTGTATCCATTGCGATAGCATGACGCACCAGTTCCATGTCGACTGCCACGCCTCTGTCATTGATTTCCTGATCGATGCGGTATTGGGCCCACACCTCATCCGGCACGGGAAATTTTGAGAGCTTCCGCTGAATCGACATTTCAACCTCAACATCGCGCCTGTTATACTGCCTGAACAAGTCCCATTTGTCCGGTGCATCGGATGGAAAGTTTCTTGTTCTGCCGCCGTTTGATTTTGTCGGCGCACAGGGCTTGCAGAAATATTTGACGAGCTCTTTGCCTTCGGTCAGTTTCTGTTTTTCAAGTCCGAGCACCGCGCCGGAGCCTTCAAGCGATAACGGCAGCCCCATATACGCCGACCATACCATGGAGCACCGCCAGCTCTCGGGGTTGAGATACCGTGCGCACTCCGCCGACAGCGGATGCCGGTCATGAAACGGGTCAAGGTATACGCCTGCATCCGAAAGGAAACGGGAGAGACAGACCCTCTCAAAGTTTGCGTTATATGCCCACTTGACAACGGAATCGTTCGTCAATGTATCAATGATTTCATCCGGTATTTTTTCGCCGTTTGCCAAATCAACGACATGAACTTCGCCGCCGTCAACCGCATACCCGAACAGCAGTATTTCAAAGTCGTCCGACTCCGCGTATTTGTACACACCGCATTTGGCGAGATCTACGCCGCTGTATGTTTCGATATCTATACTCAGTGTCTTCATGGGTATCCTTTCCACAGTCCGAAAGGGTGGCGCGTCGTCGTCGCAAGCTCCATATCGTTCGTTTCCACGCAAGCGTGAAAAGCTCACTCATTTCGCTGCTTCTCCTCTCCCCAAAAGGTCATGCTGACCTTTCGGGGACCCCGATGCCCCGCCACCCCGGACCGATTCCTTATTTGTCGAGATATTCCTTCATTCTCGCTTCGTGATACTCAAGGTCGCGCTTGTTCTTTTCTCTGTCGTACTTGATTTCGGTTCTTGTGCTGATGAACATACCGATACCGGCAGCAGCCCATGCAAGCATCACAATTCAGGTGCAAATGATAAGAACATTTCCGAGAACAGGAGATACAGTAATTTCACTCATTGTCCGAACCTCCTCAAGCCAGGAAATCTTCATCGGCGTCGGTCGCAAAGTCGGAAGCCGCGCTTGCCTTGCCGCCGAGAGGTTCGCCGTCGCGGATCTTCTGAAGATTATTCAGACCGCAGGCGATGCCTTTGTTGCCGTTGGAATTAAATGCATAAAAGTTGATCGAGGCTCTGCCGTAAACGCCGCTGTACACCTCGGAACGGGTGAGGATCGGGTTGCAGTCTGCGTCGACAATGCCGGGAGCGGTAGACGAGTTTGCGTTAATGAACCAGCTGTCCGCATATGCCGGATCGTCCGGTCTTTCGGTATCACCGTCGCGAAGGGGCGTCTTGATCGCCGTAAGGGGCGGGACGGAACGGCCGTTGCCTTTGAGCTTTGCCTGTCCCTCTTCATAGGCGGCTTTGATCGCAGCCTTGATTTTCTGAACTGTAGCTGTATCGGATTTCGGAATGATGAGCGAGACGCTGAACTTCGGCGCTCCGCCGTTGATGGATTTCGCTTCCCATACGTTTGCGTATGACCAGCGTGTGTCTTTGCCTGTGATAACCTTCATGGGGTTCGCAAGTTTCGTAGAATTTGACATTTAATTGTCCTCCTTGAAATCATCAGTAATTGTTGTCATTTCCGGTCTTTTATCGCTTTCCGGCGCAAGCGTCGGCTTGCCTTGCGGCTTTGTCACATAGCTGCCGAGAATCTCGTTGAATTGTTTTCTGCCGAGAAGAGAAGTCATAGCCGTTACTCCGAGAAGCTTATGTTCATACGGATCGAATCCGGCTTCCTTTACAGCCGCAATGACCGCATCCTCGTCTGTGTATTTACGGTTGGAGCGGCCTTCAACGAGTTTGTAGCCGTTCCATTTCTTTCCGCTGATGGCGGCTCTGAGCGCATAGTCCTTTATGTCGTTCGCCCAGGAGGTCAGCTCGTCAAGTTTGCCGAGAATCTCTTCGACCTCGTCATCCGTCAAAAGCGGCGGCTGTCTGAATTCGAATGCGGCAAGTTCCATATTCGCTTCCGCTCTTTTTCTGCAGTCGGCTTTCGCTTTGCAGAACTGGCACCATTCTCCGCAGCGGTATTCGCCGCCGCCAATGAAAGCAAGCTCTGCGGCGGGAGTCAAAACATTCTCCGCCCA
Organism: uncultured Oscillospiraceae bacterium; assembly: GCA_947628315.1. Classification (GTDB taxonomy): domain Bacteria; phylum Bacillota; class Clostridia; order Oscillospirales; family Oscillospiraceae; genus Enterenecus. The sequence goes on from CANQZJ010000003.1 coordinate 41,118, forward strand.
GTCGTAAAGCTCATCTTTCGGAATAGTATAAGTACTGACATTTGAGCGTCTCGGCTGGTAAATCGTCATGCTGACAGTGGCAATGTCGTAGATGCAGTCAAACAGTTCCAGCGCACCGAGAGCGTAAAGCTTCATCTGCGGATTGTCTTCGGCTTCGATCAAAACGCCTCTGCCGTGTTTATAATCCACGATGTGCAGCGTACCATCCGCAATGATAACGCAGTCGCCCGTACCAAACCCCTCCTCGACATACTTTGAGTAGTCAAGGCGCTGTTCAATCAGCGCCACGGGATCGGCGCAGTGCTTTTTCGCTTCTTCAACAAGTTCCAGCACAAAAGCAGCATAACCGTTAGCGCAGTCTTCCATTTCGGAACTGTACCAGGACAGGTCATTTGTCGGATCGTCAGCCTTAATACCGAGAGCTGTTTTCAGCTTGTACTCGCAAAGCGCATGAGCGTCTGTGCCTTCGGCTGCGAAGTCGCTGCCTTTATCATCGTAGTTTTCACACAGTCTCGCTGAAGGCGGACAGTTAAGCCACCTGTGGGATGAGGAAGCGGACAGTAAAGCGTGATTACCCGGCATCTGTCAGTTCCTCCGCATCCCGGAGCAGGGCTTTGTAATTTGCGGGATCGACCGCCGAAAGCCTGTCCGCTCCGTATTTTTGAAGCAGTTCTCTGATTTGCGCCGTAAACCCGTCTCTTGACTTGTTTGCCAGAACCGCTCTGACCTCTTCCAGCGTGAGCGGCTTTTCGGTATCACCGGATGTTTCCCCACCACAGAAAGAAGATAAAAGGTGATCGGCAATCAAGTTAATAGAAGCAGCGGTATCGCGCAGTTCCTTGATGACGGCGTCCATTTCGCTCATTTTGCCCATTGTATTTTCCTCCTTCCGTTGATTGACTGCTGCGGCTGAGCCTGATCAGCTTTCCGGCTAAACGCTTTGATACCACGCTTATCGCCGTCAGCACACCGATAAGCTCTTCATCGGTTACAGCCGCATTCGCTTTGAGCTCATTCATGGATTTTCCTCCTTCCGGGGACGATTCGTGTTTTGCTGTCCTCACTTCCCACCGGTCATGAAGGAACGGTTTGAACGAAAAAATCAAAAAATATTTTTGCGACTGCCGTAACCCGAATCAGATAAAGTCTTTCAATGCTTCACGCAGAACGGAAAACGCTTTGTTCTTTTTGTAGTTGACGGTCGACTGGCGCAGTCCCATTTCGGCGGCGATTTCACGCTCAGTTTTATCCTGCATAATAAGCTCACAGATGCGTTTGCCGTCCGGGTCGAGCTTTTCAAGCTCTTCATGAAGCACTGTAAAGAGATCTGCAAGCACCATGGTTTCTTCAATATCCACGGAATCATCTGGAATCGTGTTGATGATTGCACAGGCATTGGCACCTTCACCGACCTCGGCGTCAATCGATATGTATCTGCTGTTGGCGCATTGAAACTCACATGAACCGCAATCCATATCGCACAACCACCATTTCGAACCGGGACACTTGCAAAAACCGCGTCTGATCTGTTTTTTCTGAACAGATCGATTTCGCGGAAATACGCTTTTTGAAACTCTTCACTGACGGATACCCACCGTTTTTCCGCCTTCAGATAGATTTGAGATTTGTTATTTGACATAAAAATTTCCTCCTTGGATTTTCAAAAAAATTGATTTGATGGTTTCTTTGAAATCCGCAGAGGATGCCGTCCGTAGAAATGAAAAAACGGCCAAAGACACAGTTACCCCATAAGGAATAGCCATGTCCCTGGCCGTCAAGCAGCTCTGCGGACTTCTATTTAATTAATTCGGAATTTCACAGCTGTCAACTGACATTTCCGAGTTGCTCTTTCTGGTGACGATCGTTCTTACCCCTTCCCGTTCAACTGTGAACTCGCCACCGACCGCAAGCGTAGTTTTTGTAAGTTGTCTTTTATACACGGCCTCAACAAGACCGAGTTCGGGCTCTGCTTTGCAAACCAGATGCCCTCTACAATCACGGATATCCGTCATTAACCACCTCTTTCTGCATTACAATCACAAGCAAACACCTCCTCAAAATAATTTTAGAGAAAAACAAAAAGCGCCTGGCAAGTAACACCAAAAAGGTGTATACCCGCCAGGCGTTGGTAGTTATGATAATCAGTCATACTCCGATTTGCTCAGTGCGAACTTTCTTTTTCTTAAATTCGACCAGTATAATGTTACCGCACCGTTGGCATTTTATTTTGATCGCACCCACGGTCTCTGGTATAAAATCAAACATCCGTTTGTTTTTGCAACAGGGACACGCGACCGGGATATTGTATTTTTCGGTCATGCGCATCCTCCTTATTCACTGATCGGTTTGATATTCAGTTGTATTACTCTGCTTTCCGGCTCTTGTTCCGGTTCAATAGTTCCTTCCTTAAGTCCCAGAATATCCGACAAATCTTTATCGGCCAAATAGATGCCCGCCTGCGCCAGCCTAATTCTTAATTCATGCGAATCAAGGTATGCGCCTTCAAACAGAGTATCAAGTGTACTTTGAAAAATCGTGCTGTTCAACTCGCCGGGGACATCTCCGGGTTCATTTTTTCTCCAACCGTTTTGAGATATCTGTCTAATCATGTAAGAGAACTGATTACCTGATATGATTTCGAGTTGACGTGCCCGGTACATCATTGCCTGCATGGAAACACGCCATTTTTTCTTTAGATGCCTGTAATAATTGATTTCCGTTGCGTATGGCAATACATCTCTTGTAAAAGAGGACTTTGGCAAAAGCAGAGCACTTGCAAACATATTTGCCTGTTTCTCTCTGGCGTTAAACGCATCCTTATCAAGGTATTCATTGCTTTCTTCCCATGGGTGGAGCAGGATATGTCCAAGTTCATGCGCCATATCAAAACGCAGTCTCTCAATTGGCTTTTCTCCAAGAGCAAGTGCTATTACATATACGTATCCCTGCTCCTGACCTTCCCCGATTCTCACCTTCTGACTGAAAGCATCAATTTCCGATGCTGCGTTTCTCGTGCTTGTAACGATAATGCCATTGGACTCAAGAACATACTGCATGTTGTCAATTGGGCCGTTGCCGAGCTTCCACTGTATTCGAACCTGGTCTGCAGCATCTTCTATCTGTTGCAGCATTTCCGGAGAATCAACCGTTGAGAGATCATCATTTTGCTCAGAGCGTACTTTCGGCAAATTCAGCATAGGCAACTCAACATAATCTGTCAGCACATCATATATTTTGGCGACGTATTCCATTTTGACCATTTGAGCTCTTTGAGATGTTTTTGTCGCTGCCGCCTGTGAACGAAAATAAATATTGTCGGTAGCGGTAGTACAAAGATCCTCAACCATAAAATAATCTGTCGGGAAATCAAGCGCATGCGCAATCTTGACTACATTTTCATAAGGTGGTACATTAGACTCGTTCGCATAATTTGAAAGAGACTGTTTGCTTATTTCTGTTTTGCCTGCGAGTTCAGTCAATCTCATTTCCCTGAACTGTAAGGCCTCTTTTAACCTTGCGCCATTGAATTTCTTTCTATTCATCATTCATTTTGCAAAACGGCTTTTTTAATCACGTTTCGCTGCCTCCTCTTCTTCTTTGGTGTATATTTCTGCCTTCTTCTCGGGTTCATTCGAATTTTTACTCTTTATTCCGGCTTTGACTCTGACAAGGCTGTGTGAATCCCTGACTTTGGGTTCGCTTTCCTCAACGGGAACCGCAGAAGTCAAGGTTCCAAAGTCGGGACGTAACATATCCATAAGAGAAGTTTCTTCGACCAGATCAAGATCCTTATCCAAAAGCATAAGAGAAATACTTTTAATCTCAAAATTTTCCGCCTCATATGCTACGGTATAATGATGATAGCCATTATACTGACTCCGCGCCATATCAACGATGCTTTCAAAATCGGCGCTATATTCATCCTCGGAAAAATCGTCTGAAAGGTCAAATCCATCAAGAGCAATTTGCTTGCAGGGAGAAACAAGATCGCCGTTAAGAACATGGCACATGGATGAGAGGTAATGCGGGCGATTTCTTTTCCTTGAATTTTTTATTCTGTCAATTGTACCTCTTGAGGATACGTTGATGGTTACCTGGTTTTCTCTGTCAATAATAAACACTCCCATCCAGGAAAAGCGTTTGAAATGCTTCAGCTCCAAATTGTCCTTCCCGGCTACGACCATATTACGAATGTTGGTGTTTATATAGTCGCCTCTAAGGTGTATGAGTGCATTATGTGTGTCGGTGTTGCTCTCATTAAGATAGGTTCGTGTATCAAATCCCACGGCCTTGGCTATTGCTTTTACAATGTTTTCCAGATCTTTACTGTTGATTGTCATATCAAATCTCCTGTTTTCTTAGTTTGTCAAATAGATTTTCTAATTCATCTATAATTGCACATATATTTTTACATAATTATCGCGATTTGTCAAGTGCTTTTTGAAAATATTTTTAATTCGTCAATCGCCAATGGCATGCAGAAGAGTGGCGGGAAAAATATTATACCAAAATCAACCCATGTTATTGAAAAAACGAAAAACTCATGGTATAATGGGAATGGTTTGGTATAGATTTATTCCCAGAGGTGGTTAAAATGTCAAAACAGGTTCACGTCCGCATGGACGATTCATTATACGAGGCGCTCTCCGAGTACACGGGGACGACTGGGCAGTCCGTTCAGGATTGTATTTCCGTTGCCATCATGCAGATGCTCGGCAGGCAAAAGAGCGAACAGCCGCCTCATAACGCCGACTTCACGTTTATTGATCTTTTTGCCGGAATTGGCGGTATGCGCATCGCTTTTGAGCAGGCGGGAGGTCATTGCGTCTATTCAAACGAGTGGAACAAATACAGTCAGCAGACCTACTTTGCAAACTTCGGCGATCAGCCGGACGGCGACATTACAAAAGTGGACGCTGAGACGATCCCCGATCATGACATTCTCGTGGCGGGTTTCCCATGCCAGCCTTTCTCCATAGCGGGCGTTTCCAAGAAGCAGAGCCTCGGCCGTGCGACGGGCTTTGAAGATAAGACGCAGGGAACTCTGTTCTTTGATGTCTGCCGTATCCTAAAGGCGAAAAGACCGAAAGCGTTCCTGCTTGAGAACGTGAAGAACCTGTGCAGTCACGACAGAGGCCGCACCTTCAAGGTAATCAGAGAGGCGCTCGATGAGCTCGACTATGAGGTCTATTATCAGGTAATCGACGGACAGGCGTTCGTGCCGCAGCACCGCGAGAGAATACTGATTGTCGGCTTCGACCGCAAACGTTATCTGCCGGAGAATATCCAGTTCGAGTTCAATATCGTTCCGAAAGACCCGAAGCCGGTTATGAGCGATATTCTCGAAGCAGACGTAGCTGAGAAATACACGCTCTCTGACAAGCTCTGGAACTATCTGCAGGACTACGCTGCGAAGCACAAGGCGGCGGGAAACGGTTTCGGCTACGGTCTGGCTCCCGTTGACGGTGTGTCCCGTACTCTCAGCGCAAGGTACTACAAGGACGGCTCCGAGATACTGATCGCCCAGAAAAACAAAAATCCCCGGCGACTGACGCCGAGGGAGTGTGCGCGCCTGCAGGGGTTCCCGGACACCTTCAAGATTCCCGTGTCCGATACGCAGGCATATAAGCAGTTTGGCAATTCCGTGGTCGTTCCGCTTATGAGTGCCGTCGCAAAGCTGATGGCTACAGAGATGGAACGGCTGGATATGATTTCAGAACAACAGCAACTTATGGGGGTAGTGGCATATGGATAATTACGCATCTGAAGCCGTTCAGTCGGCATTGCAGGGAACAAAGGTATTCTGCAAGTTCCTGTCGGCGAACGATACCGGGCTTACCGGAGGTCATCAGGCGGGCATCTATATCTCCAAGCCCTCCATTCCAATTCTCTTTGACGTACCCGGTACAAAGGGGCAGAATATGGAGAAGTGGGTGAAGATCCGCTGGATGGACGGAAACGAGACCGACAGCCGCTTCATCTACTACGGGCAGGGTACCCGCAACGAGTACCGCATCACCAACTTCGGTCGCGGTTTCCCATACCTCCGTCCCGACTACACAGGCGCTCTTTTTGTCTTTGTGCAGAACACCCCTGAGGATTATCAGGCGTTCGTGCTGAACACCGAGGATGAGATCAACCAGTTTCTTGACGCTTTCGGTCTGAGCGCTACCGAAACCAACCGTCTGATTGACGTTCACGAAGTGAATCCAGAACTGCGGGAGCAGGCGGAGATCGAGCGGTTCATCAGCGATCTCGAAGTCGATTTCCCGACTTCGGAGATCATCTCCGCTGCCGCCCGTGAGATACAGAACACCGTCTACGACCACGCCGAGTTCATCATTTCCAATCCCGACCGCAAGCTGATCGAATGGACGGACATCGAATACAGGCTGTTCCGCGCTCTTGAGTACGCCCGCTACGGCGATATGATCACCGGCGGTTTCGCCACCGTTGAGGACTTCATCGCCACGGCAAACCAGGTGCTGAACAGAAGAAAGAGCCGCGCTGGAAAGAGTCTGGAACATCATCTGTCCGCTCTGTTCTCCGGCAACGGTCTGCAATTTGAGGAGCAGGCGGTAACCGAAGGCAAAAAGAAGCCCGATTTTCTGTTCCCATCACAGGAAGCATATCACACGGCGACATTCCCGACCGAGAAACTCATCTCCCTTGCCGCGAAGACCACCTGCAAGGACAGATGGCGTCAGGTCATCAACGAAGCCGACCGTCTGCGCGGCAGACCGAAGTACCTCTGCACTCTTCAGCAGGGTATCTCCACGGCGCAGCTTGATGAGATGGACGCCGAGCAGGTCATTCTCGTTGTTCCTAAGCCGTATATCGCATCCTATCCGAGAGACCGGCAGGATCGCATCTGGACACTCGGACGCTTCGTTGCTTTCGTCAGAGAAACAGAGGGAATGTAATGGCAGATACGATCAGCTCGGAACGCAGAAGCCGGAATATGTCCGCAATCAAAAGCAAGGACACAAAGCCGGAGGTCTACCTTCGCAAATTGCTGTACCATCACGGTTTCCGCTACAGGAAGAATTACTCCGGCGTGTTCGGTCATCCTGACATCTATCTCCCCAAATATAAAGTTGCCATCTTCGTTCATGGCTGTTATTGGCATCGGCACAGCGGATGCCGGTACGCTTATATGCCGAAAAGCCGGGTTGAGTTCTGGCAGAAGAAGTTCGACAATAACGTCCGTAGAGACCGGCTCGTGAAGGAAACGCTGGAAAGCCAGGGAATCCGCTGTCTTGTGGTCTGGGAGTGCACCATAAAGAAGATGCAGAAGGATAACAATGTTGAGGCGGAATATCTTCAGGAACTCAGTCAATTCATCAAAACAATATAAATCATTATTATGAAACATCTCCGTAACAGATATATGCTGCTGTAATCTCTGTTACGTAGTTTGTTGGTTTACACAATTGGGTTAATTCTCAAAATTAAACTCATCTTTCTCTATTTGATATTCATTTTTTTGTCGGGATATACTTTAAGAACCAATCCTTTTAAAATCAGTCTATGTAGGTCATTATTCTCGAGGTTTCTTCGGATGCATACTCCCTTGCGGCAACCTCAAGCGGCTGATTCTCGTAAGCATCAAAGCCGTAATTCCATGCGCTTTTGTAGTTTTCCTGAGAATCCATGAGTTCCCTTAACTCTGTGAAGTAGGCGCTGTTCATCGCCGGGTTGTCCCAATCAAGCGTGTTGACTAAATAATCTATATATGCGTGGTGTGTCTCATGGGATATTGTGTTAATGATGTCCGAAACAGAAGAATTTGCCAGATGTTCGGTATTGATCCACATTTGTTTTGATTCGTTGTCATATGCACCCAATGTGGCCATACCGATCATGGCGGAAGTTACGGGAACAGCCGGGATTCCAAGCACGCCCGATTCAAAATCTACGAGTTCCTGAATGACGGTTATCCTTTCCTGTATGGATAGCCGATTCCAGTTTTTCTCCTGCAGATAGCCCCATAGTTCGGCGTTTTTCTCATACAAATTATCCGGCTTACCAGTTTCAACTACAACTTCTGTTTCGGAAAACAGTTGATTCCACAGTTCTTCCGTAGCCTTGTATGTAGGCGACTCAACACCATATACGAAGATTGAGAGCAAGCAGGGAATTACACAAAGCACTGCCGTGCAGAAAACCGAACATCTTCTGAATGCGAACTGGTATCTTCGATGCCGCTTGCGTGAGAATTTATGCTTCCGTTCGTTCTTTCTCAGCATCCGAAACAGTGCGACTTCTCCTCCCACCACAGTCAATGTAATCAATAGGGTAATCACAAAGTGGTGCTGAGCAAAGACGAGCATAAGCACAAATTCAACAGGAACAAGATTGAACAGCAGCTCCGTTATTGTGCCGTTGCAGGTGCCCCTTCTAAAAGGAGAGCAGCAGAGCCATACTACCGTAACCGCAACAATCAGCATTCTGGAAGACAACGCCTCCATATAGAGGCCGATTTCCGGCACACAGAACGCGAACGGTTCTATGAAACTATAGAAAACCATTGCAAGCGGTATGATGATGGATGACTTGTAGATGATTCGTTTCATGCAGCTCCTCCTGTGTTTTCTTTTTCAGTAGTATAAACGATTATTATTGGTGACACTATAAACCGATAGATAACACAACAAACCGTCTACAGTTTTGTCAAGCACTTGCCCTGTCAAAGTGTTTTTTGATGGAAACTCTCTTAAAAAAGTATGTTATGACACAAATCAATAAAGTCAACGCACTATGAATACCGAACAGTATTGCGGCAGATGAAACAAGCGCGATGGGTGTAGAAATATCTACCGTTTTTATCAATGTGATCAAAACTCCTATGGAAGAAATCGATGCGTTGATAAATGCGCATCTGACTGCATCGCTGCACGATTTGTATATAAAGAGCGGCAGCACTATCGCTGCAAAAAATGCAATGGGGAAGAAGAAACCCTCAAATAATCCGGCAGTGGTAAGAGCGATCATTACAATTATGTTCATAGTCAACTCTTTTTTTGTGCTTTCGTCTCTATCGATGACGGTCTTTTTCTTCGAGTCACTATTTCCGTCTATGTAATGTGACTCATCAGTGAAGATATTTCGGCACAGGATTTTGTCGGTGTATTTCGGCTTCCCGTATCCCGTAAGCAGTTTAAATGCTTCTATGGCAAGTTCATCCGAAATGTTATAGAGCATAATTCCTAGGCTTGGAGATGTCCCGTAAAGCTTTTCCGAAGTTCCCGGGTTTTTAAGATTCAGAAGTTCAGACATACCATATTTGCTTACACCGGGGACATAGGAAGGACCAATGAGCACATTTTCCCTCATTGTTATGCCGGAAATGTATGTGAGTTCATTTCTCCGTGCGACATTGTCGAGCCATATCGGAAATTCAGCAGGAGTGTCGAGGGCCTTGATAATCAAGTCAAAATTGTCCGAAATACATATATTCTCCAGATCTTCTTCTGAGCAGATTCGTTTGTTGATAATCTCGATTGTAATTTCAGAATTGACAGCAGAAAGTTTCTCCTTCAAAACCTCGGCTTTATCTCTACCTATATCTGCGTTGTCAAATAACAGCTGACGGTTAAAATTGCTCTTTTCAACTGTGTCATAATCCACCAGCGTCAGTTTCGCAATCCCGAGAGCAGCCATATGCCACGCCATATGTGTTCCGATTCCACCGCAACCGAGTATCAATACTCTTTTGCTCATAAGATTTGAGCGTGCATTGTGCATATTGTGACTCATGAAAAAGGCGTTTGTTCTGGAAAACATTGATTCCGTATCAACCGAAACAGGAAGAAATGAGCCAGTTATTGATAAATCCTTCACCGTTTGCTCACCGAAAAGCCTGCACAAATCTGTCTGATCAACGAATGCTCCTTCATGCATTTGCTGAAGCGTGAGAAGCTTTTCATCGTCAATCCCGGCAACAATGGGATTGGTGGTATCAGACAGGATAAACATCAGCTTGTTTTCGTCTTTGATTATAAGCGTATAGGGATTCAATGTGAGTTTCATTGCTCTTTCCTCCTATCTTGTTAAAAATGGAACAACGGTATTCAGCATAATAACAGGTATGTATCCGGTGGAAAAAATGAAATAAATACTGTACATTACATACCTCAAGGTATTCTCCGGTTCGCCTATCATTTGTCGAAATGCGGCTTTTTCCTCTTTCTTCCCCGCAAATAAGGTTCTCACCGAAGAAACAACAGCACTTATGGCATTCTCGCGGAGTTTCGGTTCGTCAAGTATCACTTCCAGCGCATAATACCCGTCAAACTTGAGCAGAACCATAAGATTTAGGAATATTGTTCCGATGTTGGCCAAGGCTAATGCTGCTGCATACGATACAAGTTCTTTTGATGCGACAGTACACATAACAATGCTGCAGATACCAATGATCGCAAAATTCATGAGAGAACCTGACGCCAGGACTATCAATCGTTGGGTTTTGCTCTTCAATAGATTAGTGCCTGTAATATTTGTGTATGCGCAAGGAACCAGAAAATAAAGCATGACGCCCATTTCGGGAACATTCACCCCGTATTTCCGAGCGGTAATCATGTGTGCGCATTCATGCAGAGCAAGAGATAACAAGGACAAAAACACAATCAAAATCCAGCCTGCAACACCCAACTCTCTGATGCCGATCATTGCCTGTCCGTAAAAACTCATTGCATCATTAACGAGAATGCGATTCATGACAATTCCGGCAATAAACATCAAAGGGCAGATAAAAAGGATTATGCAATGCAGAATTTTTGTTAAAGGGGAATCCGTTCTAATCAGCTTGTTTGGATTAAACAGTCTCAGCTTGATTTTGAATGGGTTGAGTTTCTTCTTTGCCTTTTCAAAGAACCCCAGTTCTGAGAAAGCCTTGATTAATGCATCGATTTCCTGCCCAGTATAGAAAGAACACTGCCGGGAAGTGTCATCGATTGTATTTGCCCCGTTTAGTAATTGAAATACGTTTGACTCGTTTTTTCCGAGAGTGTAGGTCTTTCCCGTGTTTCTGTTGAAGATCTGAAGCTTGTCTTCTTCAAGGGGATAAGCTTCAACATGGCTACCTATCATCGGATATTCCATAATTTCGTCCTCCAAACGATTAAAGAAATGATAAGGGTATAAAAAGCGCGTCCTGCGATTATTCCGCCGCACAATAACCACAGGACGCATCAGGTGTGTATCGGTGAATCAGCAGCAGGCTGCGAAGTAAAGCAGGTAAACACCGCCCCATGTGCCCGCACAGCTAATGACAGAACCCCAGAGGGAACCGGTAGCTTCTACACTGGCAACTTCTTTGATATCAAAAGATGTCATGGTCATCATCCTCCTTTCTTTCATGATAGCGGCGACTGAGCTGTTTTAGCAGCAGGCAGCAAGATAGAGCAGATAAACGCCGCCCCATGTGCCTGCACAGCTGATTACGGAACCCCAAAGGGAACCAGTAGCTTCAACATTGGCAACTTCGTGAATATCGAACATGGTCTTAACCTCCTTCCTATGTAGTATATTTGCAACTTGAATTAACAGTGTGTTTCGTTATATTGCTTGGAATTAGTGATTGTGGTAAAGCTGTCCGTCTTTGGTGCGGTAGTCACCGTCTCCGGTAACGTAACCAATCTTGTTTCCGTTTCCATCATATACATCGCCGTTCTTGGAATAACCGTTAGGGTAATCATTTTGGAAATCTTCATTATCCTTGTATGCCATTGAATTCACCTCCTCTCGTATCGAAATTATTGCATTGATTAGCAGCAGGCTGCGAGATAAAGCAGATAAACTCCGCCCCATGTGCACGCACAGCTGATTGCCGAGCCCCAAAGGGAACCGGTGGCTTCAACTTCGGATACTTCATGAATATCAAACACGGTTTGTTTTCCTCCTTCCTTAGGATTTGTTATGACGAGCATTTCGCTTTGTCTGTACTTAGTATAACTGATAATGACAGAATGCTCTATAAACCCGTGGATTACATTTGCGATTCTTACAGCACTTTACAGATCCTGTTACTACCGTTATGGTATGAAGCATTATCAGCATTTTGAGACCACAGGCTTGAAATTCAGATGAATGTTTCGCCTCGTCTAATACAAGTATAACCGATTGCAATCCGATACTCTATAAACCAAGAGATTACATTCGGCTTTTTATAAGCCTTTTTGAAAATCAAATCTCGCTTCAAGAAGTTCTGTGGCTGTTTCGGGCAAAACAAAAACAGTAAAGCTTTTGTTTGTTAGTGTGTATGCCAACTTGTAAATAATCTTTGACTTTCCTGATGCAGCAGAGCCGGTGATTACAATCGCTTTTATATCGATAAACTCCTATCTAGTAAAATGCACCAAGACAGATTACAGCTTCTAATGGAAGATTATTTCTCAGTAAAACGCAGATGCCTTATATGTCCGTTTTTTCAGCCGCTAGTTTACCAAGCGTTCTTTCCAGTTTTCTAATTTTCTTTTCATTCTTTTTAGCGAGCCGTTTGATCTTGTCTATTTTGAGCAGTATTTTGAATGAATTTCTCAAGTAGAATTCTCCAATCTTTTAATTACTAACTTTAACCGAGTATTTCGTCTATGATACCGTATTTCAATGCCTCATCTGCAGCCATCCAGAAATCCCGGTCACAATCTTGGGAAATTGTTTTTATATTCTGACTGGTATTTTCCGAAAGAATTCTATGAAGTTTGTTTTTGACTTTTGTAATGTGTTCTGCTGCCAGTTGGATATCCGATGCCTGTCCCTGTGCGCCGCCTAAAGGCTGATGTATCATAATTTCACTTAATGGTGTAGCATAACGTTTGCCTTTAGTGCCGCAGGAAAGAATAAAGGCTCCCATACTCGCAGCCGTGCCGGTGCAAATCGTTGACACTCCACATCGACAACGTTTTATTGCATCCACAATCGCAAATCCTGCAGAAACGGAACCCCCAGGGCTGTTGATATATATCTTTATGCCCTCTGTCCCGTTGCTGTCAAGATATTCAAGTTGAGCAATTATCTCCATAGCAATTTCATCTGTGATTTCAGAGAACAGGTAGATTTTTCTGTTCTTAGTGAAATCATAAGATAAGAGATCAAGCCCTTCTTTCCCGGCTTTTGACACGCTAATAACCGATGGAATCATTTAGTTATCCTCCTCATCTTCAAGTGCTCCGAATAACTCGTCAAACTTTGCTTCAAGCTCTTTCCTTAGATCCTCATCCAACATACCGTCATCAGATTTATTCGTTTGTTTTTTTCGCGTAATTCTTTTGCGAACGGTTTCTGCTTTCGGGAAGCTTTTTTTCATGGAATGGAATGGCTTGTTTGCTTTGCCGTCCGAAACATCCCTCATTAGATCGACGAAAGAATAGAAGCACACTGGGGGATGTGTAATATTCGGCAGTTCAGCTTCACCATAGTTGCAAAAAGCTTCATATTTCTCAATGGATGGAAGCGATGTGCAATAACGTATGCCGGATGCCAAATTCAGATAGATTGCTTCTTTGGAGTACCATTCCTTTTTCAATGTCATAAGTTCTGGTACAGAAATCAATGGTTCTTCGTGCCCTGACATTGTTATTTCCGTTGTTCCGCAGCGCTTGCTTATCATTTCCAGCAATTCAATTTCAGTAGAACCTAGGAAAATGGATGTCGCACAGTTCGTCATCATATTCTTATAATTCGGATAGCGCTTTTCCAAGAGATCTATTGCTTGGCAGCACAAGTAGTAGCGGATGTTCCTACTCCGGTGTGTCGCAAGCGCGGCGGACATATTAGGTATTGGAAAAGAGCAAAACTCATCTAACACGAAATTGACTCTGGTATTTAGTTTTTCTGATTTTGAATGGAAAGCTTTATCGATCAATATGTTCTGTATTTGAGATATCAGAATGCCAACAATAGGATCACACACCGTACTGGAATCATCCGTGATGACATAAAAAGCTGTTTTTTCTTCTGTTAACTCTTCCAATTCGAAAGTACTGTGACCAAGCATACGCGCTAGATGGTCGTTTTGAATAAACTTTTGAATAAAACTCGAACAGGTACTTAAAGTTGACATTAGTGTCTTTTCCGGTTCAGACAACACCGTACGCAGATTCTGCATCGCTGCGTTTGCAAGATCCGATTCCTGATTCACATACTCATTCAGATATCCTGCTGTACGATTTGTGTAATAATCAGCCAAGCTGATGAAATTTACAGCGTCCGGATTCGGATATGAAGAATACATAAACGGGAGGATACCGTTATTTGCTGCCATAGCTGTGTTCGGCCAAAAAACATCCACCTTGCTGTTGTCCAATTGTTCCTGAGCCAAAGCCGCTACGAGGTTACTGGATACTGTAGTTGCTTTATCGATTTCGCCAGCTTTATACAGCTTTGTTGGATAAGACAGAGGGTTATATCCTTCACCGTTATAATCACGAAAATTTAAAACACGGATTCTATAACCCATACGTTTTAAGTAATTTGCTGTACGTTTATACAGTTCCCCTTTCGGATCGGTGATGAACATATTCTCACTGGCTTTAGCCAAAGTGCATATTAAAGGCATAAATACGCATATACTCTTTTTAAATCCGCTCGCTCCGTAAATAATACAGTGAGAATCAGATGTATCAACCGCTGCGTTTTTTCCATCAGAAATAATCGGCAGACCTCCTTTTTCTATTCTTTTGTTATCAAAAAGGTTAACCGATAAAAGTTTTCTCATAATATCTTCATCAGATGTCCAGTTGATTTTGGCGTCCGGATGAATATATTCTCTGTAAACTGCTTCATTGCTTTTCATAATGTAATCTCCTCTTTGTTTATGCGCAGAATTATTTTCATATCTTGTTCTGAAATAAAGCCGAAGCAAAATCCATCCGGATTTTTTAGATAATCAGCCATCATCTCCGCTCTCACATTTGTTTGGGGCCCAAAAAACGACTTAAAATCATTTTCGATAGCAATGACAGACTCTTTTGTCCTCATGACTTTTTGAGGAATAAATCGGCGAAACAAGTTCTGCGTCAAAGATGACAAATGAATTCCGTGGTTATTATCTATTGAATCAAAAAAAGTTTTGTACAAATCGGGATTGGAAAAAGAAATATGATCCAGCTCTTTAACTCTAAAAAACCTTTGCAAAACACTTAATTCATCTTCGGAAAGCTCACATCCAGGTGATGCAAATATGTATTTCCAGTACCCTGACATATCGTTTAAAAATGACATTGTGACATCCGCAAACAGTTCTTCTGTTAAATGTCCTTTCCATTCAGAAATATCTATCAATATATATCCTCTGTATTCATCTTTAAACCTGGTATTGCTACGCGCCGCTTCCTGCAGGCGTCTCAAGCCGCTATATTTCTCATGCTCATAAGGAGGGCAATAACGAAGATAAAACTTGAAATAAGGCATTTCTCCATTGAAACTTCCCGGTGACAATTGTACTGCTTCGGAACAGATTGTTCCGGCATAGATATCAATCTCCAAATTGTTATTGCAGTTCAAATAGAAATTTTGCGGAAAAAACTTGTTGTTTTTAAATACTGTTGCCATATAATTTCTCCTTGTCGTTTTTTCAATTTTTATTCTGTAGTTTAATTATAAGCACTATATCCTTCCAGCGCGATACACCGTGGGTTTACACTTTAGCGGCTTGGGAAACAGTATCAGATATTACTTTTGAATAGCTCTCTATCAACAAACGAATTCTACTTTTTGGGTGCTTTATATCTAAAACTTGCAGCACATAGAAGCTTATATCGCCTTCATCTGTAACCTCGATACCGACAGTCAGAGAAGAATCATTCGGCTTTTTATACACATATCGAACATTGATGTTTTTCACAGAAACGGAACCAACAAAACTCCAAATCTTTATTGATTGATTGTTTTTCAACTGAAGATTAAATGTCCGCCCGAATGGTGTCGTACAAAAATACAGAGCCCCATTTTTGAAATCTATTCTTCTAAAGGATATTCTGTTATCTGAAAAAATCTCATTTATTGTTGTAATATAGTTATTTTCTATCGTTGGTATCATTTCCTTTTTCAAATAATTCGTGCCAGAAACACGGTGTTGTTTTCTGCGTTATATATGAGCACAATTCCGACCGCAAACAACCGATGTAAATCCTGGTGTTCAAACATATTTTTATTGAACTCCAAGGTTCTGGATTGACTTGCTGTTAATCCGTGACCTCGATGGCTGTGAAACGGATGAAAAATTGAACGGGTCCTGAATGTGTTGACTCCCATGGTATTTGTTATTTTCTCATATTCATATTTAGGAAGAAGCTGGATGAGATCTTCTGTCTCCACTCCTGAAGAGAATACAATAAGGTAGCTGATTTGCTTTAGAAATTCTGATGGAGTAAAGGTTCTTGATTCAGCGTTGCGAAGACTCCGGGGGACGGTTTCACAGAAAAGCAGAGATTGATCGACTGCATTGAACTTATTCATCAGCTCTGCTCCGACTTGCAAACCAGTTCCGAGATGAGCAATTATGAAATGAGTCTCCCCCCAGTCTTCCAAGTAATATTCTATATCTGAATAAGCCTCAACACTTCTCTTGAAATATATAGCTCCACTGCCACCGGGCAGCTTTTCCTGCGCTGAATTAAGAGTCCAATCCGGATTAAATGTGGAAAAAGGCGAATTGCTGTCCGCACCAGTTCCAAGGAAGAGAAAAGGTTTTCTGCTGCGACGGATAAGTGCCTTGGCTGTCCCGATTCCTCTTGAGGGATTGCCGATGATGCATACCGTACCGGCAGGTGAAACTCCTGTGCTTTCAAAAAGCTGAAACGGTGTGCAGCTACCGAGGTTGACTGCCGGGTGATTTTTTGCGTTTCGAAGATTTGATGATGTTACCGGCGCGCTGAGTGCCGGAATTTCGGATGGTCTGAAAGTGTTCTTCATATGTTTTCAAGCTCCTTTCTCCAGCCGTGATAGAAGAACGGCGAATCGCTCAAATTTGGGATACTCATGAGGGCATCGCCTTTTTTCTGGATCATCGTAAAATCATAATCAGCAATTACTGGTCTGTATTCCGTGTGAGGGATAACTTTTTGCATAGGTCCTTGAAAAGCATAGGAAGTTAGACATTCTCCATATCTGTCGGCAATCACCTTGCGGCTCAGTGCGTCTTGAACTTTGAGGCAGATTATATTTGGGAAAAGACTTATCAGAGCTTTTGCTTCGTCTTCTTTATAATGTCTTGTAAGGAGCTGGGCGGATTGAAGAGTGCAGATTAATCTCAGACCCGCTTCTCTTCCCAAACTCATACAATCAATCAGCTGCTCTGTGCGCGGCAGTATTGAAAATTCATCGAGAAATACCCAGCATCTACGCTTATTTGCCGGATCGGTAATACGCTTAAAAAGAAGATCCAACAGCGTTTTATAAATCTTTATACTAGCGTTTGAACTGCTTGCATGATCGTAGTAAAGAAACACTCTTCGTCCGCGCTTGAGTGAGTCTATTATTGAGAATTCTCCGTTATCGGTACAGAACGATCCCCATAATGCTTCAAACAGAAGCGTTCTGATTTCACTGATCGTTCCGTATCCCTGCTCAAGACCGTTGCCGAAATAGTCATTAAGATGTGCAAATCTGCGAGGTTTTATCACAGCAAGGTTTTGCCATGAATTTTCATCCTCTGGATCTAATGATACTTTTTCAAAGAAATCATAAAGATATGCGTTAGTAGGAAGATACCCTTTTTCAAGACCTTCCTCATAGCAGGCCATAATGACCGTAAACAAAACATCTTTGGCCGAATTAACGAAGTATGGGTTCTGTGTGCTTTGCTGATCCTGCAGCAAACTAGATACGATGAGTTTTGCTGTTTGTTCCGGATCCCTTGAATTTTTCATCTCCAGAAACAGATTCCAACACCCCTTGGGATCACCTGTATCGGCAACCGAAACAACAATATCCTGAGGTCGTTTATATTTCAAAAAATCCGGTTTAGCACAGAATATGTAAACATTTTCTTGAAGCCTGTCTGCACTTTCCAGTATCTGCTTCATCATTTTGTCGAGGAGGAACGTCTTTCCGCTGCCCACGCAGCCGAGAATTGCCGTCGGGCATTGAAATATTTGTTCATCGAAAACCAGTCCGTTTTCAAGCCTTACGACCGGCTCTTGAAAAGGTGGCTCCAGTCTTGGAATAGTGTCCTGAATTGTTTGACCTTCCAGCACTTGTTTTATCATTTCAGTGCCCTCCTCCATGACCGCCGGAGGAATGACCGCCCGAACTATGGCCTCCGGCTGAATGCGCTCCCGATGCGGATGAACTGTGTCCCGAAGATGACTCCGCTTTCCCGGCAGATGAATGTCCATCGGATGATGATTGACTTTGGGATGGTACTGGACCGCCCTTATTTCCGGATTCCCGTCCCTGACTCAATGGACCGGTATCTCCGCGTTCTCTTCCGCCATTATCAGTTCCGTTCTTTTTTCCAGTCTGTGTGTTCGCGTTTTTTGCCGCGTTCTTTGATACTTCATTTAATCTGGCAAGGGTAGCTTTGTCCGCTTTAATGCTCTCAAAGAAACTGTTGTTTTTATCCATACTTTTAGCTCCTTCAGTTTTTGTTCTTGTTTGTTGATCAGGATGATTGTTCCTGGTCGGATATTTACGACCGTGCCATCCGCTTTTCTGCGTTTTTGGCGAATAATAAAAGTGTTCGTGTGTCCCATCGGAGCGCATAATATATGCATTATGGTTCTTGCTGCCGAAGGATGTATTAACTGATTTTACCATTGGACCAGTTTCGGCTTTTTCTAGATCCGACTTGTATCCGCTTGAGCGGGAAAAGTCACTTGATACATGGTCCTTACTCATGAGGCAGGATTTTCTCCTCTTCTATATATCTCGTCTATAAGGTACTCAGCTTCCGAGGCCGAGCGTGCTCGAACCGGAAAGTAAACACCAAACCGATCTTTCTTTGTTGACACCGGGCAGTAACCGAATACATACACTTTATACAGGGAGCCGAAGGCATGACGCACCTTGAGCGTCTCACCGCTTTCGGTGTAATATTCATAACCTCCGTTCTGCGGTGTATGCCCCCTGCCGATTCTGCCTTCCTTGATTTCAAACAGAATCAAAAGGATGACTAGAACCGCGATTCCACCGTATGCAAGAAGGTTTAATGTGTCGTCCATAACAGTCCTCCTATCTGAAAATCGACTTTATCATAAGTCCGATTCCAAAGAGAATTATCAACAGAAACAGACCGACGCTAAGTAAAGAGGTCAGCAACTCGCAAAGAAAGCCTGCGCATATGGGGCAGAGAAGCACACCCGCCGTTCCCAGTCCTGCGCTGAGCCTCCTCGAAGAAGGAATTTCCCGGTAGCGTATTAAATGCGTCACTGAAGGAATCAGTATCGCAAGGTATAAGATGAGTAAAACGGTTTGGTACATAATTGACACCTCTTTACGTAAGATTACTTTGCAGTTCCTCCAGACTCTATGCCATAATTATAAAACGGTCATTATCCAGCGGTATAGACTGCTCACTATCCAATTTTTCCAACAGAACATATAAATACAGCCGTTGTTTACCGTTAATATCCAACGGCTGTATGCGAAATGCCGATGTTACGTCATGTACTTTTCAGCGACTGAGCAGTCGAACTGTCTGCAAGGATGATGTAAATCGCCCTGTTTTGTGCCG
The DNA here is from genome assembly GCA_947628315.1 of uncultured Oscillospiraceae bacterium. GTDB lineage: Bacteria > Bacillota > Clostridia > Oscillospirales > Oscillospiraceae > Enterenecus. Next base: position 60,796 of record CANQZJ010000003.1, read on the forward strand.
CCATCTTCTCATTAAGAGTTCCGTCGGCATTGTGGTCCTCCACACGCAGGCAATTGTCTGTACAGCCTAATCCAATGCATTCGATTTGTTCTTCCTTAACGCCTGAGTCAATCAGCATTTTCTTGACCGTCTGCGTTCTTTGATATGACAATTCAATGCCGTCACCATTGCCGACTTTGGCTGTAGTTCCTGCGATGAGTATTTTTTCATCGGGATTGGACTTGAGATGCTCTACAAAAGGTTCGACTGCTTTCTTTGCGGCTGCAGTATCGACAAGTTCCGCTTTGTCACCGATAAATTTACATGTGCCCTCATCAAGCTTATACACAGACGTATCAGTAACGGATACCGTATTTAACCCAAGATCATCAGATGGGAACTCAACAACACTCACATGCGGCAAGCCTTCGCTTTCCTCACCTGTGACAGGTGTTGAGTCAAAAGTGATGTTTCCGCCTGATCTTTCGATAATTGTTCTCCATAATGTTTCAAGGTTGAATCTGTATGAATCCGGTATTACTTGCTGTTCGCCGCTTACACATCCGAGACCTATCCATAATACTTCCACGCCTTCAAGGTCGGGAAGCGAATGCAACTGCTCAAGCTTATCAACAACAATATCCGGATCGGTTGCAAGCACATTGTATTTCAGCTGGGAAAGAAGACCCGTAGTACAAAGACCATTGTCGAAAACAACTAATTTTTTGTTGCCGATAGTTGACGCTTTAAGTACGTTGGCAGACAGCCTTATCGTTTGAAGAGTGTCAACTTCGGGCGTTTCGGCTTTAAGCGACGCAAAGCCGTTCACAATGCCGCTTGCGTTACGCTTGGCAATTTCCTTGATTTTTGCATCGGAAAGATTTTTGTCGGATTTTTCGAGCGTAATTGTTTTGGTTTGTTCGGGAGTTCCCTCGACAACGGCGTAGGATACCTCACCGTAGTTGGTACAAGCTTCAAGTACCGAATCATAAATGCTCTGCGCATTAGAGCTTATTCCGGGGAAGTTTCTCCTGACGCCGAGCACAAACGAAAGAGCGAGAGACTCGTTGACCGAATTGGTTGTAGTCGTGCATGCGGATAAGGCACCGCACAGTGTCAATGAAAGCGTAAGTGCTAAAACAACAGAAATTATTTTTTTCATAGTATCAATCTCCTTTTCAAGCTATTGTGTTGAATGAGTTTCCGGCATCGATTAATTTTTTTACGCCTTTTGATTCTTCGACAACCGGATCTTCAGGTTCATCCTCATTTGAAATAGCGTATATACTGTCGAAACCGGTGCTCTCGAGCAAATCAAACGCATTCTCGGTAACCCTGAGTATGCCATCGGCGTCAAGACATTCCTCAAGAGCTTCCTCATATGCCTGAATGCGAATCTGTTCCTGCGCATAAACTTCACGCTTAAAGCTTTCAAACAACTTCTCTTCTCTTTCTTTAAGAAGCTCTTCACGTTCGGAAAGCTGCGCATTGCCTTCAATAAGTGCGGTTCTATGCTCCTCAGCGAGAGTTCTAACTAAAGCCAACTTTTTCAGCCTTTCTTCAATGGGCTTAAATGTACTCAGACCGACCACAAGTGAACTAATGGACGTCCCGAGGGGAACCACAGCGCAAAATATAGCCGCAATGGTAACTGACATTGGATTTGACGCTTCGTTACTCACATTGTCAAAGGAAAAAACTGTTGACACACCGAGCGGCAATGCTTCCTCGAAGGTGGCGTCTTTTGTAGCCAGAGAGAAAATCAGAAACGGTATGTAAGCGACGAAAAAAGCAACGACTGCAGGGATGACGATTGAAAGCATGGAGCTTTTTGTTCTGAGTCCGTCCAGATACTCACGCAGCACTCTTCCTGCAAGGAACATCGGCAAGTCGAGGATAACCGCTGAGGCCGCAGCCAAAAGTGCAACGAAGTACCAGTTATCCTGCTGAACGGCTGTCCATTTGATGTAAAGTGGGATGAAGTCAGCGATGATGAAGAATGCGGTGACTATAGATCCGATGTTCACGATGTCCTTAAAACTTTTCTTGTTAAGCAACTGTCTGCGGTCATCTATAGTGCCGAATGCTGTTGCCTTGATAGGGTTAATCGTTAAGTTCTGCATTGTCAATCCTCCTCATTTCTTAAGCGAAAGAAGCTTGTTTTCTTCTGCTGTATATTCGGCAATTTCCTTGTCCAGTCTCAAAATCATATCATTCGCTCTGGCAATATCGCCGTTCAAGAGATCGATGATAGTCTGAATGGAGTAGTTGTGGTTAATAAACTGACGTCTGCCAATCTCTATCTCTCTGTAGGAATCGGCTTTGATTGCCGGAATACGCTTGTCCTTCATAAGCCAGTCGGCAGGCAGTCCTTTGATGCGTTCGCGCTCGTATGTAAGTGGATCTAAACCGTCCTCATAGAATTTCATGGTATGCTTGTACTCAACAGGCACAAGATCGGCGTGAGGGAAGCTTTTGGTTAAGGTAACCTCATGCATCTCCGGCATTCCGGTGATATTTTCTGTTTTTGTCTTCTTAAACTTATCAAAAAATCCCATTTATACTACCTCCTCAAATTCAGGGACAATTGCTGCATTCTCAATCGCCTTATCAAGGCGCTTGTGTCTCTCGTAATAAAGAACTCTTGGCTTGTCGGAATAGTCAATTCCGGGGTCGAATTCATGAAGTCCGCCTGCACGAAGTCCTTTCAGATAGGCATCCATCTTGGCACCGGCTCTTTTACGCATTCTTGAGATGCGTTCATCGAGAATCGTACCGCCGTTTACTATCTTTTCGTTGATTTCGTAAAGACGAGCCCTCGCGTTTTCAACGGCGGAATGAGCATTACTAACGGCTTGCGCCCTTCTCCTGTTTTCCAATACATCCCAGGCATGCTTTTCTTCAACCGAGCCTGGCATTTCGGGGATCATCTTTGATTGCTTGGAGATAATTGCAAGTTGCTGTGCGCCATCGTTACGTGTACTCTTGAGAAACTTCTCGGCCACAAGGCACTCTTCATTCTCGATAGATTCACACTTGTCCAAGTAACGCCTTAAATGAGCTTCTGCCACTCCGATGCCCTTCCTTGCGTCAAGTTTTCCGATAAGCTTAAGCATAAAATTAGGAATAATGGTGACATTTTTGGTCTTCTGTCCAAGTTCGTAGTTTTTCATAATGTATATCTCCTTTCTTAAGCCGCTAACTCGCGGTCATCATAATAAACTTTATCGTTCTTTTTTGTCGGCTTCTGATGCAGCTTGACCTGTTCTTTCTGTTTGACATTCTCGCCAAGCGCAGTGTCTATCGCATCAGCTAATCTGTAAAAAAGCTTTGACAGCTTTGGATTGCGGTAATGACCCTTGTCTGCACTGTAAAGCTCTCTGATGGTAAGGCTATAGCCTGATCGTTTGTCGTGGCCGATGCCTTTATCACGAAAGTAAGCGAATACAGAGCCGGAAAAAGTGATTGCTTTGTCGTCTTCGCCCTTAAAAAGTGCAATTCTCTCTCTGCTACCGAATGCCTGGTAATAGAATTCGAGTTCACCGGGCAGGGCTACGCAGATAATACGGTCTTTATGATTTACGGATGAGTTGATCTTTTTCATTGGTAATTCCTCCTTGATCTTTGTGAACTTATTATCTCATATTCGATAATAGCTGTACGTAACCTGTGGTTTACATTTGCCATCTTTATTTAAAATTTGTCTTTACCCCGTCTTTTTCTTTCTCTAACATAGATTCCATCGGAATGTTTCCGCAATCAATGCAGGCGATATGAACCTCTTTTGTTGCTCGAATGCTCAATCCGCATTTAGGGCAGACATATTTTCTTGTTGAAGACTTTTTCTTGTTTTCTGGTCCTTCTTTTTCACCGTTGCCTTTTTTGCCACTGTCAGCAGAAGTTTTGTATTCTGGGTTACGGTATAATTGAAGCTTATCCAGCCAGCCTAAATCACGAACAAGATCCGCCATGCTTTGAGATGGTCGTGTCAAACTGTACCCAACGCCGGCAGAATAGCCGATAATCAATCCTCGCTTTTCGGCTTCTTCTTTAAAACGTTTATTGTGGTATGTGTTGCCGCGACTAACATCTTTAATACCTTGAACATGACAATAGTAATGAACCATTTCGTGCATTAATGTGGCAATGACTTCAGACACAGGTCGGCGAAGTGACTCGGCGCCGAGATTGATTTCCTTGAGCTTTAATCCATGACGGTTATCCCAAGCATCATACGGAGTAAAATGACCGTGCGCACGAGGTGTTGATTGGATTGTAATCGCCGGTCTTGAAAGTGCACTTTCAAAATACCTTTCATTAAGCACATCAAAAGCTTCTTCCAGGAAAACAACTTCTTCGGAAATTTTCATGGCTGGAACCTCCTCGAAAATCTATGATTCTAATATACTCTTCTGAAAAGAGAATTTGGCAATCCTTGAGTTTACATAACAAAAAAAGACGAACATATGCAAACGCATACATTCGTCCAAATATATAAAATATGTAATTAACTAAAGGGACGGGCTGATCCCGATCCTCGGACTCATAAGAGCGCCGATAGCTCACGACCAGCTCGTCGAGAGAACAGGCATAAAGCTCACTAAGGAATACCAGAAAATGAATCGAGGGAATTTGTTTTCCGCTCTCAAGAATGCTGATGTACTCCCTTGTCGCCGAGGTATCGTAACAATAATCAAACAGTTCGGACAAGTCCTTCTGAGTGAGATTGTGTTGACGGCGAAGCTCCTTAAGCTGTCTCCCGGTTGCGACAGGGTCAATCCCCCAATCCGCTGCGTGTTTGTACACATAGTCGATAATTGAGTAGTCCATTGTTCTTCCTCCTAAGTTTTTTGTGTGGCATAAAGCCTATAAGATCACAAAACTTCAGCAAGAAGGACAATCCTGTCGAACCAAATTCATTATAGCAGAAAAAAGGCAAAAGTCAAGAAAAATGCTACAAATAATGGGGAACGCAAACCTCAAGTTAACAATATGATGGTTCGCCACAATTACTCATTCTTTATAATTGGCAACAAACTCTCTGATTTTTTGAAGCATCATCACAACATTCTGTTGATCAATATCCAAAGGCATATCGATTTCTATGGGCAAATATGAATTCCACGACCTGTCAAATATTCCATCACTGTGAATATCTTTTTGACACAGTACAAACAGAGGTTTCTTTAATGCTATTGCGATTCCGCTCTCAATTTGTAACCATCCCGAAGTGTATTTTCTGTGAACGCTTTCAGATTCGTACATTGAGCCTTCTTTGTCTCTGTAATAATACACATGACTTCTTTCAAGTCCGATAATAATCACAGCATTGCAAGCCTCGATAGTATCTCTGACTTTTCCCATAGGATCTTTTTTATCGAAGTCTGTTAGAACGCATCTGATCGGTTTTACACCTATTTCTCTTAATTTATCGCAAAACGAATTAATAAAATCTCCTTGTTCAAAAGTATGTGGAGTAATAGAACTGATAAAAATCGGGAAAGTCGGTTCTGTAACATCGGTTCCCCGGTAATTAGCCGCTTTATTCTCTTGCTGCTTTTTCTTGGCGATATCTGTTTTGATATATTGCTTTATTATTTGAAGTATATTCTCATGTACATCTCTTGCGTCAACTTCTAAGGAACCTCTTTCGACTCCGGTATCATGAACAAGTCGATTTCTTTTGTTTCGAATTTCATTACATCTGTTGTGGATATCCCGAAACATATTCTTGTTTTTACTTGGCAAAACATCGTTTCTGTTTTGAATAAAATAGTTCAAATCTCTTATTAGCTGATTCAGTTCAACATCATGCTCTTTTTTGTCGAGTTCAAAAAGGATATCCTTTAATAAAGCTTCAACAAACACTGCACCCCAAATGATAGAAGACAACAACTCACCGGAATCGTATGCCTGCAAGCATTTTGACACATGTCTGAATGTTAAGTCTGTAAAACAGCTCTTATATTGAATAACTTCCGTCATCTCCATGATTATCCCTCCAAAGGATGTTTTTTACAAATGAAAATTAATACTGAGGTGTCTCAGAGCAATGCGATTCTATAATTGCATTGCTCTGAGACAATAAATGAACGTATATAGAATCAAATTAATATTCTTCAGATAATCCTATGATGTTGAGTACACCGTCATCACTAAAAAGAAGTCTTTTTAATTTTTCAAGCTGCGTTATTCCCACAATATTCCCGTTCGAATTACCATGTGCAGACTTGTTGCGTATTGAGACGGCCTGATTGAGCATTTTACTGTGTTTTTTCCAGTCACTTCTTTGTAATTTGGGAATATGAACCCAATCAGTTTCTTCGTTATATTTTCCTGGCTTAATTGGATATAGGAAACTGCCTAATAAGATTTTATTCTGTACCGCTATACGATCTTTTTCTTTCATTGTCGTCAGATCTCCAAATAAGCAGTCTTTCTCACAACTATTGTCAGGAAAATATACTTGGTATTTCTTCGTATGATAGAACCTTAGAACTTTTTCAAGAATTTTGCAATACATAATACAAACTGGACTACGATCGAGTTCAGCTTCATCACTCTTTGCAAGATCAAATATATAATCCAGCTTTGCAGCAAGAATCAATTCTGCCATAAACGAAGGGACTATTTTCTTCGATATATCTCTATATGTCAGCTCGGAGATTCTAAGCATTTCCCATACGCAAAACTCATCCGGCGCATCATTATTTGATACAAGAGCAGAAAGATAATCCGACACCATTTGACTGGTAGTTGATTCTAATTTGGCTTCTGCTTCAGCCACAACCACGGAATCATCGCTTTCGAGTTCTTCCAAAAGTGGGATTCCGTTATCACCTGAATAAGTATTTAGGCGTGGTAAGCTTTGCAAATTGCTAACTATCTGTGAAAAATCTGTACCAGCAGCAAAAATACCATTTATTGTATTGGTAATATTTTGAGCATTTACTGTTATACTGCGATCATCACCTTCGTAACTCTTTCCTGCTATTTCTTTCAGTTTCTTTCTGATATTAGGCGATTTTGCGGATAAAGCCATTCCTCCAATTGCCCACTCTTGAGATTCTTCATCCATACTGCCAAAAATTTGCTTTACCGCCTCTAAATCCGAAACAAAAGTATCGTTGCTAATCTCTTCATTTTTTGTTCCTTCATTCGTTGAGTAAATGAATATTTTGTTTTCTCTTAAATTATTAACCGTTCCGCAAAACGCATTATGATAGAATACGGTTGAAAACACATATCCGTTTCGTTCATTCCCGTTAATAATTCCACGTTCCCTAGCAATTGTTAGAGAATCAAGCAACGCATCTTCTCCATAGACTAATCTTCTGGAAGAGGATTCCTCAAATTCGGAATAAGGGAATCTATCTCTTGAAGGATTGTTGATAAACCAATTAGCCATGTACCATAAGTATTGCTTATCTGTATCGTCATCAAGACCTTTTGTAACAGCATCGAATATTTGCACTATACGCGAAGTGTTATATTCGTTTCTTCCGCTGGTGATTGTATCATTTTTTCTTATGTCATCCAGCATTTGTGTTGCAAGCATTTGTGTCGCTTCGGCAACATCATAAGAGTAAATGACGTTGCGCCTAAACCTTTCCGAGCCCATCTGCTTAACATTTTCTAATATAGTATTGCAGATTTCTTTTCCATACATAGGTACTCTTGCAGAATATACACAAATTGCAGTCAAGGCTTCTGCCGAATATATAATTCCAGGGTTAATTACCGTATTATCCTCAGAAATCATTCTTCTGAATGGGTCATCTGAAACACTAGACGATGTTTCTTTAATTGGCCCTATACGAACTTGTCCAGCCGTATTTAGAATTTTTTTGCGCCAGACAGAGTTTTGCCTCACTAGTACCATTTGACGAAGCAACTCATCCGAACCGCAGAAAATTAACTTAATATTTGTGATATCAATCTCATTAACACTCTCACACAAACGAATAAACTCAACTGGTTCATTGTCGTTGAGGTTGCTCCAGTGTTCAACGACTTGCTGGAATTCATCAAACAGAATCCATATCTCGCTGCTACAAGACTTGAGGACAGAGTCAATTTGACGATATCGGAATTCTATAGGCTCTTCCTGCTCAAGGATACTGCTAATCTGATTAAGCAAATTATGGTTTTTCATAATATCAGCATCAAAATTAGCTTTGCCAAATCTTTCGTCAGTCAATCCATATTTTAGTGTGTCTATCAAAAGATACTCGGAAAGAGATTTATTTACTTCCGTGCGATTCTTGTCGTCATAAAGAATTTTGCGATTGCTGTCATAAAAATATTCGGTATAGTCGCTTTCTTTTCCTTTTCCGCGTTCTCCACCTAAAAGAACCGTGATAATATTACCTCGCTCCGCAGCTAAATTATAGCGTATCCAATTCAAAAGCGATGTTTTGCCTATGCGAGAAGGGCCATAAATAACAACTTTACCTGAATCTATTGCGTAAGCAATATCTTCTTGTTCTTCTTCACGACCATATAGTCTGTTCTTGTCTGTTTCTCCTGCGGCATATTTTACTTCATATCCAGGACGGGGTCTTGCTTTTAAAAGAACCGGCTCAGCTATCTTAAGTAATGAAGTTGATCTTGTTATAATCTTGTCGTTAATTTTCACCTCAATTATAATTTTAATGCAGTCTCCGATACTACATCTTTTACTAAGATTATTGATGTCTTGTACGCATCCAGTCATCCATCCAGTTCTTAATTCCCGAATATTTGAAACTGTAACATTGTATTTGGATGGTTGATTGTTTGGTAAAACTGCCGTCAAAACTATGTCGCAGTTAACCAGAAGATCGACAGCTACAGAACCGGTGTTCCTGATTTGGAAATAAACGCAACCATCCTGAAGGAGCCCGTTTTTGTTTTCTATACAAACAGTTAATCTATTGCCACTTTCAATTTGTTTTATGCGTCTTGATACTGCAGCTTTAATTGCACCTATGTATGCAGAGCTACCGATATAAGCGATTTCTCGCAACTGCACATATAGGAGCTCTGTTGCACGGAGTGCGAAAGGCTCATCAAACTCCGGGCAGCTCTCTCGAATATGTTTAATAAGGTTTTGAACCTCAATTACATCATTTTCTGCAGTATTCAGAGAAATAATGTCTAATATTTTTTTTTGGTTATCTATCCAGATATCAATACTAAACTCGCGATAAATTTCAGTAAAGCATTCAAAAAGCCGTTCCTTCTGCAATTGTGACAGATAGTTCTGTTGATTGTATAAATCAACAAGAACATCAAATTTATGATTTGCAGAAATATTGGTTGACTCTTTAGAAATCAGCAAGAATCCGAATTCGATTGCAATTCCAAAGTTTTCGCCGTTTATTCCAACAGAGTGGAAATAAGATAGTCCATTGGATATACGATCATGAATATCGATCTTTCCATTGACGATATATTCTGTGTTTAGCCTATTTAATCCCAAATCTGTTTTAACATGATAGCTTTTGTAGTGCTGCCAAATTAAATTTACGAACGAAATGTCTTTTGTTTCCACTAAATACGATTCGCTATAATAAAAAGACGAATTTGGTTTGAAAACAGCTTCTGAATTGTCAGATTTAGCATATTCAAGTATCTTTAAGGAATCTGTACGCCAGTCGGCAGGAACATTTTCGAGAAATCCCGTTCCAAATTTATCCAGATATTCTCTTAATTCTTTCTGCTTCTTTTCTGTTGCATACTTTAAAACAATGAGATATTGATATTGAGACATTGCCATTGAATATCCATTGTCGTTTAAGTATTTCGCCAATTCTTCAAAGCGTTCGTTAAAATATCCCTTGGCACGACCAATAGCAGACATTCTTAAACGGTCAAACACTTTTCCAGGCATTTGCCTTGAAAAAACAATTGCATTTATAAATCTCTTATTGGTGTTATAAAGGCTTTCTTCCAGTTCTAAAACTTTTTCGACACAGATATTTCCTCCGGATTTCCCCGCTGCATTTGCTTCAATTGTTAACGAAGTAAACAATCCTGGCTCTTGATTCTTTATATCAGTTGACAGCCACTCATTAAAAGCAAGGGCAACAGAATCAGAAAATGTTCTTGCCAATGAAACAATATCTTGGCTGTTAACTCTATCAACAAGGGGTATGTATTTTTGAAAGAATCTTTCGTTTATATCCCTGTAGTTTAATGCGAAGAGAATGCTTTTAAGTAAAGCGATTGATTTTGATGATAGTTTTAGTAGAAAAGATTTATTGAGATCCCAAAAACCTGAAAAATCAGCACTAATTAATCCAAAGAGTAGCTGATGTTTCTCTTTTTCATCTATTTCATCTATTATGAATAAATCTTCAATGTTTCGTTTGAATTCATTGTACCCCTCGGAAATCAAACGCTCATAGTGTCCATTCTCTTTCATGAGTTGTATTATTTTTGTATCATCTATTTTGTCTGATTGGATGCTTTCAATCATCAATAGCTTTAGATAACGCCATGTTTTGTACTCGAAGATATAAGAGGGGTTCCATACCAATTGAGCCTCATAGCATTTTTCTAAATACTTGAGATACACATTGAAAACGCCTTGATTTATCAAAGCGTCATACTCAAACCAATAGGATTGATAAATGTCTTCGTTATAAAAAACACCAAGTGTAACAGAAAAAACTAAGAGTTTGTGTTTAAGATTCAAGCAATCTTGATTGAATCTTAAAAAAGCACTGCTATCAGGATATACGGATATAATACGAATGCAGTCTTGTTTAAACCTTTGTACTTCCTCTTCGTTGCTCAACAATCCAGGAAATTCATCAAACAAAAGAGTATCTGATTCATAGACTATTTCAAGAACTCTGAATATTTCTTTTTCCTGATAAGACGCTTTTTCCCAAAGATCTGGATTTAACAATTCTTTTGCTGCTTCTTTACCCGTATTTTCCATATAACACTCACAGAGTTTTTTAATAATAAAACTCTTGTTTTTTGAATAGCGTGATAAAACAAGCAAATCTTTTTCTGTGACTTTTTCTTTGAGATTGGCAATAAGATCATAAAAGAGATTATTGCCGGTTTCTTGAAGCTTTTCAAGACAGAATTTAGTGAAAGAATCGATTATTTCCTCGCTATTTCCATACAATGGGCTGTTCTCCAGCAGTTGGGTTTTTGTGTTATTGTCGTTTAATATCTGCCCCAAATGATTACACAAAGCCACATCATCATTTTCAATTATAAACTGACATAAAAAACCGAGAAGGTTTTTGGGCTTTTCTCCTGAAATATCACTCAAAATCGAAACAAACGAATCGTGTATTAACGGACTGTATGGTATGCCAAATTTATGCATCATAATCATGCCGCAAACGCAGATTAACCATGCATTCTTCTCTTTGTTAATTGTAAAATAATTATATGATTTCTCCCATGTGTTGGCATCTTCTGAGTTCCTCAGTAAAGCATCATAAAACACAGAGAAAAAATGTGATGGAGAATAGTCCGAATAATTTGGTATTGATATTGTTCCTGCCCATTTAACAAAGCTCAACAATCTTGACATTGACAAGCTATTAAAAGCCAGCTGCATAACTTCGTAGTGATTTGTGATGTTTCCTGAAATGCGGCGCAAATAGGTCGAACGAAATTGTGAGTACGCCCGGGTAAATCCCACTTCAGCGTGAGTTCGAAAAATGGAGTACAAATAGATGCTTTTTATCAATTCATTGTTAGACGCGTAAAGGATTATGAGCGACAGAATCAATGAATAGTCTGTGGATACAAAATGACGCATCAAAACATCTATTGCTTCTTGAACGGAAAAATCACTATTGAATATTGCAAGACCACTTTGAGCGAACCCATGTTTTATAAAATTCGCCTCAACGACTTTTACTATATATTTCTCACGAGTCACACTAGTTATATCTTCACATTCATAAGTGAAGCGAATAGCTTTATTATACAAATTCGATCTAATCAACGAATTCACATACAAGTCGCGCAATTCTTCTGTGTATCCAAACTCCTTAAGATTGTTTTCATAGACTAACTGAAAAGCAAAGTAACAGCCTTTTTCATATAACGAATTTAGTATTTCAATTTTATTCTCGGTTGTACAGTTTTTCAGTCTTTTTTGATTTGCAAACCATTCGCCGTAAAGCGTTTGAAGTTCGATTTCTTTTTCTTGATCATAAGCAAAAACAGAAAGAAGGTTAATAAACCTGTCTTCACTCTCCAAGGTTAGTGGCATACATTCGTCAACACATGACTTGAAATAATTATTCGACAAAGCCACCCATTCAGTTTGATAATCGTCAATTTGTGGATAGTCTTTTGCGGAAAAGTCCGGAAAAACAGAATTAACAACATAATAAATTAAATTGTAATTTGTTCCTATGTCAGTTGTTTTTTCTAACAAAAGCTGTAGTGAATCAATGAGTGCAATTTGTTTTTGCTTTTTTGTATAATTGGAAAGATTGTGGATTGTTACTATTTCATCTAATACTTTATTGTTCCCATATTTAATTATCCATGACAATACGGCTAAAAAGTCTTCTGACAATTCTTTTTCTTTAGAATACCGATCCCAAACCAAAGCCACACTTTTTTCAATCAGTTGGAGATTTAAGTCAGTAAAAAGCTCTTTTATCTGTTCTTCATCCCAGGCATTAGACTCAATAAAATGAACGATTCTCCATTCCGGATATTCTTCGTTCATATCTATGAAATTCAAAAAGTCTTTTATACAGTCCGATTGTTTAATATCAAAAAATACAGATATTATATTTGTCCTCAATGAGCGTGGGATTGACTGACCGGCCATATGTTCGTATGCCAGTTTAACAAAAGATTTGAAATAATTGACTTGTTCTTCAAAAAGGACTTTTCTTTGAATGTTCTGAACATTAAACTTATAAAGACCTTTAATAAAGTAACAGTATTCAGATACAAGTTGTACTATTGCACTCAAACTATTACTAGCATAGAGCCGAATAACATAAAAATATGGAACAAGTCTATTTTTAGTTGTCTCAAAACGCGGCATTAAGCTTTTAATCGTTGTATTCGGTTTTGTCTCCTGCCCTAATTCGTTAATTATCTTTATGATTCTAAATTTATCATCAGGGAAGGACAGTAGACACATAGATGATTGTGAGTATGACTCAAGAATTTTATCATTAAAGATTGATCCTTTTTTCCATTTTTTAAGAAAGTCCTTCGATGTCTTATTGGTGATTAGTTCTTTTTCAAATAATGTTAGATTTATTTCTGCAGCATCCTCTCCATCCAAAAGAATAGACGCACATTTTATTCCCATTCTTATATATTTGAGCGAAAGCAATGAAGTGTCGGCTTGATTAAAGGACGGGGATGTCAAGTATCCCTCCCAATCATTTGCTTCAAATAAATCATTTAGGGTAGCAAATGCATTTGAATTGCTACTAGATGTATTATCTTTATGATTGTCATTATGCATAACACTTTTGTTAATAATAACATTTGGATAGTACTTGCCGCCTATTTTTATATTTCTTTTTACAATAAATTTTGCTGACAAAAATGTGTCGACAAAAGACTCAACACTGCTTGCATAATCGTGGTAATCTTCTATTCCAAATTCCCTTATAAAACTTGGGAACAAAGAGCAAAGGAAAACTCCGTTAATATCTATTATTTCTTGAATTCGCCCTTCAAGTGATCCAATGAGTTCCTGAGTTAATTCAACAGTGATTCTTTCTGTAACAAAATCATTAACTCTGTCATTAGGAATAATGACATTGGGAATCTTTTTCCCATTCATATCAATTTCCTTGACAAAAGTAAAACCTGTGGATAAGTATTTGCCGATAAAATCAGCAATGGTTTTGGCAACCGATTTGTAGTTGATATGACAATGCTTCTCTATTAAGTTAGGCATTGCAGAGGCTAAATAAAAACCCGTGTCGGATGTTAATGCTTCTAATTCGGACAGAAGAGAAGAAACATCTATTGAGAAAAACTCGCCTTCTGTATCCCCAATAAGGTTTTTTTGGGAATTAGTAGGCAGAATGACTCCTGGGATGGTTTTTCCATTATGCAAATAACTTGACTCATATCTAAACGAATCGGCAAGATATTGCTTGACAAACGCACTAACACCAGCGGCGTATTGTCGGATATCTTTTGTACCACAAGCTTCTTCCAAATAGGCAGGTAATTCTGAAGCATAAGCAAACCCTTGCTTATCAATATCTGCAAATATTTTTGACTTCAATAAACAAATGACATCTCCATTAATTTCTTTGTTATCAACCAAGATGTTTTCGCTAAGTCCTTTCTCTTCAGATGGAGGAAGCATCTTTATGATGGCAGAATTTTCTACGATCTCAAGACACATGCACTGTTTTTTTGAGCATTTTAAGAGTATTTCTACGGGAACAGCGTAATCTATTGTCGGTTGCGTTTCTCCTGTTTTGGGGTTAGTTGTTACACCCCCGTCCATATAACGAACGAGGTATAAGTTCTTTTGGGCGTTGATTTTTTCTTCTGCATCAACTATAGAAGCTTTTATTGGTTCGAAAATTACAATTTCCGAGTGCTTATACTCCATCCAATGACTGTATCCATAGTTGTAAAAAGCCGGCTTAATACACGCAAACGCCTTAGAAAGCAGCGTTAAAACGCCATAGGAATAATTCAATGAGCTATCAAATGTGGTGCTTTTATCATTTAACTCATCTAAAGGGGTTCTCTTTTCAACATAATTCGATTTCTGGACATTTACGATATTATCCATAAAAGCTCCTCCTATCTTTTCACAAGCAAATAAGAACAATTATCTTTGCTGAGTTTCCGCATTGTTAGAAATAGAAACTATTTCCATTATTTCACCAACATCAACAGATAGCGCTTCGCAAACTTTGATGATCATATCTAGACTAACATGCTCATCCTTGGCAAGTTTAGTAATGGAAGAAGAACTTAATCCGGCAGCTTCTTGGAGATCTTTTTTCTTCATATCTCGGTCAATCAACAACTTAAATAGCTTTTTGTAAGAAACTTCCATAAATGAATCCTCCTTTTTGAAAATATCAATATCAAGTTGCAAAAGAAAGCAACAACTGTTTTTGACATTATATCATACAACTCGTGAGTTTACAACATTATTCTTTTAAATGCGAAGGAAAACTTCGAAAAAACCGTAGTTGACTCATTCTGCATCTCGCACACGAATATCAATCTCGCAAACGATTACTCCATCTTTCACACGAATACTGTTCAAGGGACAGATCGAAAGTGTCCAAAGAACAAATAAGCCCGACTCAACAGAGCAGTCTGTCAAGCCGGGCAGAAATAATAATCGTGTACAATAAGCTGTAAAGAGCTTTATTTCAAGGCATCTAAAACCGAACGGGGTGCAGTTGGTATCCATATTAGTGTGATTTGCCAGCGGCGGTGAGCCGCCAGAAAGACTTACGCATCCTGATAGCGGGGTGCGTTTTTTGTTGTCAAAAAACGGTTTGTATTAAGGCGGCGCCACCTTTTACAAAGCAGATTCTGATTTGACAAAACAGTCGCAGATAATGTATAATTAACTCCACGGGATATAACTTGTCTTATGGGAGGCGTAA
>CANQZJ010000004.1 GCA_947628315.1 uncultured Oscillospiraceae bacterium
CCGCCCCCGGCGCCCCGGCCTGGGGCGCGCCGACCGCGGGTTCACCCACAGAGGCCCCGCCGGGAGCGGGGTCTCCCCCGGAGCCGTTCTCGCCGGGGGCAGGCGCCCCCGCGGCGGCCTCCGGCGCGCCCGCGCCCGTCCGGCCCACCCCGGTCAGGCGGGGGACGACCCCCACCAGCAGCGCCACGACTAAAATCGCCGCCGCCGCGCCGAGCCACGCCGCTTTCGGCGTCCGCCCGGACGCGGCCGGATCCTCGGCGGCCTTTTTCTTCAATTCATCGGGGGCGTGGATGCCCTCGTTGGCCTTCTTGTACCGTTCCATATCACACCTCTTCTTTCAGCAGGTCGCGCAGGAAGGCGCGGCCCCGGGAGAGCTGGGCCTTCACCGTGCCCTCCGGCTCCTTCAGCGCCCCGGCGATCTCCGCCACCGACAGCCCCTCGAAATAGTGCAGATGGATCACCGCCCGATAGCGGGCGGGCAGGGACAGCACCGCGCTGTACACCTCGCGGTACTCGTCCTCCACCCCCACCTGTTCGGCCACCTCCAGGGGGAGGGTGCGCTTGCGCCAGGGGGAGGAGTGCAGGCTGTTGGCCCGGTTCACCGTGCAGCGGATGAGCCACGCCTTGCGGTGCTCGTCGCTTTTCAGCTCGTCCTCGTGGCGGAAAAAGCGCAGAAAGACCTCCTGGAACACGTCCTCCGCGTCCGGGACGTTGGCGGTGCGCGCCAGCGCCAGCCGCCACACCATATCGCCCCAGCGCTCTACCGCCTGGGTGCGTTCCTCCTGGGTCATGGGCCAGCCCTCCTCTCCATATGAAATACCCCGCAAGGGGGCAAAAGGTTGCGTGGAACTGAAAAATAATTTGAAAAAGCCCCGCCGTGGGGTGCACAGCGGGGCTGAGAATCAGATTCAGGCCTGGTCGCCGGGCTTACGGCGGCGGGGGCGCCAGTGGCGGCGGTGATGGCCGCCGTTGGAGGGGGCGGTGGGCTGCTTCTCCTCCCGCGCCGCCGGGGCCGGCTCCTTCTGGTCGGCGGCCTGCCGGAGGGCCTTGGCGGCGGAGCGCCCGGCTCCGGGCTTCTCCTGGGCGGGCTCCTGGGCGGGCCTGGCCTCGTTTTTGTGGCGGGAGCGGACACGGGCCTTTTTGGGCTCCTCGGCGGCCTGGGGCTGTTCCCCCAGATAGCGGTCCAGCGCGGCGGACAGGTCGGCGGGGGCGTCCAGCCGGCGGCCGGTGCGGGCGGCCTCCGCCTGGGGATCCCGGAGCTTTTCCAGCTCGGAGGCGGGTGGGGCCACATAGTCCTCCGGCCGCTTGCCCTTGCCGGAGCGCACCACCCGGATCTCGCTGGCCAGATAGCTCTTGGGCTGCTCGGTGGAGTCCTCCAGCTTCACCTTCACCTGCTCCTTCAGCAGGTTCACGGAGGCGATGGTGCCCGCCCCGTCGGGGCACTCCACAAAGGAGTCCTGCCGGGGGCAGCGCTTCACCGCGTCCTCATAGGCGTCCTGCTCGTATTTCAGGCAGCACATGAGCCGCCCGCAGGTGCCGGAGATCTTGGTGGGGTTCAGGGACAGGTTCTGGGTCTTGGCCATCTTGATGGACACCGGCTGGAACTCGCCCAAAAACTGGGCGCAGCAGAAGGGCTTGCCGCAGATGCCGAAGCCGCCCAGCATCCGGGCCTCGTCCCGGACGCCGATCTGCCGCAGCTCGATGCGGGCCCGGAGGATGCCGGCCAGGTCCTTCACCAGGGCCCGGAAGTCCACCCGCCCGTCGGAGGTGAAGAAAAAGATGATCTTGGAGCCGTCGAAGCTGTACTCCACGTCCACCAGCTTCATCTCCAGGCCGTGGCGCTCCACCAGCTGCTGGCAGATACGCATGGCCTCCTTCTCCCGGCGGCGGTTCTCCCGCACCTGTTTCTCGTCCTGGTCGGTGGCCAGGCGCACCAGGGGGCGCAGGGGCTGCACCACCGTCTCGTCCTCGATGGCGGTGTTGCCCTTGACGCAGGTGCCGTACTCCAGGCCCTTGCCCGTCTCCACGATGACGGCCTGGCCCTCGGCCACCTTGTGCCCCAGGGGATCGAAGTAATATTGTTTTCCGCCGGCTCTGAACCGGACGCTGATGATCTCGGTCATAAATGGAACCTCCGTGTATGAAAAAGGTTGTGGCTACGTCTCTTGAAACAGGGTGGCGGCGATCCACCCCAGGGTGTGGCCCGCGTTGGGATTGAAGACGGCGTTCTCCCGGCAGGCCTTCAGCGCCCGGAGCACCTTCACGGCGCGGCGCGGGTCGGCGGGGATGCCTTTGGCGGCGCGTTTTTCCGCCTCCGCCAGCAGAGCCGCCAACTGATCGGCCTTGGGCCGTTCCAGCTCCAGGGCGGTGAGGCCCTTCGCCACTTCGAACTCGTCTCTGGTGAGGAGCAGCTCTGCCAGGCGCTCCGCCTTCTCCGCCAGCTCCGGATCCACGGGGGCGTCCTCCGGCGGCAGGGGCAGCGGCTCGCACCGGGAGCGCACCGTGTCCAGCAGCTTGCCGGGCTGATCGGTCAGCAGCAAAAAGGCGGCGTAGGCCGGGCCGTCCTCCAGCACCTTCAGCAGGGCGTTCTGGGCGGCGGGGTTCATGGCGTCCGCCGGGTCGATGATGTACACCTTGCGCCTGCCCTCGTTGGGGCGGACGTATGCGTCGGAGCGCAGATCCCGGGCCTGATCCACGCTGATCTCCCGCCTGTCCGGCAGGGGGGAGAGGGTGGACACGTCCGGGTGGACGCCGCCCTCCACCTTGCGGCAATGTTTACATTGGCCGCAGGGGGCGGGGCCGTTCCCCTCGCAAAGATAGGCGGCGGCCAGGCGCCTGGCCAGGGCGGCGCGGCTGTCCGCGCCTCCGCCGGTGACAAGATAGGCGTGGGACAGGGCGGAGGGCAGCTCGATATTCATCAAAACGCCCTCCTTTTCGGCGAATCAGTCGCGGATCACGTCCACTAACTTTTTATTATAACCTATTTCCGTCAAATAGGCCAGAGTTTTTTTCTGGATGACCTCGCCGGGGGCCACCACGGGCACGCCGGGGGGGTAGGGGGCGATCTGTCCGGCGGCGACCCGGCCCTCGGCGGCGGCCAGTGCAACGGTCTCGCGGGGGGCAAACAGCGCCTGCCGCGGGGTGAGGGCGACCGGCGGCAAACCGGGCGGCGGCGGGCATTTGGCGGGGTTCGACCAGTCCTCTTTGGACAGGAGGGAGTCCAATAAGGCGAACTGCTCCGGTGAGTCGGCGCAGGTGGAGATGAGTACAACATGGCCCGGATCGGCCAGCTCGGGAATACAACCTTGCCCCCGGAGCCGCTCCGCCAGGGCGAAGCCGTCCCCGCACCGCAGGGCCAGCCGGGCGGGATCCAACGCCAGGCCGGGCCGCTCTGTCAATGCGGGATACTTGTCACGGAAACCCCTGATTGCACGGGTCGTTGCACGGTATTTCTCCGCTCCTTCCCGCTCCATGTAGTCCCGGGCCAGATCCAGGGCGGCCATCATCACATAGGAGGGGGAGGAGGAGCCGTAAATGCTGCCCACCCGCCGGAGGTCGTCCAGTGAAAAGCCGTTGGCGAACAGAAGGGCGGTCTGCCCCGGCACGGGAAGGGTCTTGTGGGCGGACATGACCACCGCGTCGGCGGCGGAAAAGCCACCGTACCCCAGGAAGGGCAGGTGCGCCCCGTGGGCGGCGTCCACCATCAGCTTTGCGCCGCGGGCGTGGCAAATGGCGGCGATGGCGGGGATATCCGACAACACACCGTAATATGTGGGAGAAGTAATACAGACCGTTTTTATATCCGGGCAGTCATTCAGCAGTTTGTCCACCCCGTCCGGGTCGACGGGGCCGGCGGCGGCCTCCGCCTTCAGCCAGGGCCGGGGAAGGCAGCGGGGGGTCAGATCCAGCAGCGCCATGGCGTTGCAGACGGAGCGGTGGGAGTCCCGATCCAGGGCGATGCGCCCGCCCGCCCCCGCCAGCAGGGCCAGCCCGGTGTGGATCCCCTGGGTGGAGCCGCCGGTGAGGAACAGGCAGGCGTCGAAGCCGAACCGCTCCGCCCAGAGCCGCTCCGCCCGGGCGATGGCGTCGGTCTCGTCGCCAAACAGGTCGCCGGTGAGGCAGTTGTCGGTAAAATCCAGCTGGGACGGCCAGGGGAGCTCATAGGGCAGGGGCCGCCCGTGGTGGCCCGGCATATCCATGCGCAAAAGATCCCGGCCTGCCAGGGACTTGAGCAGATCGTACAGCGGCGTGGGCATAGGTTCACCTCCGGCGGAAAAAGTGTCGTTTCCCGTACAGTTTACTCCCCGGCGGGGCCCCCGTCAAGGCGGAAGAGATTTTGCCCGCCGGCGGCGGGAGACGATTGCTTTTTGGGGCGGGCTGTGGTAAGCTGTATCCATCAGATTTGAATTTTGGGAGGCGCGATCATGGGAGACAACAACAGACGGATCTTCGGCCACATGCCCGACGGCACCGCGGTGGAGGAGATCACCCTGCGGGACGGGGCGCTGACCTGCAGCGCCATCACCTACGGCGGTATGCTGCGGGCGCTTACCGTGCCCGACAAAAACGGAGACCCGGTGGACGTGCTGCTGGGCATGGACGGCCTGGAGGGCTGCCTGCACAAGAAGATCGGCAGCATGGGCGCCCTGGTGGGCCGGTACGCCAACCGCATCGGCGGGGCGGCCTTTTCCCTGAACGGGAAGGAGTACCGCCTGGCCGCCAACAACGGCGTCAACCACCTCCACGGCGGGCCGAAGGGCTTTGACAAGCGGGTCTGGACGCTGGAGGAGGCCGCGGACAACTCCGTGCTGTTCTCCATCTTCAGCCCAGACGGCGATGAGGGCTACCCCGGCGCGCTGACCGTGCGGGCGCGGTACACCCTGGCGGACGGCGCCCTGCGCATCGACTATGAGGCCGGGTGCGACGCCGACACCGTCATCAACCTGACCAACCACGCCTACTTCAATCTGTCCGGCCACGCCAGCGGCCCGGTGCTGGGGCAGTACATCCAGATGCCGGGGAGCAGATACACCCCCACGCTGCCCGGCTCCATCCCCACCGGGGAGATCGCCGATGTGGCGGGCACCCCCATGGATCTGCGGACGGCTCAGCCCATCGGCGCGCACATCGACGACGACTTTGAGCAGCTGACCCTGGCCGGCGGCTACGACCACAACTGGGTGGTGGAGGGCCCCGCCGGACAGCTCAACCTGGCCGCCCGGGCCTGGTCGCCGGACACCGGCATCCTGATGGAGGTGCTCACCGACCAGCCGGGGGTGCAGTTCTACGCCGGAAACGCCATGGGCGGCTGCCCCGCCGGCAAGGGGGGCGCGCCCTATGACAAGCGCTGGGGCTTCTGCCTGGAGACCCAGCACTACCCCGACTCCCCCCACCACGAAAACTTCCCCACCACCGTGCTGAAGGCGGGGGAGACCTTCAAGACCTCCAGCGTCTACCGCTTCGGCGTGGCGGAGGGCATCTGAACCGCGTAAAAGATGCCGGAGCGTCCGTTCGCTCCGGGATCTTTTGTGTTCAGGCACAGGGTTCTGTCGGCGCTTCCCCGGAAACCGGCTCCAGCAGGCCGGAGGTTTGACAGCCGGAGCCCGGCGTGGTACGATAGAGGCAGGAAGTGCCGGCGGGGGCGACGCGGCCCGCCGGCGAGAAAACAGATTTGGAGGGTTCCACTATGGCTGTCCATGTTGTCAAGGAGGCGCGGCGCTGCCTCCACTGCAAAAATCCAATGTGCCGGACGGGCTGCCCCATCAACACGCCCATCCCCGATATGATCGAGCTGTTCCGCAACCAGCACAAGGCCGAGGCGGGCGCCATGCTGTTCGCCAACAACCCCCTCAGCGTGGTCTGCTCCCTGGTGTGCAACCACGAGAACCAGTGCGAGGGCCACTGCGTGCTGGGCCGGAAGGGGGAACCCGTCCACATCTCCAGCATTGAGAACTACATCTCCGACGCCTATCTGGATCACCCCCAGCTGGAAAAGGAGCCCCGCAAGGGCCAGCGGGTGGGCATCATCGGCACCGGCCCCGCCGGCATCACCATCGCGGTGGTGCTCTCCCAGCGGGGGTACGACGTGACCCTGTTCGAGAGCAAGGACAAGGTGGGCGGCGTGCTGCGCTACGGCATCCCGGAGTTCCGGCTGCCCAAGTCCATTCTGGACCGCTACCAGAAGCAGCTGGTGAACATGGGCATCAAGATCCGGCCCAACACCGTCATCGGCCGCGACCTGACCGTGGACGATATGCAGCGGGACGGCTATGAGGCGATCTTCATCGGCACCGGCGTGTGGAAGCCCAAGCAGCTGGGCATCAAGGGCGAGAGCCTGGGCCACGTCCACTACGCCATCGACTACCTGTTCAACCCCGACGTGTACGACCTGGGCGACGAGGTGGTCATCATCGGCGCGGGTAACTCCGCCATCGACGTGGCCCGGACCGCCCTGCGGAAGGGCAGCCGCCACGTGTACATCTTCTGCCGGGACTCCAAGACCGCCGCCGGCGAGCGGGAGCTGGACTACGCCATCGCCGACGGGGTGGAGATCATCTACGGCGCCCGCACCCGGGAGATCACCGACGACGGCGTTATCTACACGAAGGCGGAGTTCGACGAGGAGGGCCGGGCGGTCTCCGAGAGCGAGCCCGCCCTGTTCCCCGCCGACAGCGTGATCGTGGCCATCAGCCAGGGCGCCCAGAACCGCATCGTGAACACCACCCACGGCCTGGAGATGAACGACCGCAACCTGCTGAAGACCGACGACCACGGCAACACCACCCGGGAGGGCATCTTTGCCGCCGGCGACGTGTCCCACGGCGCGAAAACCGTGGTCGAGGCCGTGCGGAACGCCAAGATCGTGGCGGAGGAGATGGATCACTATCTGAGCCTGAAGGCCGGCAGGATCACGGAGTAAGGCCACGGCAAGATGAAAAAAGAGCGCTGCCACGGAAGTTTCGCGGCGGCGCTCTTTTGTTGTGTTAAATCCGCTCCAGCTTTGCCTTGAAGGAGATGCTCCGGGCGGTGTTCATGCCGTCGAACCGGACGATGTGGGCGGACTTTTCGGTGTCCACGTCCAGTACGGTGCCCGCGCCGAAGGTGGCGTGGCGCACCCTTGCCCCGATGGGGAAGACGCAGGCGCCGGCGTTCTCCGGCAGGCGGCGGGTGGCGGCGTCGATGTAAGCCCGGGCGTCGTCGATCAGGCCCTGGGCGGGCTCTTTGGTGAAGGTGATCAGCGCCGGGTCGATGTCCAGCAGAAAGCGGGAGGGATAGCGGGGGGCGTTGTCGAAGGTGCGGCCCCCGGCCTCGGAGAAGTAGAGCGCCTTTTTGGCGCGGGTGACGGCCACGAAGGCCAGACGGCGCTCCTCCTCCATGCCTTCCAGCGTGGCGGTTTTGCGGGAGGGGAAGATCCCCTCGTTCATGCCGCAGAGGAACACGCAGGGGAACTCCAGGCCCTTGGCGGCGTGGACGGTCATCAGCTTCACCTTGTCCCCGGCGTCCGCCTCGTCGGCGTTGGTGAACAGGGCCACGTGGGTCAGGTAGTGCTCCAGGGTGACCTCCTCGCCGCAGGTGGTCTCGTACTCATAGACGGACTGTTTCAGCTCCGCCAGGTTGTCCAGCCGCTCCTGGCTGCCCTCGGTGCGGAGCATGGCCTCGTAGCCGCTGTCGTTGAGGATGGCGGACAGCACCTCGGAGATGGGCCGGCCCTCATAGCCGGCGGCGTACCGCTCGATCAGCGAGACGAACCGGGCGGCCTGGGTGCCCTTGAACATATCGTCGTCCAGGGTGCGGCGCAGGGCCTCGTAGAGGGTGCAGCCCTGCTCCGCGGCGCAGTCCCGGAGGAAGGCCATCCGGCGCTTGCCCAGGTTGCGCCTGGGCGCGTTGGCGATGCGGAGGAAGGAGAGGTCGTCCTTGTAGGCGATCATGCGGAGGTAGGACAGCGCGTCCTTGATCTCCGCGCGGCTGAAGAACTGCACCCCGCTGTAGATGTGGTAGGGGAGCTTCTCCCGGAGGAAGGCCTCCTCCACCGTGCGGGTGACGTAGTGGGCCCGGTACAGCACCGCCATATCGCCCCAGGGCACGCCGCTGTCGTGGAGCAGTTTGACCCGCTCCGCGATCCAGCCCGCCTCCTCCTCGGCGGTGGCGGCGTAGTCGCACAGCACATCCTCGCCGGAGGGCAGGGTGGGGATCAGCTCCTTTTTCAGCCGCTGGCGGTTGCGGTCGATCAGCGAGTTGGCCACCGCCAGGATCTGAGGCGTGGAGCGGTAGTTCTCCATCATCATGATGGTTTTCACCGGGCCGAAGTGTTTGTCGAAGTCCAGCAGATACTTCACGTCGGCCCCCCGCCAGGTGTAGATGGTCTGATCCGGGTCGCCCACGATGAACAGGTTGCGGTGGTAGCCGCACAGCACCGACATCAGCTCGTACTGGAGGGAGTCGATGTCCTGGAACTCGTCGATCATGATGTACTCCAGCCGCCGCTGCCACTTGAGCTTGACGTCCTCGTGCTCCTGGAAGATGTAGAGGGTGAATTTGATCAGGTCGTTGTAGTCCAGGCCGAAGCACTTTTTCTCCTGGTACAGGTAGCCGTAGAAGATGACGTCCTGGGCGGTGACGGCGTGGTCGTACTTCTCCCGCAGGCCGTCCAGGGACAGGGCGATCATGTCCCTGTAATAGTCGGGCCGCTTGTAGAGCTTCTGGATCTCGATCATGTCCCGGGCGGCGGAAAAGGTCATATCCCGGAGGGACAGGCCCCGCTCCTCATAGATGATCTGGAGCATGGAGTCGATGTCGGAGTTGTCCAGCACCAGGAAACTTTTGGGGTACTGCACGGCGTAGCTGTCCTCCTGGAGGATGGACACGCAGAAGCCGTGGAAGGTGTTGATGAAGCCGGTGTCGTTGTCCCCGGTGAGGGCGTGGATGCGCTGGCGCATCTCGTGGGCGGATTTGTTCGTAAAGGTGACGCACAGGATGTTCCCCGGCAGGATGCCCAGCTCGTTCACCAGGTACGCGAACCGGTGGGACAGCGCCCTCGTCTTGCCGGAGCCCGCCCCGGCGATGACCCGCACGAAGCCCTCGGTGGAGGTGACCGCCTCCCGCTGGGCGCTGTTCAGTTGATCCAGCAGACCTCCCATACCACCGACTCCCATATCAAGAATGACCCGCGGCCCTCCGGCGGACGCAAACCCGGCCCGCCGTCAGCACAGGGGCGCCAGGATGCGGAGGATCCCGTCCAGAGTCCAGCTCCAGAAGCCGCTCTTCACGTTTTTGCCTAGCTCCATCTGCCGGCACTTCTCCTGGGTGGCCAAAAAGTCGGCCTTCACGTCCTTCAGCAGGGAGGCGCCGTAGAACAGGGAGTTGTTCTCAAAGTGGAGGAACAGGCTGCGGTAGTCCAGGTTCACGGTGCCCACGGTGCCCACGATATCGTCCACCACGCAGGCCTTGGCGTGGACGAAGCCGGGGGCGTACTCGTAGATCTTCACCCCGGCCTCCAGCAGCACGGAGTAGAAGCTGTGGGACATGCGGAACACGATGGCCTTGTCCGGCACGCCGGGCATGATGATGCGCACGTCCACCCCCCGGTGGGCGGCCCGGCAGAAGGCGTCCAGCAGGGCGTCCCCGGGCATGAGGTAGGGGGTGAAGAACCAGGCGTAGTGTTTCGCCTGGGACAGCAGCTCGATATACAGCTCGTTGCTGGCGGCGCTGGGGCGCAGGGGGGAGTCGTAATAGCTGAGGATATAGCCGTCGGCGGGGGCCGTCTCGGCCGCCGCCGGGGCGGCGAGCAGCTCCGCGGGGACGGGCTCGCCGGAGAAGGCGTTCCAGAACTCGGTGAACATCCGGGCGTAGCCCTCCACCGCCTCCCCGGTGAGGCGGAAGCCCACGTCCTTCCAGTGGCCGAATTTGACTACTTTGTTGATATACTCGTCGGCCAGGTTGACGCCGCCGCTGAAGGCCACTTTGCCGTCGATAATGAGCATCTTGCGGTGATCACGGTAGTTGATGGTGCCCCGGATGGAGCGGACGGGGTTGAAGGGGATGCACTGGATGCCTTTGGCGCGCAGCTCCTTCACGTTCCGGTCGGAGTAGGTGGAGATGCTGCCCAGGTCGTCGTACATCACCCGCACGTCCACGCCACGGGCGGCCTTTTCCGCCATGATATCCACCATGGAGTCCCACATGACCCCCCGCTCCACGATGAAGTACTCCACGAAGATATACTTCTCGGCCTTTTTCATCTCCTCCAGCATGACGGGGAAGAGCAGGTCGCCCAGGGGGTAGTATTTGGCGTCCCGGTTCACATAGAGGGGGCAGCCGGTGAGGGTGTGGAGGTAGCGGAAGGTCTCGGCCATGCGGGGGGCCTCCCGGCCCAGGGCGCCGCAGAGATCCTCGGTGCCGTCCGTCCCGCCGGGGTAGGGCCGGGCGGCGGACAGCCGCTTTTGCAGGGGTTTGGTGGAGCGCCGGTTGCCCACGATCAGGTACAGCAGGGCGCCGGCGATGGGGAAGGTCAGGATGACCAGCAGCCACAGGATCTTATAGGTGCCCTCGTCCCGCTTGGTGATGATGAACAGCACCGCCAGCAGGGCGAAGATGGACAGGATCGGGTTGATGAGCCACGCCCAGGGGGTCAGCCAGCGGCCCAGCAGGAAAGCCCACAGCAGCTGGAGCAGGATGGCGGGGATGAGGATGAGCACGCGGCGAATCACTTTTTTCATACAGGCTCCCTCCGATCTGAGTCAAAAGCGATACATATACGGGATCGCCGGGCGAAGCCGCCGGCGCGGGGACGGGCAGGTCACTTGTCGCTGTCGGCGGCGACCATGTTCTGCCAGCGGTTTTCCACGAAATCATCGTCGTAGGCGCTGTCGATGAACTCCTCCAGGATGTTGGAGGGGGGCTGGTCGGCTTGCCGCTCGTTGTAGCGAAGCATCACCGCCATGGTGAACAGGCCGTTCAGCGCCATCAGCACGATGATGACCCAGGTGGCGATCTTGGCCGCCAGCGGGGGGAACTTCTCGATGAATTTCTCCAGCGGCGGGTAGGCGATCTTCACCCAGACCAGCCCCAGCACGCCCCAGAAGAACATGAACAGCACGTTGGTGCGCCCGCCGATGTTCAGCGGCATATAGCTGTAATCCCAGAACACCTTGCCGAAGACCAGCTCGGTGAACACGCTGCACATATACTCGAAGGCCCCGCCCAGCAGGCCGCCCGCCAGCAGCACCCAGCGGTCGTCCTTGTCTTTGAGCCGGGTGAGGCTGACGGTGAGCAGCACGGCGCCGATGCCCCACACGAAGCTGAAGGGGCCGAAGATCACGCTGGAGCGGCTCATCCAGGTGCCGCCCACCAGGCGGCAGTAGAAGGTCTCGATGACGTCCCCCAGCAGGGCGGAGATGAGGAATACCCAGATCAGCTTGTCCAGGCTCATGCCCTTGGCGAAGACGATCTCGCCACGGGTCTGCTCGTCCCGGATGCCGGGGTAGGCCCGCTCCAGACGGCGCCAGATCCCGTTGGAGATTTTAGCGGACAGCTCGTCGGTCTGGCCCTTCTCCATCTGCCGCTCGAAGCTGTCCCGCCCCTTCCGCATGGCCAGGATCACGGCGATGAAGTCCGCCAGGATCAGCACCCACGCCACGATCTGGATCACCGTCAGGACGATTTCGGGGATCGCGGCTACCAGCACCATCAGCACGGGCTGGAGCAGCAGATAGACCAGCAGAATGGCGGCGGCCAGCAGGGCGTTTTTCAGGATGCTCTGCCAGGTGCCGCTGGGGGCCGTCGTCTTCATCCAGGTGGCGTTTTTGGACAGCCGGCCGCCGAAAAAGCCCAGCACGGCCCGAATCAGCACCAGACTGGCCAGGGTGATGACGTACATCGCCCCGTAGTTCCGCCCCAGCGGGGGCAGCGCCACGGCCAGGCCGGAGAAGACCAGGCCGATCTCAAAGTCGATGGGCAGGGAGAGGAACCCCCGGTTGATGAACGCCTTCTCCTTGACGGCGTAGAAGATCACCTCCACCGCCCAGGCCAGAAAGCCGTAGATCAGGAGAAACAGGGTCTGTTGTTCGGAATGAAAGGTCATTGCCGGTCATCTCCTCCGGTGTGCGTGAAGTTTTCCGCTGAACCGGCCCGGGAAGCCGGTACGGGAAATATTATAACACAGGGTTTTCCAAAAAGAAAGCGGTCTTTTCGTGAGGACGGCCCCGGCCCCGCCGGGGCTTGTAAAACCGCCCGCGCTGTGTTAAAATATTCCTATCAATCCATCCAGGAGGATACGTCTATGAAAAACGGCAACGCGAAGCCACGTCTGCCCCAGGGCAAGGTGGGGCGGATCCTGTTCAGCGTGGTGGTGACCGTCGTGCTGGGGGCGCTGTATTTTTACGTGTCCCTGCCGGCCATCAACCCGCATGACGGCGATTTTTACACGTTTTTGGTGTTTTTGTGCGCGGTGTATATCCTGTGCGTCGTCCTCACCACCGCCGGTGGGGATCTGAAGGAGCGGCTGACCAGCTCCGAGCGGCCCAAGCTGCGGGACGGCTGGAACTTCCTGAAAAAGCACTGCCTGCCGGTGCTCATCGCGCTGGGGCTGGTGCTGCTGGCCGCCATCATCGGGGAGATCGTCTCCATGCCCATCTTCCGGGCAGGCGACTATCAGCAGCTGATGGACGTGCAGGAGGGCAGCTTCACGGAGGATGTGGCGCAGATCTCCTTCAACGAGATCCCCACGCTGGATCGCACCTCGGCGGAGTATCTGGGCGACCGGCAGATGGGCACCCTCAGCGACATGGTGAGCCAGTTCGAGTACGCCAGCGACTCCACCCAGATCAACTACCAGGGCCGCCCGGTGCGGGTGTCGCCCATCGGCTACGCGGACATCTTCAAGTGGTTCGCCAACCGGGAAAGCGGCCTGCCCGCCTATGTGGTGGTGGACATGGTGACCCAGGAGGCCACCGTGACCCGCCTGGCGGAGGGGATGAAGTACTCCTTCTCCGAGCCGCTCAACCGGAATGTGATGCGGACGCTGCGCTTCCAGTACCCGACGATGATGTTCGCCACCCCTGAGTTCGAGATCGACGAGGAGGGGCATCCCTGGTGGATCGCGCCCCGGCTGGTGAAGACCATCGGCCTGTTCGGCGGGCGGGACATCCAGGGCGCGGTGCTGCTGGACGCCGTTACCGGCGAGAGCCGGTACTATGAGGAGGTGCCCGCCTGGGTGGACACCCTGTACGCCCCCGCCATCCTCATGGAGCAGTACGACTACCACGGGACGTTCGTCCACGGGTTTTTCAACTCCATCTTCGGCCAGAAGGACGTGACTATGACCACCGACGGCTACAACTATATCGCCATGAACGACGACGTGTATATGTACACCGGGGTCACCTCCGCCAACGCGGATCAGTCCAACCTGGGTTTCCTGCTGTGTAACCTCCGCACCAAGGAGACCCATTACTATGTGGCCCCCGGCGCCACCGAGTCCGCCGCCATGTCCTCCGCCCAGGGCGTGGTGCAGGATCTGGGGTATGTGGCCACCTTCCCGCTGCTGCTGAATATCTCCGGCAACCCCACCTATTTCATCCCGATGAAGGACGCCACCAACCTGGTGAAGAGCTACGCCATGGTGAACGTGGCTCAGTATCAGATCGTGACCACCGGCTCCACGGTGTCCGACTGCGAGCGGGCCTACGTGGAGATGCTGTCCAGCCGCGGCCTGGCCCAGGGCCCCGGCGTGCCCGACGACCAGACCGAGAGCAAGGGCGCCGTGGCGGAGATCCGCTCCGCCGTGCTGAACGGCACCAGCTGGTACTACGTCCGGCTGGAGGGGGAGGACGTGTTCTACGCCATCTCCGCCGAGCGGGAGCAGGACGTCATCGTCCTCAACGCGGGCGATCAGGTCACCATCACCCACCCCGCGCCCACCGAGGCGGACGGCGCCATCGTCGAGGCCTACGGGCTGACCGTCGGCTGAGCGCCGCCCGGGAGAAACGCAGAGAGGGCGGGGACTTTCACCAGTCCCCGCCCTCTTTTCCGGCGGCGGATTAGCACTCTCGTATTGAGAGTGCTAATATTTACAATTCGTTCATAGAAAACACACAAAATATCCGATATTGGGCATTATATTAAAGCCGTAAACAGAAAAGCCCCACGGCCAACATTCTGAAATCAAAATATCGGAGGTAAATATCATGTTTGAATTGAGACCCTTACGCCGCCGCAATGAGATGACCTACAACCCCTTCCGCGAGATGGACGAGTTTGAAAAGCGGTTCTTCGGCGAGCCCTTCGGCGATTTCTTCCGGGGCGGCGCCCTGGCCGAGTTCAAGACGGACATCAAGGACGAGGGCGACAGCTTCACCCTGGAGGCCGACCTGCCCGGCTTCGACAAGAAGGACATCCACCTGGATCTGGACAACGACACCCTGACCATCCAGGCCGAGCGCCACAGCGAGCACGAGGAGGAGGACAAGAAGTCCAAGTACGTGCGGGTGGAGCGCTCCTACGGCCAGTACAGCCGCCAGTTCGACGTGTCCGGCATCGACACCGACAACATCAAGGCCAGGTACGACAACGGCGTGCTGAAGCTGACCCTGCCCAAGAAGCAGGCGGTGCTGCCCGAGGCCAAGCGGCTGGAGATCGAATGACCGCCGCTGCAAAATAACGTCAAATAACATCCCCCGCTGTGGTTTCGGCCGCAGCGGGGGATGTTTTGCGCTGTTTTGTTTTCAGAAATGCGCGGCCGCCACCGCCGCCGACATGGAGCGGACGTACTCGCCCACCGGCTCCGCGGCGTCCCGGCCGTACTTCTCCAGCAGCTTGATGATGGCGGAGCCTACGATGGCCCCGTCGGACAGGGCGGCCATCTTCGCCGCCTGCTCCGGGGTGGAGATGCCGAAGCCCACGGCGCAGGGGATGTCCGGGTTGGCCCGCCGCACCAGAGAGACCATGGCCCCGATGTCGGTGGTGATCTCGCTCCGCACGCCGGTGACCCCCAGGGAGGACACGCAGTAGACGAAGCCCTCGGCGGCTTTGGCGATCCGCGTGATGCGCCCCTCGGAGGTGGGGGCGATGAGGGAGATCAGATCCAGGCCGTACTTCCGGCAGGCGGGGGCGAACTCCTCTTTCTCCTCAAAGGGCACGTCCGGGAGGATGAGCCCGTCCATGCCCACCTGGGCGGCTTTGGACAGGAACCTGTCCGTGCCGTAGGAGAACACCACGTTGGCGTAGGTCATGAACACCATGGGCACGGTGACGTCCCGCCGCAGGTCACGCACCAGGTCGAAGATCCTGTCCGTGGTGACGCCGCCGGTGAGGGCGCGCAGATTGGCCCCCTGGATGACGGGGCCCTCGGCGGTGGGGTCGGAGAAGGGGACGCCCAGCTCGATCAGCGACGCGCCGTTTTCGGCGCAGGCCCGGACAACGGCGGCGGTGGTCTCTAAGTCCGGGTCGCCGCAGGTGATGAAGGGGATGAACGCTTTGCCGTTGGCAAATGCCTCTTTGATCCTGCTCATTCCGAGATATCCTCCCCTCTGTACCGGGCGATGGCGGCGCAGTCCTTGTCGCCCCGGCCGGAGACGGTGATGACGACGATCTTGTCCTTGCCCATCCCCGGGGCGATCTTCATGGCGTGGGCCACCGCGTGGGCGGACTCGATGGCGGGGATGATGCCCTCGGTGCGGGCCAGGTACTCGAAGGCGTCCACCGCCTCGGCGTCGGTGATGGGGACGTATTCCGCCCGGCCCGTGTCGTGGAGCCAGGCGTGCTCCGGGCCGATGCCGGGGTAGTCCAGGCCGGCGGAGATGGAGTACACCGGGGCGATCTGGCCGTACTCGTCCTGGCAGAAGTAGGACTTCATGCCGTGGAAGATGCCAAGACGCCCCGTGGCGATGGTGGCGGCGGTCTCAAAGGTGTCCACGCCGCGGCCGGCGGCCTCGCAGCCGATGAGCCGGACGGACTTGTCGTTGATAAAGTGGTAGAAGGAGCCGATGGCGTTGGAGCCGCCGCCCACGCAGGCGATGACTGCGTCGGGCAGCCGGCCCTCCTTCTCCAGCATCTGCGCTTTGATCTCTTTGGAGATCACCGCCTGGAAGTCCCGGACGATGGTGGGGAAGGGGTGGGGGCCCATGACGGAGCCCAGACAGTAGTGGGTGTCGTCGATGCGGCTCGTCCACTCCCGGAAGGCCTGGGAGACGGCGTCCTTCAGCGTGCCGGTGCCGGTGGTGACGGGCACCACGTCGGCGCCCAGCAGCTTCATGCGGTAGACGTTCAGCGCCTGGCGTCTGGTGTCCTCCTCCCCCATGAACACCACGCACTCCATGCCCATGAGGGCGGCGGCGGTGGCGGTGGCCACCCCATGCTGCCCCGCGCCGGTCTCGGCGATGAGGCGGGTCTTGCCCATTTTTTTGGCCAGGAGCGCCTGGCCCAGCACGTTGTTGATCTTGTGGGCCCCGGTGTGGTTCAGATCCTCCCGCTTGAGATAGATCTTCGCCCCGCCCAGATCCTTCGTCATCTTCTCCGCGTAGTACAGCCTTGAGGGGCGGCCGGCGTAGTCGTTGAACAGGGCGGTCAGCTCCCGGGTAAACTCCGGGTCGTCCTTGAAGCGGTTGTAGGCGGCCTCCAGCTCGATGACGGCGTTCATCAGCGTCTCGGGGATATACTGGCCGCCGTGGATGCCGAAGCGTCCGTTGGACATATGCCTCATTCCTTTCGCGCGGCGGCGACGGCCGCCTGGATTTTCGCGGGGTCTTTCACTTTGCCGGTCTCCACCCCGCTGGAGACGTCCAGCCCATAGGGGCGGAGGGCGCGGATGGCCGGCGGGATGTTCCCGGCCGTCAGGCCGCCCGCCAAAATGTAGGGACGGGTCACGCCGGACAAAACGGCCCAGTCAAAGGTCTCCCCGGTGCCGCAGCCGTTGTCCAGCACCACCAGGTCGGCGGTGGAGGAATTGGCGGCCTCCACGTCGGCGGGGGAGCGCACCTTGAACGCCTTCCAGACAGTACAGCCGGGGGCGGCGGCCCGGAGGGCGGCGATATAGTCCCCGTCCTCATGGCCGTGGAGCTGGGCAATCGAAATCGTGCCGTCGTTCAGCAGGGCGGCCACGGTCTCCACGGGGCTGTCCACGAATACGCCCACGGGGGTGACAGCGGGGTCGAGACCGGCACGGAGCTTCCGCGCCCGCTCCGGCGTCACGTTCCGGTGGCTCCTGGGGAAGTTGATGACAAAGCCGCACCAGTCGGGGCGGAACCGGTTGACATAATCAATATCCTCCGGGCGGCAGAGGCCGCAGATCTTGATCTTCGTCATCGGGCGGCCTCCCGCATGGCGGCGAGCAGGGCGGCCCTGTCCTCCGCCCGCATGAGGGCTTCGCCCACCAGCGCGGCGTCCGCGCCGATGCGTTTCAGCGCCGCCGCGTCCTCCGGGCCGGCGACGCCGCTCTCCGCCACGTAGACGCGGTCGGGCGGGATCAGCTCCCGCAGGCGGGCGGCGTTGGAGAAGTCCACGGAGAAGTCCTTCAAATTGCGGTTGTTCACCCCGATGATCTTCGCCCCGGCGCTGACCGCGGAGGCGATCTCGGCCTCGTCGTGGGCCTCCACCAGGGCGGCCAGGCCCAACTCGCCGCAGATCTGCAGATATCTTGCGATGGCGTCCGTGTCCAGAAGGGCGCAGATCAGCAGCACCGCGCCGGCCCCCAGCACCTTGGCCTGGTAGATCTGGTACTCGTCCACGGTGAAGTCCTTGCGGAGCACCGGGATGTCCACCTCCGCCGCCACGTGGGCGAAGATGCCGTCGGAGCCCTTGAACCACCTGGGCTCCGTCAGGCAGGAGATGGCGTCCGCCCCGGCGGCTTCGTACTCCCTGGCGATGCGCAGATAGGGGAAATCCGGCGCGATCAGCCCTTTGGAGGGGGAGGCCCGCTTGATCTCGCAGATGAAGGACAGGCCGGGCCTGCGGAGGGCGGCCTCGAAGGCCGCGCCGTTGCCCCTGCCGCTCCGGGCGGCCAGCTCCCGCATGTCGTCCAGGCTGTTCTCCGCCTTGTCCCTGGCCACCCGCTCTCTGGCGTGGGCGGCCAGCTGATCCAAAATAGTTGACATAATATTACGCGTTGGAGACGGCGATCAGCGCCTCCAGGGTGGCTTTGGCCCTGCCGCTGTCGATGAGCTCCGCCGCCAGCTTCACGCCGTCCTTCCAGCTGTCCGCCTTGCCGCCGAGGTAGAGGGCGGCCCCGGCGTTCATCAGCACCGCGTCCCGCTTGGGGCCGGCGGCGCCGTTCAGGATGTCCCGGGCGATTTGGGCGTTCTCCGCCGGGGCGCCGCCCACCAGGTCGGACTTGGCGCACCGGGTGAGGCCGAAGTCCTCCGGGGCGACGGTGTAGGACTTGAACCAGCCGTCCTTGAACTCGCAGACGGCGGTGGGGGCGGACATCGAAATTTCATCCAACTTGTCCTTGCCGTAGACCACCATGCCCCGCTCCACGCCCAGGGAGATGAGCACCTGGGCCAGGGGCTCCACCAGGTATTCGTCGTACACGCCTAAGAGTTGCATTTTGGGGCCGCCGGGGTTGGTCAGGGGGCCCAGGATGTTGAACACGGTGCGGAAGCCCAGCTCCTTGCGGATGGCTCCCACGTACTTCATGGAGGTGTGGTACTTCTGGGCGAAGAAGAAGCACATGCCCACCTTGTCCAGCAGCTCCACGCACTTGTCCGGATCCTGCTGGATATTGACGCCCAGAGCCTCCAGACAGTCCGCCGTGCCGCACTGGGAGGAGGCGGCCCGGTTGCCGTGCTTGGCCACCTTCATGCCGCCGGAGGCGGCCACGATGGCGGACACGGTGGAGATGTTGAAGCTGTGGGCCCCGTCGCCGCCGGTGCCCACGATCTCAAACAGGGGCTTGCCGTAGGTGACCCGGGTGGCGTGATCCCGCATGGCGGCGGCGCAGCCGGCGATCTCCTCGCTGGTCTCGGCCTTGGCGCTCTTGGTGGACAGGGCCGCCAGGAAGGCGGCGTTCTGGGTCTGGGTGGTCTCACCGCTCATGATCTCGTTCATGACGGTATAGGCCTCGTCGTAGGTCAGATCCTGTTTGTCGGCGATTTTCGCGATGGCTTCTTTGATCATAATGCTCGCTCCTTTATGATAGATGGATGAAGTTGTTCAGCATGGTCTTGCCGTCAGGGGTCATGATGGACTCCGGGTGGAACTGGACGCCGAAGATGGGATGCTCCCGGTGTTGGACGGCCATCACCTCGCCGTCGGCGGTGCGGGCGGTGACGGCCAGACAGTCCGGGATGGTGTGGGGGTCGGCGGCCAGGGAGTGGTACCGGGCCACGGGGGCGGTATCCGGGCAGCCCCGGAACAGCGGGCAGTCCGGGTCGAAGCGCACCTGGGACTGCTTGCCGTGCATCAGCTCTTTCGCGTAGGTGACGGTGGCCCCGAAGGCGGCGCAGATGGCCTGGTGGCCCAGGCACACGCCCAGGATGGGGACGTCCGCGCCCAGCGCCCTGACCACGTCGATGATGACGCCGGCGTCCTCCGGCCGGCCGGGGCCGGGGGAGAGGATGACGCGGCCGGGGCGCAGGTCTCTGATCTGCTCCACGGTGAGCTCGTCGTTGCGGATGACCTTGATGTCCGGGTCGATCTCCCCCACGAATTGATACAGGTTGTAGGAGAAACTGTCGTAGTTGTCGATGAGCAGGATCATAGCTCCGCCTCCTGTGCCAGCTCCAGGGCTTTCAGCGACGAGCGGGCCTTGTTCAGGCACTCCTGGAACTCCTTTTCCGGCACCGAGTCGGCCACGATGCCGGCCCCGCTCCGGACGAACACCCGGCCGTTCTTCTTGTAGGCCAGACGGATGGCGATACAGCAGTCCATGTTGCCGGTGAAGTCGATGTAGCCCACGGCCCCGCCGTAGATGCCCCGCTTGTTGTTCTCCAGCTCGGCGATGAGCTGGCAGGCCCGGATCTTGGGGGCGCCGGAGAGGGTGCCCGCCGGCAGGACGGCTTCAATGGCGTCCAGCGCGTCGAACTCCGGGCGGATCTCCCCCCGCACGGTGGAGCCGATGTGCATCACGTGGGAGTACCGCTCGATAGAGTGGAGCTTCTCCACCTGCACCGTGCCGAATCTGCTGATCTTGCCCAGGTCGTTGCGGCCCAGATCCACCAGCATGTTGTGCTCCGCCAGCTCCTTCTCGTCGGAGAGCAGCTCCGCCTCCAGGGCGGCGTCCGCGGCGGCGGTTTTCCCCCTGGGCCGGGTGCCGGCCAGCGGGAAGGTGTGGAGCACGCCGTTTTCCAGCTTCACCAGCGTCTCCGGCGAGGCCCCCGCCACCTCCACATCGGTGCCGGAGAAGTAGAACATATACGGCGAGGGATTGATGGTTCGTAAAATACGATATGTATTCAGCAGGCTGCCCTCAAAGGGGGCGGACAGCCGGTTGGACAGCACGATCTGGAAGATATCCCCCTCCCGGATGTGCCGTTTTGCCCGCTCTACCATGGCGCAGTAGGCGTCTTTGCCGAACAGCGGGGTGACCTCGCCAGTAAGGCGGCCCCCCGGCTCCTCTTTCTTCTCCCCGGTGCGGAGCAGTTCCCAGAGCCGGGCCAGCTCCAGCACCGCCCTGTTGTAGCCGGTCTCCGGGTCGCTGAGGGGCATGTTCACCATCAGCACGATCTTCTGCCGGAAGTTGTCGAAGGCGATGACCTTGTCGAACAGCATCAGATCCAGATCCTTGAAGGCGTCGGTGTCCTCCACGCCGCGCCGCACGGCGGGCTCGCTGTACCCCAGGTAGTCGTAGGAGAAGTACCCCACCAGACCGCCGGTGAAGGAGGGCAGGCCCTCCAGCCGGGGGCTGCGGTACCTGGCCAGGATCTGCCGGAGCGCGGCGGAGGGATCCTCCGTCTCAAAGGAGTAGTCGCCGATGTGCATGACGCCGGCGGAGCAGGTGATCTCCAGCTTCGGGTCGAAGCCCAAAAATGTGTACCGGCCCCAGGTCTCCCGCTCCGCCGCCGACTCCAGCAGATAGCTGTGGGCGGAGACATTTTTCAGGATCTTCAGCGCCTCGATGGGGGTGAGGAAATCGGACAGCATCTCACAGCTCACCGGAAGGACGTCGTATTGACCGGTGGCGGCGATGCGCTTCACCTCGTCCAGGCCGGGCTTGACAGTCATGGGGCAGACCTCCTTTTGGGCGGGTTCAGAGGGGGCGGGACACAAAAAACGTCCCTGACAGAAACCCTCTTCTGTCAAGGACGAATAATCGCTTATCCGCGGTGCCACCTTGATTCGCGGCCCCCTGGCCGCGCCCTTTGCGGGATACCGGCATATCCCCGGCAACTGACGTATGCCCACACGTCGCGGGATACTCGGCCATCGGCCTTTCATCGCGCCCTCCGCGGTCCATTTGACGAGTTGTTTCTCACCTGATTCTCAGCAGCACAGGCTCTCTGTAGAGGCATCGTCGCCGTTATCTCCGCATCAACGGTTTAACTTGCTGAATTATACATCGCCCGCCGCCCCTTGTCAAGGCGTTCCGGCGACTTTTTTCGGAGCCGGACGGGAGCTCCCGGAGGCGGACGCCCCCGGGAGGTCTCGGAGAAACGGCAAAAAAAGTCAGGCGGGGCGGGGAAAAACTGTGCAATATGGGATTGAATCGGAGCGGAAAATATAGTAAAATAGGATCACCCAAGGAGAATTTACTTTGGAGGTGTCTATCATGGCAACCAAGAAAACCGATATCAAAGAGAAACCCGCCGCGGAGGAGGTCGTGAAGGCCGAGGCCGCCGAGGAGAAGGCCGCTCCCGTCAAGGAGAAGAAGGCCCCCGCGAAGAAGGCGGCCGCCGCGAAGAAAGCCCCGGCCAAGAAGGCCGCTGCCGCCAAGGCGGAGGAGCCCAAAGAGGACAAGCCCGCGAAGAAGCCGGCCGCCAAAAAAGCCGCCGCCGATCAGGCGGAAAAGCCCGCCAAGGAGAAGAAGCCTGTCAAGGAGAAGAAGCCCGCCGCCCCCAGAAAGCCCAGGGCCAAAAAGACCGAGGCCGCCGCCGAGCCCGCTGTGGAAGAGGCCGTGGTTGAGGAGACCGCCCCGGAGGAGACCGCCCCGGAGGAGGTCTATTTCGAGACGCCCCGGCGGAGCGTGGCCTTCATCGGCTCCGAGTGCTATCCCTTCGTCAAGACCGGCGGTCTGGGCGACGTGATGTACGCCCTGCCCCGCGCCCTCGTCAAGCAGAACTGCGACGTGAAGGTCATCCTGCCCCGGTACAAGTGCATCCCCTGGGAGTACCAGGAGAAGATGGAGTACCGCGGTTCCTTCCAGATGGATCTGTGCTCCGACGGCCGCTCTTTCTACGTGGGCATCATGGAGTACGTCCAGGACGGCGTGGTGTATGACTTCATCGACAACGAGGAGTTCTTCAGCTGGGGCAATCCCTACACCAACCTGGTGGACGACATCCCCAAGTTCTGCTACTTCGCCAAGGCCGCCCTGGCGACGCTGAACTATCTGGACTGGACGCCCAACATCATCCACTGCCACGACTGGCAGGCCGCCCTGGTGCCCGTGTATCTGCGCACCCTGTTCGCCGACACCAAACTGGCTTCCGCCAAGACCATCCTCACCATCCACAACCTGAAGTTCC
Source organism: uncultured Oscillospiraceae bacterium (assembly GCA_947628315.1). GTDB lineage: Bacteria > Bacillota > Clostridia > Oscillospirales > Oscillospiraceae > Enterenecus. The sequence goes on from CANQZJ010000004.1 coordinate 22,614, forward strand.
AGGGCATCTACAACATCCCCACCATCCGCTACTGGTCCGGGCTGCCCGACTATGTGTTCAACAAGGACGCCCTCACCACCAACTGGCTGGACGCCAATATGCTCAAGGGCGGCCTGACCTATTGCAACGCCATCACCACGGTGAGCCCCACCTACGCCTGGGAGATCCAGACCCCGGAGTACGGGGAGACCCTGGACGCCCACCTGCGGTATCACTCCGGCAAGCTGCGCGGCATCGTCAACGGCATCGACTACGCCATGTGGGATCCCGCCACCGACAAGGCGCTGGCCGCCAACTATGACATCTCCAACGTGCTGGACAGGAAGAAAGAGAACAAGCGGGCCCTCCAGGAGGAGCTGGGGCTGGAGCAGGACGGCCACAAGTTCGTCATCGGCCTCATCTCCCGCCTCACCGACCAGAAGGGCCTCGACCTGGTGAACTCCATCATGACCCAGATCGTGGACGAGCACACCCAGGTGGTCGTCCTCGGCACCGGCGACGGCCGCTATGAGGACTCCTTCCGCTACTTCGAGAACGCCTATAAGGGCAGCGTCTGCTCCTGCATCATGTACGACGAGAACCGGGCCCACCGCATCTACGCCGGCGCCGACGCCCTGCTGGTGCCCTCCCGCTTCGAGCCCTGCGGCCTCACCCAGCTCAACGCCATGCGCTATGGCACCGTGCCCATCGTCCGGGAGACCGGCGGCCTGAAGGACACCGTGGAGCCCTATAACCAGTACTCCAACTGGGGCAACGGCTTCACCTTCGACCGCTACGACGCCGGATTGCTGCTGGACGCCATCAACCGGGCCAAGACCCTCTACTTCACCAACCGCTGGTGCTGGGACGAGATGGTTCAGCGGGACATGGACAAGGACGTGTCCTGGGAGCTCTCCGCCGCCCAGTACAAGGATCTGTACCTGGAGCTGACGGCCTGGTAAACCTCAACAGAACGCGAAAAAGCGGCCGCCCGCGGGCGGCCGCTTTTCTCCTGGGGATCGGTCTCCGCCGCCCGCCTTATTCGCCGGGGCCGGGGGCGATCACCTTTCTCATGTTCCAGTTGGCGGCCACCTTTTGGACGGCCTCCAGCTTCTCCTCCGGGGTGTTGAAGGCGAACTCCGCTGTGTGGGCGCCGCAGTCCAGGCACTGGATGTAGACGCACCAGCCGCCCTCCTCCTCGATGCTGCCGGTACCGCCGCAGCAGGGGCAGTCCTCCAGGTAGATATCCAAAAAGTGTTCCATACGTACGGCCTCCTTGGGGTCGGTGTCTGTTCTGAGAACCAGGATAGCAGAAAACCCGGGGATTGTCAAATAGAGGCGCCCAAAACGGCACCGTGAAAGGGTGATTTGATATTGTCAGGCCGCCCTTTCTGTGGTATTCTGTAACAATCAAGCGAGAATTATCCTGAGACCCGCAAGGAGGATTACGCCATGTCAGTGCGATTTTTGGAGGAATACGGGCTGTTCTGGCTGGACACCGCCCACACCAGCTATGTCATCAAGGTGGTGGACGAGGAGCGGTTCCCGGGCCACGTCTACTACGGAAAGAAGATCCGGCCCCAGGACGCCGGATATCTGCTCCGGACGGAGGAGCCCCCCTTCGTGCCCTCCAGGAACAACCGGGAGCGGGCGGCGTTCTATGACCAGTTCCCCTTTGAGTACGGCGGGAACGGGGTGGGGGACTACCGGGAGAGCGCCGTCGCCGTGGAGGACGAAAACGGCTGCCGCGCCACCATGCCGCTGTTCACCGGGTATGAGATCCTGCCGAAAAAGCCCGGCCTGCCCGGCCTGCCCGCCACCTTTGACAACGACGGCGGGACGCTGATCCTCCACTGCGGGGACGCCCATTTGGGGCTGGAGGTAGATCTGCTCTTCAGCGTGTTTGAGCGGGAGGACGTGATCGCCCGCTCTGTGATCATCCGCAACGCCGGGGAGCGCCCCCTGTTTCTGGAGAAGGCGCTCTCCATGAGCCTGGATATGGACGCGGCGGATCTGGAGCTGCTGACGCTCCACGGCGGCTGGGGGAAGGAGCGGCAGATCGACGTCCGCCCCATCGGCTACGGCAGGCAGAGCGTGGGCTCCCTGCGGGGGGAGACTTCCCACCAGGAGCACCCGTTTCTGGCGCTGAAAGACCGGCACGCCGATCAGAACGCGGGCGAGGTGTACGGCTTCCAGCTGGTCTACTCCGGCAACTTCCTGGCCCAGGTGGAGAAGTCCCAGATGGACAGCCTGCGGGTCGTCCTGGGCATCCACCCGGAGGGCTTCGGGTGGGAGCTTGCCCCCGGCGGGGAATTTTACACGCCGGAGGCGTTGCTGACCTATTCCGATCAGGGCCTGGGCGGCATGAGCCGGGCGTTCCACGACGTGATCCGGGATCATCTGATCCGCAGCGCCTACCGGGATCGGGTGCGCCCGGTGCTCATCAACAACTGGGAGGCCACCTATTTCGATTTCAACACGGACAGGCTGCTGTCCATCGCGGAGTGCGCCGCAAAGCTGGGCATCGAGATGCTGGTGATGGACGACGGCTGGTTCGGCCGCCGGGAGGACGACTCCACCAGCCTGGGCGACTGGACGGTGAACGAGGAGAAGCTGCCCGGAGGGCTGAAGCATCTGGTGGAGCGGGTCAACGCCCTGGGGCTGAAGTTCGGCATCTGGATCGAGCCGGAGATGGTCTCCCCGGACTCGGATCTGTACCGCGCCCACCCGGACTGGGCCATCCAGGTGCCCGGGCGGGAGCCGACGCGCTCCCGGAACCAGTATGTGCTGGATCTCACCCGGCAGGAGGTGCGGGACTACGCCTATGGGTGCGTGGCCTCCGTCCTGCGCAGCGCCAACATCGAGTACGTGAAGTGGGACATGAACCGGCAGCTCACCGATCTGGGCAGCGTCTCCCTGCCCGGCAGGCGGATGGGGGAGTTCTCCCACCGGTATGTGCTGGGGGTCTATGAGATGCAGGAGCGGCTCCTGCGGGACTTCCCCGATCTGCTGCTGGAGAACTGCTCCGGCGGCGGCGCCCGGTTCGACGCGGGTATGCTGTACTACAGCCCACAGATCTGGTGCTCCGACGACACCGACGCCATCGAGCGGCTGAAGATCCAGGAGGGCACCGCTCTGGCCTATCCGCTGTCCGCCATGGGGGCCCACGTCTCCGCCTGCCCCAACCACGAGGTGGGGCGGGTCACCCCCTTTGAGACCCGGGGCTATGTGGCGCTGGCCGGCACCTTCGGCTATGAGCTGGATATCACCGGGCTCTCCCCGGAGGAGCGGGACGCCATCCCCGGGCAGGTGGCGCTGTACCACCGCTTCGCGGCGCTGATCCAGCAGGGGGACTACTACCGCATCGCCTCCTGCGCCGAAAACCACGAGTACGACTGCTATATGGTGGTCTCCAAGGATAAAAAGGAGGCGCTGGTGACCTATGTGCAGGTGCTGGCGCGGCCCAACTGCCGGAGCCGGATGATCCGCCTGAAGGGGCTGGATCCCGACGCCGTCTACCTGGTGGAGCGGGTGGAGCGCGGGGAGACCCGGCTCATCGGCGGCGATCTGCTGATGGAGGGCGGCATCGCGCTGCGGAGCGTCCCCGGCGACTTCCGGGGGCAGCTCCTCTATCTGAAAGCGGACGAATAAGACTGAAAGGAGGCCGTTCCGGTGCCTGCTGCCAATGTGTTTGAGATCGCGGAGCTGCGCCCCCTGGGGCGCTTCCATGAGGCCTCCGCCCGGAGGGCCGGGGTGCTGCCCCTGTTCTGGGCGGGGAGCGGGTTTGAGGTCTGCTTTTCCGGCTCGGAGCTCCACCTGATCCTGGAGGCGGATTTTGAGCGCTTTGAGCCGTGGATCGCCGTGGAGGTGGACGGCGCGCCGCTGATCCGCATGCCGCTGGGCCGCGGGGAGACCGATGTGTGCGTCTTCCGCGGGATGGCCTCCGGCGTCAAGCACGTGCGGCTGTGGAAGGAGTGCCAGCCCATGTGCGACGACCCCGCCCACCGGCTGTGGGTAAAGGAGCTCCGCTGGGACGGCGGGGCGTTCCTGCCCGTCCCCGCCCACGCCCTGAAGCTGGAGTTCGTGGGGGACAGCATCACCAGCGGCGAGGGCGCCATCGGCGCAAAGCGGGAGACGGACTGGACGACCGCGCTGTTCAGCTCCAGCCGCAACTTTGCCCATGAGACCGCCCGGGCGCTGGACGCGGAGTGCCGCCTCATCAGCATGGGGGGCTGGGGGATCCGCTCCGGCTGGGACAACGACCCCCGCCATGTGATCCCGGATATCTACGGCCGCGTCTGCGGCCCGGCGGGCGGGGAGAGGGATCTGGCCCTGGGCGCGCAGACGGAGAACGATTTTACCGCCTGGCAGCCCGACGCGGTGATCGTCAATCTGTGCACCAACGACGCCGGCGCCATGACCCAGCCGGCCTGGCACGGGGACGGCGGCCGCGCCTTCCGGCAGACGGACACCCCCGAAGGGCTGGCCAGGATCGAGGACGCCGCGGCGGCGTTCCTGCGGGAGCTGCGGCGGCGCAACCCCTCCGCCCAACTGGTGTGGGCCTACGGCATGATCGGGGACGCGCTGCGGCCCCAGCTGGAGCGGGCGGTGGAGCGCGTCCGGCGGGAGACCGGGGACACGCGGATCCACTACCTGCCCCTGCCCGGCATGACCGACGAGACCACGGGCGCCCTGGGGCACCCCGGCGAGGCCTGCCACAGGGCCGCGGCCGATGTGACGGTCAAATTCCTGAAAGAGATCCTGTGAGCGATCAGGAGGAGGTTTATCAATGAACGTCGTCATTATGGAATCCCTGGGCATCTCCGCGCAGGAGCTGGCGGAGCGCAAGAAGCCCTTTGAGGAGAAGGGCGTGGTGTTCACGGACTACGCCAAGACCGCCGATCCGGCCAGGCTGATCGAGGAGGCGAAGGACGCGGACGTGATGATCCTGGCCAATATGCCCATGCCGGCGGACGTGCTCCGCGCCTGCCCCAGGCTGAAATTCATCGACGTGGCCTTTACCGGAGTGGATCATGTGGGCCTGGACGCCGCAAGGGAGAGGGGCATCGCCGTCAGCAACGCCTCCGGCTACTCCAACGAGGCCGTGGCCGAGCTGGTGCTGGGCATGGCGCTGTCCCTGGCCAGAAACGTCCGGCAGGTGGAGGACCGCTGCCGCGCCGGCGGCACTAAGGATGGCCTGGTGGGCTGGGAGATCAGGGGCAAGACCGTGGGCATCGTCGGCCTGGGCAGGATCGGCAGCCGCACCGCGGAGCTGTTCCACGCCTTCGGCGCCCGCGTCCTCGCCAGCAGCCGCACCGTCCACGCGGACACGCCGGATCACATCAGGCAGGTCTCCCTGGAGGAGCTGCTGGGGCAGTCCGACATCGTGGTGCTCCACTGCCCGCTGAACGACTCCACCCGGGGCCTCATCGACGCCGGGAAGCTGGCCCTGATGAAGCCCTCCGCGCTGCTCATCAACGCGGCCCGGGGGCCCGTGGTGGTGGAGGCCGATCTGGCCGCCGCGCTGGAGAAGGGCGTCATCGCCGGGGCGGGCATCGACGTCTTCGACCGGGAGCCGCCCCTGGACGTGAACGCCCCGCTGCTCCGCGCTCCCAACGCCCTGGTGACGCCCCACGTGGCCTTCGCCACCAGGGAGTCCATGAGCCTGCGGGCGGAGATCGTCTTTGAGAATCTCGCCAACTGGATGGCCGGAAAGCAGAGCAACACGGTTCTGTAGGCGATAGTCATTTGGCAGGCAAAAATCCCATCGTATTTGCAGCGGAATGTGAGAGGCCGTGCGGCGGCGCGCTCCGCGGCGGAGCTGAAACAGAGGTGAGCGGCGTGGAGAAGGAAATCAAGAGATATTTGATCACCGGCGGCGCCGGATTTATCGGCTCGCATTTTGTCCGCGGTCTGCTGGGGCGGCATGAGGACGCGCTGGTCGTCAACCTGGATAAGCTGACCTACGCGGGCGACCTTGCAAACCTGGACGGGCTGGAGGACGACCCCCGCCATATCTTCGTGCGGGGCGACATCTGCGATAAAAAGCTGCTGGCCGGCCTGTTTGAGCGATATGAGTTCGACTTCGTGGTGAATTTCGCGGCGGAGTCCCATGTGGATCGATCCATTGCGGACGCGGATATCTTTGCGAGGACGAATGTGCTGGGCACGCTCAATCTGCTGGACTGCGCCAGAGAGGCCTGGTATGACCCGGCGGCGGGGGCCTGGAAGAGCGGCAAAAAGTTCATCCAGATCTCCACGGACGAGGTCTACGGCGCCCAGGACTCGGGCGGATATTTCACCGAGACGAGCCCGCTGTGCCCCCGCAATCCCTATGCCGCGTCCAAGGCCGGCGCAGACCACTTCGTGACGGCCTTCCGGGACACCTACGGCATGCCGGTCAACATCACGCGCAGCGCCAACAACTACGGCCCCCGCCAGTACCCGGAAAAGCTGATCCCGCTGGTCATCGCCAGGGCCAGAGACCACAAAAAGCTCCCCATCTACGGAGACGGGGAGCAGATCCGGGACTGGCTTTACGTGGAGGACAACTGCAGGGCCATCGACCTGGTGGTGCACCGGGGGACGCCCGGCGAGATCTACAACATCAGCGGAAACGATGAGCGCGTGAACATTGAGGTCGTCCGGGCGATCCTCGCGCAGCTCCGCGGGAAGCTGCGGGACGACGCCATCGGCGAGGGGCTGATCGAGTACGTGAAAGACCGCCCCGGCCATGACCGGCGCTACGGGCTCGACTCCGGCAAGCTCGAATCCCAGCTTGGCTGGAAGCCGGAGACGCCCTTTGAAAAGGGCCTGGAGCTGACCATCGACTGGTATCTGGAGCGCTGAGGGCGCCGCCTATCCGCGCCCCAGCAGCAGCGCCGGGTTCTCCGTGCTGTACTCGATCTCCGCAGACCACCGGCGGATGCGCTCGGGCAGATCGCGGGCCGCGGCGGCCCACAGCAGGATGAAATCGACGCTCTCCCGGGCGTATCGCACCAGGGCGGGGAGGCCGCACCGCTCCAATTCCTCCAGCTGGCGGTAGAGGATATAGTCGAACAGCCGCTGGAAAGCCGCGCCGTCCATCTGATTTACATAAAATTGCGCCAGCCGGACGGCCTCCGCCGGGTCGGCGGCCAGGGCTGACAGGTCTTGCGTCCACTGGCTGTCGATGGCCTCACACCGCTCATAGCGCCGGAAGATGGCGCGATAGTAGTCCTCGTCAACGCGGGGCGCATAGCGCAGCTCGTCCGGGCCGACGGTTTCTCCCAGCAACTTGAGTAGTTGACATAATGTAATAGGGTCGTCGTTCTCAGACAGGAAGGTGAGCTCTCCCGGCGTGTCCAGCAGCAGGGCGACGGCGGCCTCGCAGCACAGCCCTACGCCGGACAGCTCATGCTCCCCCACGTCCAGGAAAAACCGGGGGTGGAGGGCGCAGATATCGCACAGGGCGTCCTCCCCCAGCTCCAGAATCACCCGGCACAGCCCGTCGGCGCGGAGGAGGGGGCAGAGGCCCTTTTCATTGAACCGGATGGCCCACTGGCCGTCCACCTGCCGGAGAGCGCCGCGCAGTTCGTCCCCCAGGGGGCCGTCCAAATGCCGGTAAAGCGCCAGGGTGTCGTCGTCCACGTCGATCTCCCAGCCCTGACAGCAGGTGTGCCGGCAGTCCCGGGCGAGACAGGCGAAAGCGTCGTAAAACGCGGGGCGTATTTCCATGGGAGCACCTCCTGACCTGCGGAAATGATAGCACGGGGCGGGAAAGGCTGTCAAGGCAGGGCGCTCCGTTTGCGCAAGACCGCGAGACTTCTTAAAATGAGGTGAGATCATGTTCGGATTTCAGAAGAAAAAGCCCGCACAGTCCTACGATCCCGCGGAAAAGGAGCCGGTGATCCGCGCCAGCATCTGCACCGGGGAACAGGTGGCGGGCTTCCGGGACAAGCGGACAAACCAGTTCACCGAGGTCATGCTCCTGCGCGACCGGAGGGATCTGGACGAATTCCTCCGCGCCTACGGGGTGGAGGAGCGGGACATCAAGCGGATCTGGTAGGCCCGACAAAAAAGCGAACGATACAGAGGCGATATTTCAGAATGGAGACCCTGCGATTCGGATACAGGTTTTTCAAAAAGAACATATTTTCCGCCGTGACCGCGGAGCTGCTGAGCTTTTTGGGGATCTTCGCGGAGCTGCTGCTGCCGCTTTTGACGGGGCTGATGATCGATTTCGTCATCCGCTCCGAGCCGGTGGAAGCGGACAGCGGCGGGGTGTTCCACTTCCTGCTGACGGGCAGGTACGGGGATGTGCACACCATGCGGCTGTTCTGGTCGGCGGCGGCGGTGTACGCCGTGCTGATCGCCATTCGGATAGGCGCTATATACGTGCGGGATCTGATCCAGGAGAACATCGGCCTGCAGCTGGAGACCCGCCTCCGCTACGACACCTACGGCAAGCTGATGGAGCTGGACTCCGCCACCATCTCGGACTACAACTCCGGCGAGCTGCTGCAGATCCTCAACGGCGACACCATCATGTTCAAGGAGCTGTTCGCCCACCGCATCCCCTATTTTGGCGACGCGATCTTTATGCTGATCACCACCATCGTGCTGATCGCGCAGATCGACGCCACGCTCATCGTCATCCCGCTGATCCTGATGCCGTTTCTTGTGGCGGCAGTCCAAAACTTCAAGAAGAAGGCCAGGGTCAACTTTAAGGATATCCGCGCGAAGAATTCCGGGCTGAACCTCACCACACAGGAGAATATCGCGGCGGTGCGCATCGTCCGCTCCTTCACCAACGAGGAGCTGGAGGAGGAGAAGTTCCAGGCCGCCAACCAGTCCCTCAAAGAGGCGAACCTCAAGCAGATCTGGCTGTCCTCCAAGTTCGACCTGACCTTCAACTCCATCAAGCAGATCGCCTACATCGGCACCATCGTGATCGCGGCGGTGCTGGTGATGCGGGGCAATCTGACCACGGGGTATATCCTCTCCGCGTCCACCTATGTCCTGCGGATCATGAACAACATCACCAGCCTCAACAACCACATCTTCAATATGCAGCAGCAGACCATCGCGGGGCTGGAACTGAAGCGCTTTATGGAGAAGGAGAGCCGGGTCACAGACGGCGGGGACGAGGAGCTGAGAAGCGACGCGCCGGATATCGAGCTCAAAAACGTGTCCCTCAACATCGACGGGCAGGACATTCTGAAGGGGATCGATCTCAGCATCCCCTACGGCAAAAAGGTGGGCATCGTCGGCGAGACGGGCTCCGGCAAGAGCGTCCTGCTCAAGACGCTGATCCGCGCCAGGGACATCACGGGCGGCAGCATCACCGTGGACGGGCACGACATCAGGGAATTCGGCCTTGACGCGCTCCGGAAGATGTACTCCTTTGTCTTTCAGGACGTATTTCTCTTTTCCAATACCATAGAGTCCAACATCGCATACAACTCCCAGGACATCAACAGGCGCCTTGTGAAAGACGCCGCGGATCACGCCCAGGCCAGCCGCTTTATCGATGAGCTGGCCGACCGGTACAAGACCGTGGTGGGCGAGCGGGGCCTGGGCATCTCCGGCGGGCAGAAACAGCGCATCTCCATCGCCCGCGCCTTCCACAAAAACGCGCCGGTGTTCGTGCTGGACGACTCCACCAGCGCCCTCGACGTGAACACCGAGCGCGTCCTGTTGAAGGACATCGAGGAGAACTTTAAGGATAAGACGGTCATCATCACCGCCCACCGGTTCTCGTCGGTGAGGAACTGCGACGAGATCCTGTATATGCGGGACGGCGAGATCGTTGAGCGGGGCACCTTCGACGAGCTCATGGCCCTGGGCGGGAGCTTTGCCCACGTCTACAACGTCCAGCAGGAGCGGGCCGCCAACGAGGTGGACTACGACAGCCTTGCCGGGGCGAAAGGGGGCGGGATCCATGGCTAAGCGCAATACCTACTTTGAGGACGAGAAGATCGAGCGCAAGGTGGACTTGAAGCAGCTGGGCCGGACGCTCAAGTACATTCTGCCCTACCGCAGGGTGCTGATCCTCGTCACCTCCATGATGCTGGTGGCGTCCGTGGTGTCCCTGCTGCCGCCCAGGATCTTAAAGCGGATCGTGGACGTGGTGGTGGTCAATGAGGACTACCGGGAGCTGGCGCTGATGGGGGCCGCCATGGCCCTCCTCGCGGCGGTGGAGATCTTGTCCACCTTCGTCCAGTCCAGGAGCATGGGCAAAATGGGCCTCAATATCATCTCCAACATCCGGACGGACATCTTCGCGCGGCTCCAGCAGCTCCCCTTCGACTACTTCGATAACCGCCCCGACGGCAAGATCGTCGTGCGGGTCACGGAGTACATCAACGCCCTCTCGGACTTTTTCTCCAACTACGTCATGATGTTCGCCATCTACCTGGTGAAGATCGTGGTGGTCACGGTGTTTATGCTCTCCCTGAGCCCCACGCTGACGCTGATGGTCTTTGCCGCCGTCGTGCCGATGGTGACGCTGGTGTTCATCCTCCGCACGGTGCTGCGCCGGCTCTACTCGGCCCACCGGCTGAAAAACTCCAACCGCACCGCGTTTCTGGTGGAGTCCATCATGGGGGAGCAGATTGTCAAAAACTATAACCGCGTCAGGATCAACCAGGAGACGTACCGGGAGATCCATGAGGACAGCATGAACATGTGGTGGCGCATCACGAAGCTGGCCCGGCTCAACAGCCCCATCGTTATGGGCTTCTGGCACACGGGGACGCTGTGCATCTACGGCGCGGCCCTGTGGCTCATCCTGGGCGGGAACGACCTGATCACCGCGGGCATGGTGATCACCTTCACCACCTACATGAGCTCCTTCCAGGATCCCCTCTCCCAGCTCTCCACCATCATCCAGGAGCTGGCGCAGGTCTGCTCCAACCTGGAGCAGGTGTTTGAGACCATAGACTACCCGTCTGTGATCCAGGACAGGCCCGGCGCCGTGGAGCTGAAGGACGTCGCCGGCCGGGTGGACTTCAACGACGTGACCTTCGCCTATGAGGAGGGCGTCGATATCCTGGAGCACTTCGACCTCCATGTGCGCCCCGGGGAGACCGTGGCGCTGGTGGGGCCCACGGGCGCGGGGAAGACCACCATCATCAATATGCTCACCCGGTTCTACGACGTCCGGGAGGGCAGCGTCACCATAGACGGCGTGGACGTCCGGGACGCGACCCTGAACTCCCTGCGCCGTGAGGTGGGCGTTTTGATGCAGGATCCCTTTATCTTCAAGGGGACGGTGCTGGACAACATCCGCTACGGCCGGCGTGACGCCACGGACGAGGAGTGCATCGCGGCGGCGAAGCTCATCTTCGCCGACAAGTTCATCCTCCGGCTCAAGGACGGCTACCACCACGTCCTGGAGGAGCGGGGCGCGGGCCTCTCATCCGGCGAAAAACAGCTGGTGAGCTTCGCGCGGATCGTGCTGAAAAACCCCTCGGTGATCATCCTGGACGAGGCCACCAGCGCCATCGACACCGAGACGGAGCTGCTGATCAAACAGGCGCTGGACGTGCTGATCCGCGACAAGACCGCCTTCATCGTGGCCCACAGGCTCTCCACCATACGCAATTCCGACCGCATCCTCTACATCGGCAATAAGGGGATCGCCGAGGAGGGCACCCATGAACAGCTGATGGCAAAGCGGGGACTGTATTACGACCTGGCGAAATGAGAGACACATGTCCTCAAATCATCGAAAGCGGTGACGTCCATGACTGAAGTGGCGGCCGCCCTCATCCGGGACGGCGACAAGTTCATGATCTGCCAGCGCCCCGCCCACAAGGCCCGCGGCCTGCTGTGGGAGTTCGTGGGCGGCAAGGTGGAGCCGGGGGAGACAGGGGAGCAGGCCCTCGTCCGGGAGTGCAGGGAGGAGCTGGCTGTGACGGTGTCGGTGGGCGACGTGTTTATGGACGTGACCCATGAGTACCCCGACCTGCTGGTTCATCTGACGCTGTTCAACGCCTCCATTGCCGGGGGCGTCCCGCAGATGCTGGAGCACAACGACATCCGCTGGATCACGGTGGACGAGATCCCGAATTACGAATTCTGCCCCGCGGACAAGGACATTCTGCGCCGGCTCACGGAACGCACGCGATGATATGGAAAGGGCCCCCGTGCGGGGGCCCTTCGCGTTTTCCTCCACGATATCACAGCCGGGCGCGACCGTTAAGAAGTCAGGGCGGGCGCACCCGGTAAACCTTGCGTTTTCCCGCGTTCCGTGATATACTTTACCGTGTCTGAGTCCGATCAACATAGCTATAGATCATCAGGAGGGTACCTATTATGGATCTGTTTTCGAAATTTTTTGGGGGCAAGGGCAATTCAAAACGCATCGTGCTGAACGCTTCGGCGGGCTACCCCCGCAAGAGATACTATATGGCCGAGGTGGCCACCTTCAGCGGCGATCTCAGCGAGGAGCAGAACGATATCATTGACTCCGAGTGGTGCGAGATCGTGCATCTGAAGGTGGGCGAGCAGGCGGAGCTGCGCTATATGCCGGGCTACCACCCCGAAAATCCGTTTATCCTCCGCACATCTGTGGTGGAGGCGGTCAACAAGACCCTGGGCGGCAAGCTGAAGATCACGACGAAGAACTCCGAATACATCCTGGCGCCGCTGGGCTAATAAGAATTGCCGCAATTCCCTATTGCCAAAAGCTGTTACGGCTGTTATAATCAAAATATCTAAAAAGCGGTGCGCAACTCTGCGGAAAACAGTCGGATTGCACAGCTTTGACGACAGACTGGATAACAGGAGGCATGATTTATGGATCCCAAGTTCTTCCCTCTGCTGCAAATCGGTGGCCAGCCGCTGCTGGCGGCCAAAGGCCACTTTGCCACCCGGAACAGCCACATCAACTACTTTATCGACGTGACCACCCAGAAGTACAGCCTGAAAGGCTGCCGCGCGGTGGCCTCGGAGCTGGCCATCCACCTGAGGGGCCGCTTCCCCATCGACTCCATCCTCTGCATGGACGGCACCAGCGCCGTGGGCGCCTGCCTCGCCGGAGAGCTGACCAAGGGCGGCAGCCGTTCCCTCAGCGAGGGGGACAATATGTATATCATCAAGGGCGAGCTGGACGCCAACGGAAAGCTCATTTTCCGGGACAACGCCCGCTTCATGCTGGAGGGGAAGAACGTCCTCATCCTGACCTGTTCCATGACCACCGGCACTACGGCGCACCACGGCAAGCGCAGCGTGGAGTATTACGGCGGCAAGGTGGTGGGCGTGGCCGCGATCTACGCCGCCATCAAGGAGATGGACGGCCTGCCTGTGATCTCCATTTTTGACACCAACACCATCCCCGATTACGAGTCCTACTCCCCCGGCGACTGCCCCATGTGCAGGCAGGGCCTGCCCATCGAGGCGGTGGTCAACACCTATGGGTTCTCCAAGATCTAGGGACGGGAGAACCGCGAACAGGCCGCCGCGCTGACATACGGAAAGAACCCCCGCTGCCGCCAGTGAGCGGCAGCGGGGGTTTTGTGATTTGACCGACGGACGGCGGATCTCCCCGCCCCGCGGGGCAAGCGCGTTTAAGCGCCTTACAGCTTTTTCACGAACAGGCAGCGGATGGCGTTCAGCACCGCCAGGATCATGACGCCCACGTCCGCGAAGATCGCCAGGTACATGTTGGTGACGCCGAACGCGGTCAGGATCAGGCAGGCCGCCTTCACGCCGATGGCCATGACGATATTCTGATAGACGATGCCGAGGCATTTCCGGGAGATCTTGATGGCCTTGGCGATCTTCATGGGGTCGTCGTCCATCAGGACGACGTCCGCCGCCTCGATGGCCGCATCGGAGCCCATGGCGCCCATGGCGACGCCGATGTCCGCCCGGGACAGGACGGGCGCGTCGTTGATGCCGTCCCCCACAAAGGCCAGCTTGGCCTTGCCGGACTTCCCGCCCAGCAGCTCCTCCACTTTGTCCACCTTGTCCGCCGGGAGCAGTTCGCTGTACACCTCGTCGATGCCCAAAGCGGCGGCCACCTGATCCGCCACTTTTTTGGCGTCGCCGGTGAGCATCACGGTCTTGTCCACGCCGGCGGCCTTTAACTCCGCAATGGCCCGCCGGGAGTTGGGCTTTACGATGTCGGAGATCACGATATGTCCGGCGTACTCCCCGCCGACGGCCATGTGGATGATGGTGCCGGTGTGGTGGCAGTCGATCCAGGCCACGCCCAGGCGCTTCATCAGCTTGTCGTTGCCGGCGGCCACCTCCACGCCGTCCACCCTGGCGAGGATGCCGCTGCCGCTGATCTCCTGGATATCGCTGACGCGGGCGCGGTCGATCTCTTTGCCGTAGGCCCGCTGGAGGCTCTTGCTGATGGGGTGGGAGGAGGCGCTCTCCGCCAGGGCCGCGTATTCAATGAGCTTCGCGCCGTCCATATTGTTGTGGTGGACGGCCTCCACCTCGAAAACGCCCTGGGTCAGGGTGCCGGTCTTGTCGAACACCACCGTTTTGACCTGTGAGAGGATCTCCAGGAAGTTGGAGCCCTTGACCAGCACGCCCTCATGGCTGGCCCCGCCGATGCCGGCGAAGAAGCTGAGGGGGATGCTGATCACCAGCGCGCAGGGACAGCTGATAACCAGGAAGGTCAGCGCGCGATAGATCCAGGTGCCCCAGTCCGCCGGCAGGCCCAGGGCCAGCATACGCACCAGCGGCGGCAGGACGGCCAGCGCCAGCGCGCTGTAACAGACGACGGGGGTGTAGATCTTCGCAAACTTTGAGATGAAGTCCTCGGATCTGGACTTGCGGGAACTGGCGTTCTCCACCAGGTCGAGGATCTTGGACACGGTGGATTCGCCGAATTCCCTGGTGGTCCGGATCTTCAGCACGCCGGTCATGTTGATGCAGCCGCTGATGATCTCATCGCCCGCGTTGACCTCCCGGGGGAGGCTCTCGCCGGTGAGGGCGCTGGTGTTCAGGCTGGAGGCGCCCTCGGTGACGACGCCGTCGATGGGCACCTTCTCGCCGGGCTGCACCACGATCACGCTGCCGATCTCCACCTCGTCGGGGTCGACCTGTTCCAGCCTGCCGTCCCGCTCCACGTTGGCGTAGTCCGGGCGGATGTCCATCAGCTCGCTGATATTGCGGCGGCTGCGGCCGACAGCATAGCTCTGGAACCACTCGCCGATCTGATAGAACAGCATCACGGCGATGGCCTCCAGATAGTCGCCGTTTTCATAGATGGCCAGGGCCATGGCGCCGATGGTGGCCACCGCCATCAGAAAGCACTCGTCGAACACCTGCCCGTTCAGGATGTTCCGAACGGCTTTCCGCAGGATGTCATAGCCGATGATGAAGTAGTCCGCCAGGTACAGGGCCAGCCGGATCCAGCGCCCCGCGGACGGGAACAGCGCGCCGTCGAGCCGGGAGAACAGCTCCGCCGGGAGGAACTGGAGGCCCAGCAGGATCGCCGCGGAGATCAGGATGCGGATCAGCATCACCTTTTGCTTTTTGGTCATGCCGCTGTCCAGCTTCCCGCCGATGATGAAACGCAGCACCGCCGCCGCCGCGACGACGACGGCGAGCAGCGCGTTCACGATGATATCCTGCATGAGCAAGGCTCCCTTTCACGATTGATTTCGCCCGTCGAAAAGGCTCCCCCTGAAATGCGCTTGCAGTTCCGGGAGAGCCTGATCGGGTCGATCAGAAACAGGTCACAGGAAGATCTCGCAGTCCGGCTCCTTCTTCTTGCAGGCGGCCAGGACGTTCTTCATCACGGCGGCGGGCTCCTGCCCCTCCTCGAACTCCACGATCATCTTCTGGGTCATGAAGTTGACGGTGGCGCTCTGCACACCGGCGGTCCTGCGGGCGGCGTCCTCCATCAGGTTGGCGCAGTTGGCGCAGTCCACTTCGATTCGATAGGTCTTCTTCATAGGGGCGGCCCTCCTCACGGAATTTGGATTTCTATATTAAGTACTTGCTTAATTGATCTGACCGTAATATAATGCGGACAGATCCGCAAGTCAATAGCCCGGGAGGATTCCCTGCCAAACGGGCGCAACATATTTCTTTTTTGGCGAAAAACAGTAGGGAAGGAGGATCCGCCGTGATCAACATGGAATTGCCCCACCACCACGGCGAGGGGAAGAAAACCGCCGTGCTGCAAATGCAGCTGAGCCGCGTGAAGCGCTTTCAGACCGTGGCGGAGGTGTTCCGGCAGCTGGGGGATACGACCAGGATACGCATTTTCTGGCTGCTGTGTCACTGTGAGGAGTGCGTGGTCAATATCTCCGCCATGATGGAGATGTCCAGCCCGGCGGTGTCCTACCACCTGCGGCCCCTCCGCACCAGCGGGCTGATCATATCCAGGCGGGAGGGGAAAGAGGTCTACTACCGGGCGGCGAACACGCCGGAGGCCCAGCTCCTCCACCAGATGATCGAGCAGGTCATGGAGGTCACCTGCCCGGAACACACCCAGGAAAGCGCCCCCCTGAAGGCGGCGGAATACCAGGACGAGCCGGTGGAGACCGTCCGGGAGATCCACGACCGGCTGCTGGAAAATCTGGATCGGAAGATCACCATTGAAGAGCTCTCCAGGCAATACCACATGAACCCGACGACCCTGAAAATGACGTTCAAATCCGTCTATGGGACTTCGCTGGCGGCGCACATGAAGGAGCACCGCATGGAGCGGGCGGCCAGGCTGCTGCGGGAGACGGACATGAGCATTGCCGAGATCGCCCGGGCGGTGGGATACGACAGCCAGAGCCGGTTTGCCGCCGCCTTCAAAGGGGTGTTCCAGGTCCTCCCGAGGGAATACCGCAGGAATATAGGGGGCGCCTGAAATGGGTATTCGGTGCTTACGCAGGAAGATCGAAGGCCCGGCCGGCGAAATGACAGTGCTGATCCTTGCCCCGAAAACGCCGGCGAAACCGGCGCCCGGCGTTTTATGGATCCACGGCGGCGGATATTTCCTGGGCATGGCGGCAATGATCCACTTCTCCCGGGCGCGGGCCCTGGCGGCCAAATACGGGGCCGTGGTCATCTCGCCTGAATACCGTTTGGCCGGGGAGGCGCCCTATCCGGCGGCGTTGAAGGACTGCTATGCCGCGCTGCTGTACCTGAAAGAGCACGCGGCTGAGCTCGGGGCGCGGGATGACCAGCTCTTCGTCGGCGGGGAGAGCGCCGGCGGCGGGCTGACGGCGGCGCTGTGCATGTATGCCCGGGACAGGGGCGAGGTGTCCATTGCGTACCAGATGCCGCTGTACCCCATGCTGGACTGCCGGGATACGGACTCGTCCCGGGACAACCACGGCCACGTGTGGAACACCCGGAAAAATCACGCCGGATGGAGAAAGTACCTGGGCGAGGCGCTGTATGAGAGCGACGCCGTCCCGGCCTACGCCTCGCCGGCCCGGCAGACGGACTATACCGGACTGCCGCCGGCCTATACCTTCGTGTGCCGGGGCGAACCGTTTTATGACGAGACGCTGGCGTACGTAGAAAATCTGCGCAGGGCCGGGGTGGAGGCGGACGTGGATGTATACCCCGGCAAGACCCATGCCTTCGATATGCTGCTCCCGTGGAAGGCCGCGAGCAGGCAGGCGATCAAGACGTTTGAGCGCCATTACCGGCACGCGGCCGAACATCATCGGGCCGCCCAGCCCGCGGGGGAGAAATAAGTTTACGTGATATGAAGAAAACCGGCGGTATGATTGACATACCGCCGGTTTTGCCGTCGCCTGACGGGATCGTCAGACGGGCGTAAAGAACTTTACCAGGAACAGCGCCGAGATCACATAGGTCAGGACGGACACCTCTTTGGCCCTGCCGGTGAACAGCTTGATGACGGTGCAGGCGATGAGCCCCAGGCCGATGCCGTGGCCCACGGAGCCGGTGATGGGCATGACCAGCGCCATAATGAACACCGGGGCGGCGACGGCGATGTCGGACAGATCGAGATGCTTCAGAGCGCCCACCATCAGGACGCCCACGTAGATCAGGGCGGCGGAGGTGGCCGCCGAGGGGATCAGGGCGGCGACAGGGGCGATGAAGATGCAGGCCAGGAACAACAGGCCGGTGGTGAGGGCGGTGAGCCCGGTACGTCCGCCGGCCCCCACGCCGGCGGCGGACTCCACATAGGTGGAGATGGTGGAGGTGCCGGTGCAGGCGCCGGCCACGGTGCCGATGGCGTCGGAGAGAAGGGCCTCCTTCATCCGGGGCATTCTGCCGTCCTTGTCCAGCATACCGGCCCGGGAGGCGGTGCCCACAAAGGTGCCGATGGTGTCGAACATGTCGATCATACAGAAGGTGAGCACCAGGGTGATCGCGGTGAACCAGCCGATTTCAACGAAACCCTTGAAATTGAATTTGAACAGAGTGGTCTCCGCCATGTCGGCGAAGGGGGGCAGCCAGCTGGCGGTGGCCAGGGCGGCAAAGGGGTTTGTGTGCAGGAACAGGGCCTCGCCCGCCCAATAGACCACGGAGGCCGCCAGGATGCCGATGAGCACAGCGGCCTTGAGCCCCTTGTGATCCAGCGCGATGATGACGAACAGCCCCACGAAGATGGTGACCGCGGAGAGCACCATGGCGGGATAGGCGGAGCCGGCGTTGGCCTTTGCCACGCTGGCGATGGGGGCGCCGAAGAAGTCCTGCAGCACGAAAAGCTGCCGGCCGCTGTCGCTCTCCAGATAGATGTTGGAGGTGAAGCCGATCTTCATCAGCATCAGACCGATGCAGGGGCCCATGCCCAGCCGGATGCCCACGGGGATGGCGTCCACGAGCTTTTCCCGGATGTTGAAAAGGGACAGGAGGACAAACACGACGCCCTCGACCAGGATGATGACCAGGGCGGCCTGGAAGGAGGCGGTGTAGCTCATGCCGGTGAGCCCCACGATGTTGCCGACCACCAGGGCAAAGAACCCGTTGAGGCCCATACTGGGGGCCAGGGCAAAGGGCTTGTTGGCAATAAAGGCCATGGCGGCCATGGCGATAAAAGAGGCGATACAGGTGGACAGGAACACACCGTTCCACAGGGGAGAGCCCGCATCGTAGTTGGTGAGCACGTTGGGGTTCAGGGCGATGATGTAGGCCATGGTGACAAAGGTGGTGAGGCCGGCCACGATCTCCGTGCGGACGTCGGTGCCGTTCTCTTTCAGCTTGAACAGTTTATCCATAGATCAGATTCCCTCCCGATTGATTGTTCCGGTCTCTTTTCCGCGTGGGGATGTCAGACCGTCAGGAAGAACTTCGCCAGGAACAGCAGGGATATGACATAGGTGAGGGCGGACACCTCTTTTGCCTTGCCGGTGAACACCTTGACGGCGGCGTAGGTGATAAGGCCCAGGCCGATGCCGCTGCCCACGGAGCCGGTGATGGGCATGGCCAGCACCATGATGACCACCGAGGCGGCGACGGAGATGTCGGACAGGTCGATGTTTTTCAAGCCGCTCAGCATGAGGATGCCGACGTAGATCAGGGCGGAGGAGGTGGCGGCCGCGGGGATCAGGGCGGCGATGGGACTGATGAAGATACAGGCCAGGAACATCAGGCCGGTGACCAGGGTGGTCAGGCCGGTGCGCCCGCCGGTCTGTATGCCGGCGGCGGACTCCACATAAGCGGAGACGGGGGAGGTGCCGGTGCAGGCCCCGGCTATGGTGCCGATGGCGTCGGACAAAAGGGCCTCTTTCATCCGGGGCACCTTGTTATCCTTGTCCAGCATGCCGGCGTAGCTGGAGACGCCCACCAGGGTACCGACGGAGTTGAACATATCGGCCATGCAGAAGGTGACGACCAGGGTGACCACGGTGAGCCAGCCGATCTGCATAAAACCCTGGAAGTTGAACTTGAACAGGGTGGTCTCCACCATGTCGGCAAAGGGGGGCGCCCATCTGGCGGCGGCCAGGGACGCGAAGGGGTTGACGTGGAGGAACAGGGCCTCCCCTGCCCAGTAGACCACCGACGCCGCCGGGATGCCGATGAGTACGGCGGCCCTGACCCCCTTGTGGGCCAGGACGATGATGACGAACAGCCCTACGAATATGGTGACCACCGAGAGCACCATGGCGGGATAGGAGGAACCGGCGTTGGTTTTCGCCACGCCGCCGGTGAGGGCGCCGAAGAAGTCCCGCATCACGTAGATCTGCTCGCCGCTGTCGCTCTCCAGATAGATGTTGGAGCCGAAGCCGATCTCCATCAGCATCAGGCCGATGCCGGGGCCGATGCCCAGCCGGACGCCCAGAGGGATGGCCTCCACGATCTTCTCCCGGATGCTGAGGACGGACAGGATGACGAACACGGCGCCCTCGATCAGGACGATGACCAGGGCGGCCTGGAAGGAGGCGGTGTAGCTCATGCCGGTGAGCCCCGCGATGTTGCCCACCACCACGGCGAACAAGTTGTTGAGGCCCATGCCGGGGGCCAGGGCGAAGGGCTTGTTGGAGAGGAACGCCATGACCAGCATGGCGATAGAGGAGGCGATGCAGGTGGCCATAAACACGCCGTTCCACAGGGGGGAGCCCACGTCGTGACCGGTGAGCAGATTGGGGTTCAGCATGATGATGTAGGCCATGGTCATGAAGTTGGTGAGGCCGGCCAGGATCTCCGCGCGGACGTTGGTGCCGTTTTCTTTGAGCTTGAAGAGCTTATCCATAAAGCAGGCGCCCTCTTTCTAATTTGTCTGGCTGTCCAGCCACCGGACGAACTCATCCGTGGTATAGGTGAACGCGATCTCTGTCCGGCTGCTGTCGTAGATCACAAATTCCGTCAGGCCGTATTCCGACTTCCCGCCGCTCCAGTCGTAGGTGTAGCCCAGGCGGGTCCAGGGGTAGTCGGACGCAAAGTAAGACCAGAGGATGTTGCCGTCGAACCAGTCCTTGTATTCGCCCTCGGGGAGCTTGTCGTAGCCGTTCACCATTTGGGCGGTGGGGTCGGGCTGATAGGCCGGACGGACTACGTCCTCCGGGGAGACCCAGAAAGCGGTGAAGCGGGTGTAGCCCTCGTCCTCATGGACGCCCAGCAGCTGGGCGAAGCGGAGACACCAGTCCTTTACGCCGCCGCGGTTCTCCCTGTACCAGGACTCCATCTCTCCCAGGGAGGTGGCCCAGATATCGCCCACGTCCGGCGGGATAGGGCCGCCCGCCGCGCAGGGATCGGCGTAGTCGTGCCAGGAGACCATCAGGACGCGCTCCCCGCTGTCGTCCCAGATGACGTCGGGGTCGTCGGGCGTCAGAGCCACCAGATCCATGACCTCGGCGTCCTCGCTGAATACCGCGTCCTGCATGGCGGCGGCCCACAGCTCATCGGCGGCGGGGGCCTTCCCGCCGCAGCCGGACAGCCCCAGCAGGGCGGCGGCGGACAGCGCCAGCGCGGAGATCGTTCGGATCTGTTTTCTAAATGTTTTCATCACGATCCCTCTCTTGACAAAATAATGGATGATATGGTATCACGTTAGCGTGCCTGAGATGAATTTTGACTGTTCCGCGCGGTATCTGTGCGCGTTTGCGCACATTGTGCGGATGGACGCACGCGGAGGATGCGGGATCCCCTCTGCGTGTCATTCTACAGTAGTTTTGCGATTGAATCAAGGAGGTTTTCCAAAACGATGAAACGCACGCTGACAAAACTGATCGCCATGCTGCTGATCCTGACCGTCTCCATCCCGCTCCTGAGCGGGTGCCAGGGCAAAAAGGACGCCGCCGGCGATATCGTCATCCTGTTCACCAACGACGTCCACTGCGCCGTGGACACCGACATCGGCTACGCCGGCCTGGCGGCCTACAAAGAGGCCATGAAGGAGAAAACGCCCTATGTGACGCTGGTGGACTGCGGCGACGCCATCCAGGGGCAGACCATCGGCGCCATCTCCCAGGGGGAATATCCGGTGGACATTATGAACGAGGTGGGCTATGACTACGCCATCCTCGGCAACCACGAGTTCGACTACGGCATGGATCGGCTGGAGGAGCTGCTGTACCTGACGGAGACCCAATATCTGGGCTGCAACCTCCGCTACACCGGTTCCGGGAACAATGCTCTGGACGCGGTGGAGCCCTACGCCCTGGCGGAATACGGCGACACCACCGTGGCCTTTGTGGGCGTCTCCACGCCGGAGAGCATCGCCAAATCCACCCCCGCCTACTTTATGGACGAGTCCGGCAATTTCGTCTACGACTTCTGCGGCTCCAGCGGGGAGGAGCTCTGCGCCCAGGTGCAGGCCGCCGTGGATCAGTGCCGGGCTGACGGCGCCGACTATGTGATCGCCCTGACCCATCTTGGCACCGACGAGTCCTCCGCGCCCTTCCGTTCCGTGGACGTCATCGCGGGCACCACCGGCATCGACGCCGTGCTGGACGGCCACTCCCACAGCGTGATCCCCTGCGATGTGGTCGAAAACAAAGCGGGGGAGGACGTGCTGCTCTCCTCCACCGGCACAGGGCTCAACAACATCGGCCAGCTGGTGATCACCGCCGGCGGCAACCTGTCCACCGGCCTCATCGGCACGTTCCCCCATATCGACAGCGGCGTTGACGCCTATATCAAGGACATCCAGAGCCAGTTCGAGGCCGACCTGGCGGAGGTGGTGGGTCACACCGACGTGGCGCTGACCACCGTGGACAGCGGCGGCGTCCGCCTGATCCGCAGCCGTGAGACCAATCTGGGCGATTTCTGCGCGGACGCCTACCGGGCCGTCTCCGGCGCGGATATCGCGTTTGTGAACGGCGGCGGCGTCCGGGCCGACATTGCCGCCGGGGACATCACCTACGGCGACGTCATCAACGTCCACCCCTATGGCAATAACCTGTGCGTCGCCGAGGCCACCGGCCAGGAGATCCTGGACGCCCTGGAGATGGGCAGCCGCGACACGCAGGCTCAGATCAGCGACGGCGACAACGCCGTGGGCGAGAACGGCGGCTTCCTGCAGGTCTCCGGCCTGCGCTATACCATCGACACCTCGGTGGAGTCCTCTGTGGAGGTGGACGACATGGGGATGTTCGTCTCCTGCGGCGGCGCCCGCCGCGTCAGGGACGTGGAGATCCTCCAGGCGGACGGCAGCTACGCGCCCATCGACCCCGGCGCCACCTATACCGTGGCATCCCACAACTATATGATCAAAGAGGGCGGCGACGGCTTCACCATGTTCATGGACAACGCCCTCCAAATCGACGAGGGCATGGTGGACTACCAGATTTTGATGACCTATCTGGCCGACGAGCTGGGCGGCGCCGTGGGCGGGGCCTACAGCGCGCCCCAGGGCAGGATCACCGTCCGGTAAGGCCCCTTTATTTCGTTAAGGAGCGCAATCATGGTCGGACTGTTATTGGCAATCATCTACCTCTCGTTCATCAGCCTCGGGCTGCCGGACGCCCTGCTGGGCTCCGTCTGGCCGGTCATGTACGGCGAGTTCGGCGTGCCGGTCTCCTACGCCGGGATCATCTACGCGGTCATCTCGGCGGGCACCATCCTCTCCAGCCTGATGAGCGACCGCCTCACCCGGAAGCTGGGGGCCGGAATGGTCACCGCCATCAGCGTGGGCATGACCGCCCTGGCGCTGTTCGGCTTTTCCGTCAGCCATTCCTTCGGGGCGCTTTTCCTCTGGGCCGTCCCATACGGGCTGGGCGCGGGGAGCGTGGACGCGGCGCTGAACAACTATGTGGCGCTGCACTACGCCAGCCGCCACATGAGCTGGCTGCACTGTATGTGGGGCGTGGGGGCGTCCGTGGGGCCGTATATCATGAGTTATGCCCTGGCAGGCGGCCAGGGGTGGAACATGGGTTACCGGTACATCGCCGTCCTGCAGATTGTCCTGACCGCTGTTTTGGCGCTCAGCCTGCCGCTGTGGAAGGGCAGGGGCCGGCTGGGGGAGGAGCAGACCGACGGAAAACCGTTGACCCTCCGGCAGATCCTGGCGCTGCCCGGCGCAAAGGAGATCATGCTGGCGTTCTTCGGCTACTGCGCGCTGGAACAGACGGCAGGGCTGTGGGCCAGCAGCTATCTCGTGCTGCATAAGGGCATCCCGGAGGAGACCGCGGCCCGGTTCGCCAGCCTGTTCTTCATCGGGATCACCGTGGGCCGGGCCATCAGCGGATTTGTCACCATGAAGCTGGACGACACCGGCATGATCCGTCTGGGACAGGCCGTGATCGCCGTGGGCATCGCGGCGGTGATCCTTCCGCTCCCGGAGAACGTCACGCTGGCCGGCCTGGTCGTGATCGGGCTTGGGTGCGCGCCCATCTATCCCTGCATCATCCACTCCACGCCGACCCGCTTTGGGGCGGACAAGTCCCAGGCTGTCATCGGCGTGCAGATGGCCTGCGCCTACACGGGCAACTGCCTGATGCCGCCGCTGTTCGGCTTCATCGCCGGCCATATCACGATCGCTCTGTTCCCGGGCTTCCTTCTGGTTTTGCTGATCCTCATGACCGCCATGCACGAGCGGATGGTCAGACAGACCGGCGGGGCGCAGGGGACACCCTAAAACGCTTTGAGCCCGGGGATCAGCTCCGGATGAAAAGCATACTCTCGTTCCCGACCTTTTTTGCCTCCAGCTTTGTGGGCAGGATCTCCTCCAGCCGGCTGACATGTGAGATGATCCCCACCACCGCCCCGGCCTTATCGTGGATCCCGTGGAGGATCTCTACCGCGTCGTCCACCGCTTTGTCGTCCAGGGAACCGAAGCCCTCGTCAACAAACATGGCCTCCATGTTGACGCCGTTTCCGCTGGCTCTGACCACGGCGGACAGACCGATTGCCAGGCTGAGCGCCACGAGGAACTTCTCGCCGCCGGACAGGGTGTTTACGCTCCTGCGCTGATTTTGGGAGGTGTCGTATACCTCGAGTTCCAGGCCCTTCTTGTGCACCTTCCCCGAGGCCTCGTCCGTGCGGTAGATGCGGTACCGGCCGCCATAGACCGTTTCCAGCAGCCGGTTGGCCGCGGCGGTAATGGCGGACAGCCTGACGCCGAGCAGATATCGCTGAAGGCTGACGCCGGCGGCGCCGCGCAGTTTATTGGCGAAGTCCAGGTCACTGTCGACCGCCTGCCGTTCGGCATCATACGTCTTTTTCTGTTCTGTGAGGGAGGAGAGGCCGCTTCGCATCTTGTCAAGAGACTCCCTCCTGACGGCGGCGGCCTTGCCCAGCGCCTCCGCGTGATCCCGCGCCGCTTGAAGGCGGGTGTTGACGGCGTCCATGTCGGGCGCCGTTTTTCCCTGGAGCGCGAGCCGCTTTGCGGCCACCTCGGCCCGGGCGCGGTTCAGATCCGTGCGGTATTCGGTGCATTTCTCCTGGCGGGCTCTCTTCACATCCGGCTCCATGCAGGACGCCAGGAACTGTGCCTCGTCGGCAAACGGCGACGACGACAGGGCGGACTCCCACTGGATACGGCATTCCGCCGTCTTTTCCTCCGACGCGCGGAAGGCATCGGCCAGACGGGATTCGCTGCCTGCGGCCAGCGCCTCGTCCTTCTGGGCGTCCTCCAGCGCCCTGCGGAGAGCGCTTTCGGCCTGCTCGAAGGCGTCGATCTGTTGGGCTGTGGATCCGATGGCCTGTTCCAGATCGGACGCGCTGTCGATCCCCTCAAGCATTCCCTTTTCCGCGTGTTCGAGGGCGGCGGCCGCCCCGGCGGCCCGGGATGCAGCTTCGGACAGCGCCTGCGCCGCGTCCGACCTCGCGGCCTCTGCCCCTTTCCGCCGCTCGCGGGTATCGACCTCCCGGTTGATCGCGTCCTTCTCTCTTTGGGCGAGCAGATCGAGTTCGGCGTCGGAGATGTGATGTTCTCCCTTTGCCGCCGGCGCGGGGTGCTCGGTGCTGCCGCAGACAGGGCAGGGGACGCCCGGTTTCAATTTCTCTGCCAGGATACCGCCGATGCCGCCCAGATACGCAGCCTGTCCGTCCTGATAGGCCTTTCTGGCCGCCGACAGCGCCTGCAGCGCCTCCTGCCAGGCGGCATCAGCGGCGCCGAAGGAGCGCGAGGCACCATCGTGATCGGCCTCCGCCTCTTTTTGCTGTTTGAGGAGCTGATCCCGCTGTTGACGCAGTTCCGCGATGGATCGGTACTGTTCTCTGGCGTTTTCCAGGAGCACAGAATACCTCTTTTGCCGGTCGTAATCCCCTCTGACCGCCTCGTGGTCGACCCAGGAAGTGACCACGGATCCCTTGCGCTCCTGTGCGGCTTTTAAGGCCGCCTGGGCGGATCCCCATTCCGCCAGGGCGTTTGCCTGATTTTCCCGCGCGGCCTGATAAGCGGCATAGCAGGGGCGAAGGCCGTCCGCGGCGTCGGCCATTTCTACCGCGCGCTGTTCCGCCTCCATTTCCGGCCGGAGAGCCAGCAAGTCCGCGAGCATTTTCTCCCGGCGGGCCAGCTCCCTGAACTCACTGTCATCCAGCAGGGCCTTCTTCTGGGCCTCCGCCAGCTCCGCCTCGGCGGCCCTGGCCGCGGCGGCCTCGGCCTCCAGCCCGTCTAATTCCTTTGCCGCCGCGTCCGTTTTTTCCGACAGCATGGCAAGGGAGCCGCAGCCGAACTCATCCAGCACAGCGGTGATGCGGGCGAATTCCTCGCGCAGTTCGGAGTCGCGCGCTTTCACGCGGCGATAGACCTCGTCCACCGCATGATCCCAGCGCTCGGTGTGGAACAGCTTTGTCAGGATCGCCTCTTTCTCCTCCGATTTCGAGGTGAGCAGCCGTTGGAAGTCGCCCTGGGGCAATATGATCACCTGTCGGAACTGGTCATAGCTCAGGCCGATGATCTCTTCCGCCCTGGCGTTGACCGCCGTCTTTTTGGGGTTTGCCAGCAGAGGCGCCCACTCGCCGTCCCGCCATTCCATACATTGGTGCTCGTCGATCAGATTTGTGCGGCCGGCCCTCAGGCTTCTGCGGAATCGGTACCGCTTCCCCCCGTTGTCGAAGATGAGATCCACCACCGTCTCGTCATCTTTTCCCGCCAGCTTACAGCGCATTTCCTCCAGACCGCCGCGGGCGCTGCCCGTGGCGGAGCCGTACAGAGCCACGCACATGGCGTCGAGGATCGTCGTTTTCCCGGCGCCCGTTTCACCGCAGATGAGGAAGATCCCGTTCTGCCCCAGTTGATCGAAGTCGACGAACTGCCGCTTCATATATGGGCCGAAGCACTGGAACTCTACTGAAATCGGCTTCATTTCACGCTTCCTCCTGTTCCGACAGCGCTTCGATGAACAGATCCAGCTGCTCTTGGGTCGGGGTGTACTCAAATCGCTCCATGAGGAACTTTTTCAAAATGACCGTGTCGTCCATCTTCTCCAGCTCATCCATCGTCAGGGACGATCCCTCGCCGGTGTCATCGTCCTGCCTGCCCTTAAACTCAAGTAAATAGGGGAACTGCTCCGACAGCTCCGCCTGCGTCTCCAGCCCCACATACCTGTCCGTGACGATCAGCCGCAGGTAGTCATTCCGCAGATCCGCGCGGGCCATGATTTCGGCAAAGGTCCCCTTGACCGTTTTGTGATCCCGAAGCTCCGGCAGAGGGATGAACGAGCTGGTCATGGTATCGGTATCCAGCAGGACGACGCCCTTTTCCTGCAGCTCCTCTTTGCCAAAGGAGTATTTCAGCGGTGAGCCGCTGTACCGGATCTTCTCTGTCACCGCCTGGGGCTTGTGGATGTGGCCCAGGGCGGCGTAGTCAAAGCCGTTGAACACGTCTTTGGAGACCGCGGACGCGGATCCGACCTGCGCGGCCCTGTCCGACTCGCACAGCTCGGCGTCCACGATATAGGAATGGCTGATCACGATGTTCTTCCGGGCGGGATCCATGCGCTCCCTGATATGGCTGCATACCACGAGAGCGGCGTCCTCCTGGGTCTTGATCTGATCCCCATATTCCGGGAACAGTTGGATGACCTCGTACCGGTTGAAGAACGGAACAGGGTATACGGCCACTTTCCCGCCGTCCAGCAGCACCGGCTCGATCTCCCGCTCCAGACGGCCGGTGATGTGGAGGCCGGAGCCCTTCAAAAGCTCCCGGTGGGCGGCAAGCCGCTCGGGGGTGTCGTGGTTTCCCGCGATGACGATAAACTGCACGCCCAGCTCGCCGCAGATGGTGCCTGCCGCCTGGTCAAACAGGGCGATGGCGTCGGCCCCCACATGGCCGCTGTCGTAGACGTCGCCGGCGCAGAGGACCGCCCCCACGTTTTCCCGGCGGATCAGGTCGTACAGCCGGTCAAGGAAATACCTTTGGCAATCCTCATAGGTATCGGACAGCGCCTTCATCCCCAAATGCCAGTCTGAAGTATGGATGATCTTCATGATCGCGGCCTCCCGTTTGAGATACGCTTCAAGCAGATCAATTATATCAAAAAGGGAGCGCTTTGTCAGCAGAATTATATCGCGGTTGGTTCCTGTCTCCCCCGCTAAAAAAAGAAAACCGGCGGGACATGATCTTGTGATCATGTCCCGCCGGTCATGTTTTGAATCGCGCCGCAGATTGCCGCTCTCTGGGGGCGGCGGAATCACAGTGGATCCTGACTTTATAGGTTATATCCGTCCATCGCGATGTCGTATTTCTCCACGCTCATGAGCACCTTGCCCAGGCACTGGAAGGAGATCCCGTCGGCGGACTGGGGGGTGTAGAAGGTCATGCTCATGACCTGCTCCCCGTCGTTGACGAAGATCTCGGCGCTGAACCGGTCGAGGATGACCCGCAGCTTGATCTCCCCGCCCCGATCCCGGACGAAACACTCCCGCATATGGACAAAGTCCCGGTCTACGCCGGAGTGCTCCCGGCTGATGCGGAGAATGGAGGTCTGGGGGCTGTAGGTGATGGAGGTATAGTGCTGGCTGCCGGCGGCCACCTTCATGCGGAACTGGGAGTACTTGCAGTCGGCCAGGGGCCGCACCTTCACCGTCATGTCGATGGTTCGGCCAAACACCCCCCGCAGGACGGTCTCCTCCTGCACCGGGATGTCGGTGTAGGCGATCTTGCGGCCGTGGAGGGCGTCCAGCTCCCGGATGGGAACCTGGATGACCCGCCCGTCCCGGATGGACAGCTCCCGGGGGAGGGTCATCTGGCCGAACCAGCTGGCGCCGCGGGGCTGGCCGCCCACGCAGGTGTCCCAGTTCTGCATCCAGGCCACCATGATCCGCCGCCCGTCCGGGGCCAGAAGGGTCTGGGGGGCATAGAAGTCCAGGCCGTAGTCCACCGCCTGCACGCCCTCCCGCTCAAAGCGGTGCTCTTTCGGGTCGTAGCAGCCCAGGAGGAACATGGTGCAGTCGCCGTTGTGGAACTCCATGCCCACGGCGCTCATGTCCTGGGGGCTGCACATGAGGATCTGCCGGCCGTCCAGGGGGAAGAAGTCGGGGCACTCCCACATGCGGCCGAACTCATTGTAGCAGCGATCCAGCACGGTGACGAAGTGCCAGTCAAGACCGTCGGCGCTCTCGAACAGGAGGATGGCGCCGCTGTCGTCCTCGGTGCGGCAGCCCACCACGCAGCCGTAGGAGCCGTCTTCATTTTGGAACATCTTAGGATCCCGGAAGTCAAAGCGGCTGAAGCCGGCGGGCAGGTCGGCGTCCCCCAGTACGGGATTTGCCGTCCACTTCTCGTAGTTGAGCCCGTCCCCGATGGCCAGACACTGGGTCTGGAGATCCTGCCGGGCGCCGTCCTCCCGGAGCTGGCGCTGCACCCCGGTGTACATGAGCAGCTGGCGGCCGTCGGGCAGCTCCACGGCGGAGCCGGAGAAGCAGCCGGCGTCGTCATAGTCGGTGTCCGGGGCGATGGCGGCGGGGAGGTACTCCCAGTGGAGCAGATCGGGGCTCACCGCATGGCCCCAGTGCATGGGGCCCCACTGGATGCTGTAAGGGTGGTATTGGTAGAAGAGATGGTACTGGCCCTTGTAGTAGGAAAAGCCGTTGGGGTCGTTCATCCAGCCGACCCGGGGGCTGAGATGGAAGAGGGGCCGATCCTCCCGGCGGATGTTGCCGCCGAACTGCTCCTCGTATTCCCGGGCTTTTTGCAGCGCTTCGCTGGTCATTGGGTCGCCTCCGCGTTCAGATTTGTCAGATACAGCCGCATCCCGCGGGATGCGGCTGTATCTGTTGGGTCGATTCAGCTGTCAGGGCAGGGCCTTATTGGGCCTCCATGTAACGGGTGTAGGCGTTCTGGTAGACCTCCAGCAGTTTGCTCATGCCGCAGCTGTCCTCCAGCATGGTCTTGTAGGCGTTCCACTCGTCGTCGGTGGGGCCGCCGTTCTTCAGCCAGTTGCCCTCCTTCTCAGAGACCTGGCTGGTGAAGTCGGCCTTGTAGCGGTCGATGACCTCCAGCTCCTCGGCGGTAAAGGTCACGTCGTTGGGGTAGGCGGCGGAGGAGCCCACATAAGGCAGCCAGAACTCGGTCAGATCCTCCAGGCGCTCCTTGGCCCGGTCTTCCATCTCGAACACGTTGTTGTAGTACTCGGGGAGCACCAGGATGGGGCCAAGGGCCTGATACTGGTTGCGCAGCTCGCCGGCGGACTTGCCGTACTTCTCCCGGGCCTCGTCGTCGGTGATGGACTTCCACACGCCGGCGTCGTCCTTGCCGGTGAAGTAGATGTCGATGGGGCCGTACTGGAGCTGCATGGTGATCTCGGGATCATACCACTGGTCGAAGTACCTGCACAGCAGCTCGGGGTTGCCGCAGGCGCTGGTGATGTTCAGGTGGCCGGAGGTGACGGCGGGGGCGGAGCGCATGGTGACGTTGCGGGTCTGGGCGTACTGGGTGCCCTCGGGGCCGAACATGGGGGGCAGGAACACGAAGTCATCGGCCTTGTCGCCGGCGATCTCGTCGATGTACCACCAGGTGGTGACGCCCACGCGGCCCTGGGAGACCTTGGCGATGAGCTGGCTGGTGTCCTGGGAGAACATCTCCAGATCCATCAGGCCCTCTTTGTACCAGTCGGAGAAGTAGCTGACGGCGTCGCGATAGGCGTCGCTGACGCAGACGAACTCCACGGTGCCGTCGTCATGGGCCAGCAGGTCGTTGCACACGTCGCTGGTGAAGTTGGTGAAGCCGAAGCCGGCGTAGAAGATCTCCTGGCCCCAGCACCACTGGTCATAGCCGGTGGACATGGGGATGGTGGAACCGGCGGCGTTGCCGGCGCGGGTGGCCATGTCGTTGTCCTTGAAGGCCTTCAGCGCGTCGTGCAGCTCGGTGAGGTTGGTGGGGACGGCCAGGCCCAGCTCGTCCAGCCAGGTTTTGTTGATCATGGAGAACTCGGGGATGGAGTGGATGGGCAGGTTGTTCTCCGCGCCGATGGCGGCGGTGCCCATGACCTCGCCCTGGGGCAGGCCGTAGATCTTGCCGTCGGCCATGGTGATGGCGGAGCGGTACTCAGGGTGCTCGTCCAGGATCTTGGACAGGTTGGGCATGATCTCCGGGGTGATGTAGGGGGTCAGGTCGATGAAGGTGCCGTCGGAGCCGTACTTGTTGATGTCGTTCTGGCTGAAGCCCACGGCGATGAAGGCGTCGGGCAGCTGGTTGCCGCCGATGAGGGTGCCGACGCGCTCGCCCAGGGAGTCACTCATCAGATCCCAGTCGATCTCCACGCCGGCGGTCTCCGCCATCTGGTTCATGACGGGGTTGGAGTCATAGCCGGAGCTCAGGGGGGAGTTGCCGCCCACGATGTAGAAATCGGTCTGGTTGGGGTCGGCGGAGGACTTGGAGCCGCCGCCGCAGCCGGCCATCAGCCCGCACAGCAGGCCGGCGCACAGGATCAGGCACAGCGCTTTGACGAGGATGTTCTTTTTCATAGCGATTCTCCTTATCAAGAATTCAGATGGTGCAGATCAGCCCTTCACGGCGCCGGACATGAAGCCCTGCTCGAAGTACTTCTGCACGAAGGGGTAGATGACCAGCATGGGCACCGCCGCCACCACGATGGAGGCGAACTTGATCAGCTCGGCGATGCGGTTCTGCTCGGCGTAGCCGCCGTCCCCGGAGTTGATGTTGGCGGAGGCGTTGATGAGGATGCCGCGCAGCACCAGGGGGAAGGGGTCTTTGGCGTGGTCGCTGAAATAAATCAGGGCGGTGAACCAGTCGTTCCAGTAGGCCACCATGGAGAACACCACCATCACCGCCATGATGGAGCGGCTCAGGGGGATGACCACCCGCAGGAAGATGGTCATGTTGTCGGCCCCGTCGATCTGGGCGGCCTCGATCATGTCCCTGGGGATGTTGTTCTCAAAGAAGTTCCGCACGATGATGACGTTGCCCATGGCCACGCCGCCGGGGAGGAACAGGGCCCACATGTTGTTCAGCAGGCCGGTGTCCCGCACCACGATGTAGGTGGGGATCAGGCCGCCGCCGAAGTACATGGTGATGATGAAGAAGATGGAGATCCACTTCCGGCCGGGCAGATCCCTCCGGCTCAGCGGGAAGGCCACGATGTAGACCATCACCACCGAGTAGATGGTGCCGATGACGGTGTACTTCACCGAGTTGAGGAAGCCCTTTAACAGGTCGGAACGGGCGAACACCGAGGTGTAGCCCTCCAGGGTGAACTGGCTGGGCAGCAGGAAGGTCTTGCCGGCGTACACATCATAGGGGTCGGACACGGAGGCGATGACGACATAGTACAGAGGATAGGCGATGATGAGCAGGATCACGCAGCAGATGATCACCAGGATGACGTCGCTGGTGCGGTCGGACAGGCCGTGTCTTTTTGCAGTCATGTTCCGCACCTCCTTACACGAAGCTGACGTCGGCAGCCTTCTTGGCGATCTGGTTGACGACCACCAGCAGGATGATGTTGATGACCGTGTTGAACAGACCCACCGCGGTGGAGAGACTGTAGGCGTGGTTGACGATACCCTGTTCGTAGACGTACACCGCGATGACGTCGCTGGTGGCCTTGTTCAGCTGGGTCTGGAGCAGGAATACCTTTTCGAAGCCGACGCTCATCAGGCCGCTGGCGCTCATGATGAGCTGAAGGATGATCATGGGAGTCAGCTCGGGCAGATCGATGTTCATGATGCGCTGGAACATGGACGCGCCGTCGATCTTGGCCGCCTCATAGAGGCCGGGGTCTACGGCGGACAGGGTGGCCAGGTAGATGATGGTGCCCCAGCCGGCGTCCTGCCAGATGCCGGAGGCGATGTAGATGGTGCGGAAGGCCTCGGGCACCGTCAGGAAGTCCACCTGGGATCCCAGCAGCAGGTTGATGAGGCCGCCGTAGGGGGAGAGGAAGATGCGGATCATACCGCAGACCACCATGATGGAGATGAAGTGGGGGGCGTAGAGAACGGTCTGCACCACCCGCTTGAACCGCTTGAAGCGGAGCTGGTTGATGGCCAGGGACAGGATGATGGGCACCGGGAAGCTCCACAGCAGGCTGAACAGGCTCAGCAGGACGGTGTTGACGATCATCCGGCGGAAGTTGGGGGCGGTGAAGAACCGCTCGAACCACTGGAAGCCCACCCATTCGCTGCCGAAGAAGCCGCGGCTGGGGACATAATCGCGGAAGGCGATCTGGATGCCCACCATGGGGATGTACTTGTAGATCACGGTGATGACGATGGGGATGACCAGCAGCAGATAGAGCTGCCAGTTCTCCAGGATGCGTTTGCCCAGGGACTTGCCGGCCACGGTTCTGACCTGGGCCGGCGCCTGTCCGGAGGCAGCGGAAGCAGATTTGCTCACGCGGGGACTCCCTCCTTTAATATGGATTGCCTTTTGAGGCGCGGGAGGAGCGGGACGCCCTCCCGCCCGGGCCCCGCGCTCTGCCGGCCGGGTCACCAACCTGTGCCGGGAACACGGGACGATTGCGTTGCGAAACGTTATTTCTTGTTCAAGATAGAAGGTAGCACAGTGAAACGTTCAAGTCAACAAAAAATTTGAGAGATTTTCGGGAAAAGATAAAATTTTCGCAAAACACACAAAAACAAAACGGCTAAAATGGTCATTCTGACGAACAAAGAGCACATCAAACGTTTCATGAAAAAATCAAAAAAGTCTTTATAAAGCTCTTTACAAATAGCGATTCATCCGCTATAATGTGAAACAGAGTTGATCATTTCACCATCATTTCACAAAACGGAAGTGAGCCTATGTCAAGACAGCAGAGTTCGGCCCCCACCATGAAGGACGTGGCCCGGGAGGCGGGCGTGGCCCTGGGCACCGTGTCCAAGGTCATCAACGGCCTGCCCGTGGGGGAGAGCTACCGCCTCCGGGTGGAGGAGGCCGTCAAGGCCCTGAACTACCGGGTGAACAACTACGCCCGGGGCCTCAAAGGAGGGCAGACCTTCATCATCGCGGTGATGATCCCCAACCTGCTCAACCCCTATTTCTCCCGGGTGGCCCACTGCATCAACCTGGAGCTGGCGGCCCGGGGCTATAAGATGCTGCTGTGCTCCACCGAGTTCGACCCGATCCAGGAGCAGAATTACGTGATCAGCGCCGAGCAGCAGAAGGTGGACGGCATCATCTGCCTGTCCTATAACCCGGAGCTGGAGGTGTCGGAGGATGTGCCCCTCATCTCCATCGACCGGTATTTCGGCGCCAAGATCCCCTGCGTGGCCAGCGACAACTACGGCGGCGGCCGCCTGGCGGCGGAGAAGCTGGTGGAGAACGGCTGCAAAAACCTGGCCTTCCTGCGCATCGGCTCCGTCCTCACCAACGAGCCCAACAAGCGGCGGGACGGCTTCATCAACGGCTGCGAGGCCCTGGGAGTCCCCTATTCCCTGAAGATCGTGGACGACGGCACCCCCTATTCCGAGTTCGAGGCGTTCCTGCGGGAGCATTTCCACGGCGGCAAGCTGGATTTCGACGGCATCTTCTGCGTCACCGACTCCCTGGCCCACCAGATCATCGACTCTCTGAGAACCATGGGCCTGCGGGTGCCGGAGGACGTGCAGGTGGTGGGGTTCGACGGCATCCGCAGCTTCGGCGATCTGGAGTACACCTGCTCCACCATCGTCCAGCCGGTGGAGGAGATCGCCGCCCAGTGCGTGGAGATGGTGCTGGAGAAGGATCGCTCCCGCCTGCCGGCGCTGGTGTGCCTGCCGGTGAGCTACGCCTGCGGCGGCACCACCAAGGGGTGAGGGGCCATGGCCAGCGAGTATTTGAAGTGGAAGTACCGGGACGTGAAGCCCGACGAGCCGCCCCGGGAGCGGACGAAGAAGGAAAAACTGGCCAACTGGTTCTATTATTATAAATGGTGGCTGGCGGTGGGGGCGGTGCTGCTGGTCTGCCTGGGCAGCATCCTCTGGAACGCCCTGGGCATCGGAAAGGTGCGGCCGGATCACATCTTCGCCTACGTGGGGGAGCGCGCCCTGCCGGAGGACTGCGTGGAGGCCCTGGAGCGGGAGCTGGCCGCCCTGGGCCAGGACGTGAACGGGGACGGCAAGACCGTGGTGGAGCTGCGGCAGTACCCCACCGGCGGGGACGGCGCCGACCCCGAAGAGGCCATGCAGTACGCCTACGCCTCCGGCGCCAAGCTGATGGCCGACCTCAACGAGGGGGAGAGCTTTTTCTTCCTGCTGGAGGATCCGGAGGGGTTCCAGGAGGGCTATCAGATCCTGGCGGGGCCGGACGGACAGCTCGCCCCGGAGGGGGACGACAGCGTGGGGGACAAGGCCGCGCTGTGGGCCGGCTGCCCGGTGCTGACCGGCCTGGATCTGGGGAGCTACGAGGCGGACACGCTGAGCGGCGAAACCGTCACCGGGGACTGCCAGGAACTTCTGTCCGGGCTGTATCTGGCCCGCCGGGGCTTTTACTATGAGAAGCAGGCCGCCAAACACGGGGCCGACGGAGAACTGTGGGCCATCCTGACCCAGGGGGCGATTTTTTCGTGAAGAAAATGAAACGTATCATAACGCTGGCGGCAGCGGCGGCGCTGCTGCTGTCCGGCTGCGCCGGGCCCTCCGGGCCGGCCGGCCTCCCCGCCGGATGGGGGGAGGACTGGATCCTGGTGGGGGATCTGCTGGGGGTGGAGCCCATGGAGGGCTTTGCCCCCGGCGAGAACAGGGACGCCCTGGGGGCGGCGGGGCTGTACTACGCCACCTGGACCGCCGGTGAGGGGGAGACTATCACCAACGACGAGGACGAGGAGGCCGCCGTATACGACGCCCAGCTCTATGTGCTGATCCAGCAGTATAAGGAGGGCGGCAAGGCGGAGACCGCCCTGGAGGACTGGCAGGAGCGGGAGCGGGAGAACTACGGGTCCGGTGAGGCGGCGGCTGAGACCCACGCCGGACAGGCGTTCACCGTCCTCCCCCTGCTGGAGGGGAAAGAGGGCAACCCCTACACCCACGGGGCGGCGGCCTTCGCCCTCCACGAGGGAGGCTGGGCCCTCTGCGTGGAGCTGCTGTGCCGGGACGGCTTCGAAGGGGAGCCCCAGGCCGTCCTGGGGGCGTTTCTGGACGGCTTCCACTATAACGACGGATAAGGAGGATGCGCGATGGGTCTGTTTTTTCCCATGGACGACGATCATCTGCCCCCCGGCCGGAGAAAGGGCTTTGCCCGCTACCGGGAGATCCTGGGCCGGGATTTCAAGCAGTTCTACCTGACCAATCTGCTGGCGCTGGCGTCTTTCATCCCGCTGGGGCTGGGGATCGGCTACGCGGTGCTGTCCCAGAGCGTGCTGGTGCTGATCCCGGTGTCCGTCATCGGCGGGATGATCGCGGGGCAGGGCCTGGCCGCCATGTACGACCTGATCCTCCGCCGGATGCGGGACGTGATGGACGACTGGTGGGCGGCCTTCAAAAAGTCCCTGCGGCAGAACTGGCGGGCGGCCCTGTTGCCCGGGGCGCTGGAGGGGCTGTTCCTGGGCTTCCTGGTGTTCGCCGGGGCGCTGATCTGGTGGGGCGGGACCCTCACCATCGGCACCGCCCTCCTCCTGTGCGCCGCCATCGTCATCTTCTGCATGATCTTCTCCATCTGGTGGCCCCAGGTGGTGCTCTTTGAGCAAAAGACCGTCATCCGGCTGAAAAACTGCGCCCTGTTCATCCTCCAGAACTTCCCCCAGGTGCTGGGCGCGGCCGCCCTCCAGGGGGGCTTCTGGCTGCTGATGTTCCTGCTGCTGCCCTGGTCAGGCTTCGCGGTGCCGGTGCTGGGAGTGTGGTACATCCTGTTTCTGGCGGTGTTCCTGCTGTATGACCGGCTGAACGAGTCCTTCAAGATCGAGGAGCAGATCGGCCGGAAGTTCCCGGAGCAGATCCCCGACTACGGCGACGGCGAGGAGGAGTGACCATGGAGCCTTTGGCGGAGAACCGCTTTGTTATCACAAAAGAGCTGTATTACGAGGGCGCCCTGCGGGTGGATTGGGAGCGCATGGGGCCCTTCATCAAAAAGGTGATGCTGGCGCTGGCCGCGGCGTGGGCGGTGCTGGCGGCGGCCACCCTGTTCTCACAGGGCAGCGTGGTGTTCGTCCTGATCGAGCTGGCGGTCATCGCCCTGGTGGCCCGGGACGGATTCGTCACCGGCAGCGCCGACCTTGTGTGGGAGCTGATTGAACAGTACCGGGCCGCGCCGGACGACGCGGACGAGGATGAAGACGCGGACGAGTAAAGGAGCGATGGATATGACGGATATCACAGCAGTGGGCGAGATTTTGATCGACCTGACCCAGAGCGGGGCCAATGAGCAAGGCATCCCCCAATTTACGGCCAATCCCGGCGGCGCGCCGGCCAACCTGGCGGTGGCCGCCGCCCGGCTGGGGGCGAAGACCGCCTTTATCGGAAAGGTGGGGAAGGACAGCTTCGGAGAGTTCCTCCGGGACACCCTGGCGCAAAACGGGGTGGACGTGTCCGGCCTGTCGGTGGATCCGGTGCAGCACACGACCCTGGCGGTGGTGACCGTGGATCCCACCGGGGAGCGGCATTTCAGCTTCTACCGGGATCCCAGCGCCGACGTGGATCTGTCCCCGGAGGACGTACCCCCGGAACAGCTGAAGAACACGAGGTTCCTCCACTTCGGCAGCGTCAGCCTCACCGCCGAGCCCGCCCGGGGGGCCACCCTCTACGCGGCCAGGACGGCCAGGGAGCATGGCGCCGTCGTCAGCTATGACCCCAACTATCGGGCCAGCCTGTGGCATGATGAACAGACCGCCGTGGAGCGGATGCTGGAGCCCCTGCCTCTGGTGGACGTGCTGAAGGTGTCCGACGAAGAGCTGCCCCTGCTCACCGGCACGGAGGATCTGGAAGAGGGCACCGCCCTGCTGGCGGAGAAGGGGATCGCCCTGATTTTCGTGACCCTGGGCCCCAACGGGGTGTTCTACCGCTTCCGGGGTCGAACCGGCCATGTGCCCGGCGTGCCCTGTAAGGTGGGGGACACCAACGGCGCGGGGGACACCTTTTTCGGCGCGGCCCTGTCCCAGCTGGCGAAGCTGGACGGCCTGGACGGGCTGACCGTCCCGGAGTTGGAGCGCATCGCGGCCTTTGCCAATCAGGCTGCCAGCATCACCACCAGCCGCCACGGGGCCATCCCCGCCATGCCCACTCTGGAGGAGGTGACGGGCGGATGTTGAAGAACTCCCCCATTTTTTACACCGTGTGCGGCTGCCTGTGGCTGTTGGTGGCTGTCGTTCTGTACGCGGAGCGCCGGATCATCTTGGCTGAGATCCCGATCCTGATCCTGGCGGCCACTAGCTTTGCCTACGCGCTCTGGCTGGTCTTCCAACACCGGAGGCGGAAGAAATGACGCCTGAAGGCGGCCCCTTCCGGGGCCGCCCTCTTTTGCGCCAAAAATACGGGGAAGGGCAGGCGAAAACTCACGATTATACGAAACGATATTTGTAAAAATGAAGAAAAAATTGCGCTGTAAGACGCAATATGCACAAAAATCAAGCCGCATTTTTATGGTAAACGCCGTTTTTTGGCTGGAATCAAATCGGGGAATTGACAAAAAGGGCAAAGAGCCTTATACTAAAGCCAACCATAGGCGCGAAACGTTATTTCTTGTTCAAACGGCACATTTTCCACGAACCACCACAACTGATATTCCAGAATGAAAGGGGAAGCGATCATGAACCATACAAAGACGCCGCTGCGGCTGACCGCGATCCTGCTGGCGCTGTGCCTGCTCCTGGGCCTGGCCGCCTGCGGGCAGCAGGGAGGCGGCAGTTCCGCGGCCTCCGACATCGTCAACGGCGATTTTGAGGAGAACGCCAACGGCAAGTGGGTGGGCTGGACCCGTGAGGACGCCGCCTTCAACGCCCGGGGCGTGGTGAACAGCGAAAAGATCAAAGGCGTGCCCATGGAGAAGTCCGGCGAGTACTACTTCGCCGGCTCCGAGGGCGGCAACCCGGTGATGCGGGGCACCCTG
Organism: uncultured Oscillospiraceae bacterium; assembly: GCA_947628315.1. Lineage (GTDB taxonomy): Bacteria > Bacillota > Clostridia > Oscillospirales > Oscillospiraceae > Enterenecus. The sequence goes on from CANQZJ010000004.1 coordinate 61,822, forward strand.
ACCAGCGATGTGTTCAAACTGGGGGGCAACGGCTTCATCACCTTTAAGATGGGCGCCGGCAAGGACAATGAGAAGTGCTATGTGGACTTCTTCCAGGAGGGGAACGACACCCCCATTGCCCATGTGGTCAACGAGGACTGCGACGGGATGTACATCACCGAGCACCTGATCACCAAGGTGGTGGATCTGAGCCAGTACATCGGCAAGAATATCTACATCGTGATTACCGACAACGATGACGGCGATACCCTGTCCTACCTGAATGTGGACGCCTTCCACGTCTGCCAGAGCGACGACGAGGTGGCCGCCGCCCAGGCCGAGCACGACAAACAGATCGAGGAATACGGCGAGAAACCCTTCGAGGAGGATCCCGCCTCCAACGACATCGTCAACGGCGGCTTTGAGACCGGCGACACCACCGGCTGGCTGGTGATGGAGGGCACCGCCCTCACCGTGGCCAACGTGGTGCCCACCAGCCAGTACTACTGGACCGACCGCTCCGTCTACGGCGACGGGGAGTACTATCTGGACGGCTCCAACAACGGCGCCACCCTGGAGTCCCTCACCGGCGCCATCCGCTCCACCAAGTTCACCCTGGGGGGCGACGGTTACATCTCCTTCATGATGGGCTGCGGCAACGGCGGCTCCTATGTGGCCCTGTGCGACGGCGACACCGACGAGGAGCTCATCAAGGTGGAGAACACCTACTTCTCCGATCCGGCTCTGGCCCTGACCCTGCTGCGGATGTACATGGACGCCTCCGACTACATCGGCAAGGTGGTCTACCTGAAGGTGGTTGACGCCAACGACGGCTCCAACGGCGGCTTCGCCTTCATCAACGTGGACGACTTCCGGGTGTCCCTCACCGCCGACCAGGTGGCCGAGCTGGAGGTGGCGCAGCTGGAGAAGATCCAGAACGAGACCTACACCTCCGCCTCCTACGACGATCTGACCACTCTGCTGAACTACTACAACAACTATCCCTATCCCGTGCCCCTGAACTCCCTGGCCTTCACCGCCTACGCGTCCAACCAGGTGGTGGACTGCGGCACCGTGGATGTGACCTCCTACATCGCTGACGCGGCCGCCTCCTTCGGCGGCGAGGCCGTCACCGACATCGCCGTCACCAAGGTCACCGGGCCCGACGGCGTGGAGATCACCGACGGCTTTGACGCCGTGGATATGAGCGCCCCCGGCGCCTACACCGTGACCTATGCCGCCTCCTACGAGGGCAAGACCGCCGAGACCGCCTTCACCGTCATCGCAATGGCAGATCACAACAGCGTGGCCAACGGCGGCTTCGAGTCCGGCAACCTGGCGGGCTGGACGGTGCTCACCGACGGCTGGAGCGTGGTGGACGGCCAGGCGGCCGGCGTCATCAGCGCCCAGTCCTACTGGGACGAGGGCCTGCCCTACAACCAGGCGGGCGACTACCACCTGGACGGCTGGAACAACGGCATCGAAGAGGGCGCCACCTGGCAGGTGCAGTCCTCCAACTTCACCCTGGCGGGCTCCGGCTTCATCTCCGTCCGCATGGGCGGCCACGCCGCGGCGGTCCATGTGTACACCGCCGACGGCACCGAGATCGGCTACTATACCCAGAACCGGTTCAAGGACGAGGGCTTCCCCAGCGTGGCCGTGGGCTCCTGGGCCGACATGGGCACCTATGTGATGGATCTGTCCGCCTATCAGGGACAGGAGCTGTACATCGTCCTGGCCGACGAGCAGGCCGAGGGCTGGGCCCACGCCTTCTTCGACGAGGTGGTCACCTACTATGAGACCGCCCCGGACTACGCCTCCCAGGCCGACACCGTGGCCGACGGCGGCACCGGCGCCGAGGTCAGCATCCCCTGGCAGCTGGCTGAGAACCAGAAGTGATTTTTCCCTGCCGGCCGGACAGCGTTTTGACCCCCGCTGTCCGGCCGGCATCCCCTCTTTTGAAAGGAGAACCCCCATGAAAAAGAGACTCCTGACCGCGGCGGCGATCCTGCTTCTGGCCGCCGTCCTGGCGCTGTCCCTGACCGCCTGCGGGAAAGACGCCCACAAGAACGACCTGCTGCTTCATCTGTCCTTTGACGAGGGCAGCGGCACCACCGTGAAGGACAGCTCCGGCCACCTCCCCGACACCGAGCTGGACTATCAGTTCTCCCACGCCACCTACATGGATCCCCAGGATCCCCAGTGGCGGAAGGAGGGCATCAGCGGCGGCTGCATCCTGCTGGACGGCACCAGCACCTATGTGCAGTACAAGCGCAGCGACATCACCGTGGAGGGCCCCGCCCTGACGGTTCAGGCGTGGATCGCCCCCCGGATGTTCGAGTGGGACGATCCCCACGCCGCCGATAACGGCACCGACTCCCTCACCGGCATCATCAGCCAGTCGGACAAGGCCAACAACAAGGGCTTCATCCTGGGCTATGAGCGGTTCGGCCGGCTCAGCTTCCAGGTGGGCACCGGCGACGACTGGCTCACCGTCTGGTCAAACGGCGACAACCTCCAGAAGTACCAGTGGAACCTGGTCACCGCCACCTTCGACGCCGAGGCCGGGGAGATGTGCCTCTATCTGAACGACACCCTGGTGTCCTCCCGATCCGTGCCCGACGGGGCGGAGATCGCCGGGGCCAACCACACCACTCTGGTGGTGGGCCGCAACACCGACGCGGAGCGCCTCACCGCCGGCTATCTCAACGTGGCCAGCGGCTACCTGGACGAGGTGAAGCTGTACTCTACCGCCCTCACCGCCGACGAGGTGAGCGGGTACTATGAGAGCGTCACCGTGCCGGAGATTGCATTTGAGGACATCTGGCTCCAGAACATCCTGGGGGACGACTATACCCGCACCCAGTTCCACGGCGGCCCCTATCAGTTCTGGATGAACGAGCCCCACGCCCCCGTGTACTACAACGGCGTTTATCATCTGTTCTACCAGGCCAACATGACCGGCTCCTATTGGCGGAACATCTGCTGGGGCCACTTCGTCAGCGATGACATGGTGAACTGGAAGCCCATCAAGGAGGCCATCACCCCCACCGAGAACACCGTGGTGCCCGACGGCGTGTGGTCCGGCGGCGCCACCCTGGATAAGAACGGGGTGCCCCTGCTGTTCTTCACCGCCGGCAACGACGGTTTCCGGGATTATGAAGGCCTCATCTCCAACCAGAACATCGGCGTGGCCTATCCCGCCGACCTCGGCGACCCGGAGCTCACCGACTGGAACATCTGCGACGAGCTGGCGGTGATCCAGAAGCAGGGCCAGGGCCGCACCGGCGAGTTCCGGGATCCCTCCATCTGGAAGGAAGGGGACACCTGGTGCATGCTGATCTGCTCGGGCAGTACGTCCTCCCAGGGGGGCTCCGCGCTGCTCTACACCACCGACACCCTGGAGCTGAAGGACGACGGCACCGTGGATCAGAACTGGCAGTACCGCGGCCCCGTCTACGAGATGGAGAACCAGTCCGCCCTGTACGGCACCTCCTGGGAGCTGCCCATCCTCCTGCCCGTCAGCAACGAGGCCGGCACCGTCACCAAATACTTCTTCTCCATCAGCCCCGCCCCCGCCTCCATCGCCGACAACAAGGTGTACTACTGGCTGGGTGACTTCGACCTGGCCACCGGGAAATTCACCCCAGACCCTGAGTTCGAGGGCGAGCCCCACCTGCTGGACTACGGCGCCAACGTGTTCACCGGCCCCAGCTGCATCGTGGATCCGGTGAGCGGCGACATCTACATGTTCTCCATCATGCAGGATCAGCGGGGCGCCGCCGAGCAGGGGGCCTCCGGCTGGGCCCATACGGTGGGTCTGGCCCGGCGCATCTGGCTGAAGGACGACGGCTCCGACCTGATGATGGCTCCCATCGAGGCTCTCCATGCGCTGGAGGACAAGACCTACATCGACGAGACAAACCTGACTCTGGACGCCGCCAATCAGGCCCTGGCCGCCATCGACGACGACATGCTGTATATCAAACTCACCGCAGACGTGTCCGCCGCCTCCGAGTTCGGCATCAACATGAAACAGGGCGGCAAGTGGGACTGCACCACCTTCCGCTACGACGTGGCGGGGGAGACCATCAACGGCCGCACCGAGAACAAGGGGGAGGGCTGCAAGTCCGCCACCGTCTCCGGGGCCCTGCCCGACGAGGACGGCAAGCTCGCCATGGAGATCTACATCGACCGCTCCCTGGTGGAGGGCTTCTTCAACGACTACAAGGCCATCAGCATCCGCTCCTACACCGAGGAGAAGGACTCCCACGGGATCGACCTGTTCGCCACGGGGAACGTGACCATCGACAGCCTGTACGTGGCCTCCATGAGTTCCATTTTCGACTGAGCGGCGCGCTCTATAGAAATAAGCGCCTGGCGTCGGGGACGAGGTTCCCCAACGCCAGGCGCTTTTGGTATTCTTTCAGTTTCCGCGCAGGGGGCCGGACATACGTCCGGCCCCCTGCTGAACTAAGCCGCTTCTCGATCATCTGCCCGTAGACCCCCGCCAGACCGGCGTGGCGGAGGAGGCGGGCATCGACATGAGCGGCCTGGCCGTGGATCGATCCGTCCGCACCACCCTGGCCTTTGTGAAGACCCTGCCGGGGGGTGACCGGGACTTCTCGTTCTACCGCGCACCCGGCGCGGTGATCTCCTTCGACCCCAACCTGCGCCCGGCTGCCGGCGACCGCTCACGCCTCGCCCGTGGCGGCCACCTTGTTACCGACCCGCACAGGCGCACATTTTTACCACAAAAAAGCGGCCCGGGAACCCCGAACCGCAAAAAACTACTTGCATATTGTCATATGGTGCTATATAATACTCATATCGAGATAACAAGGCAGGGCATGGGGTGCTGGAACACCCCACGCCCCTATGCAGGAGACGTGACCTCCCACACAGCAGAAAACTGCGCCAACCCCATTATAACCGTTCCGTTTCCATTTTACAAGGGCGGTTTTTGGGTTGTGTGTTTGTTGGCGGTGTAGGGAAAGCAAACCCTGCGCCGCCTTTGTTTATCTCGGTAGGCGGCCCTTGGGGGCAGGGATTTCCCCGCCCCCTCGGACTGTTCTGCTGGGACAGACCAATTCCATATTGGAGGTAGATACCAGATGAAAAAAGTGCTTGTCGTTTTGCTCTCCCTGGCATTGATCGTGGGGAGTATTGCGGCTTGCGGTCAAAACGCGCAGACGCCGGAGGCCAGCCCCGAAGCGACACCCACGGTCGAACCCACCGTAGAACCCACGGCAGAACCCACCGTAGAACCCACGGCAGAACCCACCCCGGAGCCGACAGAGAACGCAGACCAAGGCGAGGTTGCTCCTCTCTCTCAGGGAGATAGAGAAGATGCAAACGGAGTAACCCTGTATGGAGTATTCCAGGATGTATATGATTCACAAGCTATACTAAGAGAATCATTAGCAGAGATTGGTATAACATCAACAACAGAAGAAGATGTACAAGCAGAGATAGATGCTATTCCGGGTATGGCAGAAGCATACAATCTCACACTCCCCGATGATTACATTCAACAGTACCTGGATTGGCGTCCAGGTGGGATCGGCAACTATGGACAGGAGCAATCCCCCCAGCCAGACACAGGCACCAAACCCAGCGCAGGCGATCAGGGTGGCAGCACAGGAAATACGCCAAGTACAGGCGGCAATACAGGTGGTTCTGGTGGTGAAAGTACAGGCGGCGGAAGTACAGGCGGCGGAAGTACAGGCGGCGGGTCATCCGGCAATTATGGTTACGATGAATACGTAGACAACAGTACGATGCCTCCTGGACCCGGCCCAACAATCATTGGACCAGATCAAACAGAAGATCCTAGTATATGGGATGAAGATGGCTGGGTATTACCTGAAGGTGTGCAGGGATTTTATTAATATAGCAGTATATACTCCCAACGTGCATAGTGGCCCCGGTGGGGCAAGCCTGCCGAGCCTCCGACCTTCTTCAAGCGGGACAACAGAAAAACGACCATGTAAGAGTGAAATGCTCGTGCATGGTCGTTTTCTTTATTATTATCGATGATATCCTCCCAGATAAGCCGGGATTCTCTGGCGCGAAAACACTAATTGAAGCGGGCCGAGGTTCAAAACCTCGGCCCGCTCTTATCGTATGCTCTCAGCGTGTTGAGACGTATTTATGCAGTGTTTTCCGCACCGCGCCGGGGCCGGCGTACAGCTCGGCGGTCATGGCCTCGATGCGCTCGCCCAGGCCGGCGGCGTAGAGATCCAGACCGAAGACGTCGGCCCGGCTGTACAGGGCTTTCAGACAGCCCATATCCTGGGCGCCCGCTTTCACCTCCAGAGGAGCCACGATGGCCTGGAGTTCAGAGAGCAGGGGGTCGGGGGAGGGCTCGAAGGGCTTGCCCTCGTCGTCGATGCCCTTGAGGTACCGGGCGTAGCCCGCCAGCACCAGGGGGATGAGCACCAGATCGTCCATATCCAGCCCGCGGGAGCGGTAGGCCTTGATGGTTTCGCCGAAACGGATGGGCAGCTTCTGGGAGGTATCCGTGGCGATGCGCTGGGGCGCGTCCGGCATAAAGGGATTGGGGAGGCGTTTGTTCAGCACCGCGCCGATAAAGTCGGCGGGCTTGAGCACGCCGGGATCCACCACCACGGGCATGGCCTCCATGTATCCCATCTTGGTGATAAGGCCCCGCAGATCCTCGTCCTTCATCTCGGCGGAAATCAGGGTGTAGCCCAGCATACAGCCGTAGATGGACATGGCGGTGTGCAGCGGGTTGAGGCAGGTGCAGACCTTCATCTTCTCCACCTTGTCCACCGTCTCCCGGCCGGCATACATCACCCCGCCCAGCTCCAGCGGGGGCCGGCCGTTGGTGCAGCTGTCCTCGATGACCAGGTACTCGGTCTCCTCCGCGTTGACAAAGGGAGCGGTGTAGGTGCGGCGGCCGGTGATGATGGTCTCGTTGTCCTCAAACCCGTCCTCAGCCAGCATCTTCTGAACCTGGGCGTCGGGCCGGGGCGTGATCTTGTCGATCATGGACCAGGGGAAGGTGACCTTGCTCTCGTCCCGGAGGTAATCCAGGAAAGCGGCGGGCACCAGGCCGGCTTCCTCCCACGCCCGGGCGTAGGCCAGGACGGCCGCCTTCACCTTGTCGCCGTTGTGGGAGCAGTTATCCATGCTCTGAATGGTGACGGGCAGGGCGCCCGCCTGGAACCGCTCATAGAGCAGGGCGGTGACCTTGCCCATGATGAGCTGGGGCGCCATGCCCCGCTCCAGGTCGGCGGGGGCCACGGAGTAGCCCTTCTCGGTGATGGTGAAGCTCACCATCTGGAGAGAGGGGGCCTTGAAGATCTCCGCCAGCCGGGCCCAGTCCTCCCCGAACCGGGGATCGGCCTTCAGGCTCTCGGTGACCGAGGCGACCACCCGCTTCTCGATGGAACCGTCGGACTTCAGCACCACCAGCAGGCTCAGATTGTCGTAGGGGCGGTAGGCCCTGTCGATGATCTCATAGTCGAAGCCCTCGGCCACGATGACGCCCCGGTCGTATTCTCCGGAGTCCAAAGCCTGCTGGAGGATGGCCGCCGGAAAGGCCCGGAAGATGTTGCCCGCGCCGAAGTGGATCCAGGTGGGCTGGTCATGGGTCTTCCGCCGCACGGCGTCCAAATCAAATCTGGGCAGCTGATACCCCTTTTCCGCCCAAACCTGGGTGCCGGCAGCGCTGCTCTTGATCTCGGAAAGTCTCATCGTAAAATTCTTCCTTTCCCGTTTTACTTTGCGCTTTCGGCGTCCAGCTTGTCCAGCATATCCCAGACGCCCATCATGTACATCACGCCGAGGGCGCGGTCATACAGACCGTACCCGGGCCGGACGGTGCCGGGGCCCTCGTTCCACAGATGGCGGCCGTGATCCGGGCGGATATATCCGTCAAACCCGCAGTCGTGATACGCCTTGAGGATGTCCAGGATGCCGGTGTCGCCGTCGCAGTCCCGGTGGGAGGCCTCGGAGAAGTCGCCGTTGGGGAAGTGCCTGATGTTGCGGATGTGGGCGAAGGCGATGCGGTCACAGTGTTTGCGGACGATGTCGGCCACGTTGTTGTGTGGGTCGGCGTTCAGGCTGCCGGAGCACAGCGTCAGGCAGTTATACGGGTCGTCCACCATGCTGAGGAAGCGGTCGATGGCCTCCCCGTTCACCAGCAGACGGGGCAGCCCGAAGATGTCCCACGGGGGATCGTCCATGTGGACGGCCATCTTGATATCGCACTCCCGGCAGGTGGGCATGATGGCCTCCAGGAAGTACTTGAAGTTCTCCCACAGCTTCTCCTTGGTGACAGGGGCATAGGCCTTGAACAGTTCGTCCAGCCTGGCCATCCGCTCCGGCTCCCAGCCGGGGAAGGTCATGTGGTACTTCTCCGTGAAGGACATAACGTAATCTGCCATCTCCCTGGGATCCTCGTGGATTTTGGACGCCTCGTAGTACAGCGCGGTGGAGCCGTCCCCCACCGGGTGGAACAGGTCGGTGCGTGTCCAGTCGAACACGGGCATGAAGTTGTAGCAGATCACCTTTACCCCAAAGGGCGCCAGGTTGCGGATGGTCTGCCTGTAGTTCTCGATGTACTGATCCCGGGTGGGCAGGCCGATTTTGATGTCGTCGTGGACGTTGACCGATTCCACCACGTCGGCGTTGAAGCCGGCGGCCCTGATCTGATCCACGACCGCCTTGATCTCCTCCGGCTGCCACACCTCGCCGGGCATCTTGTCGTGGAGCGCCCACACGATCCCCTCCACGCCGGGGATCTGCCTGATATCGGACAGCTTGATCCGGTCGTTGCCTTCGCCGTACCAGCGCCAGGTCATTTTCATTGTGATACCTTCCCTTCTACAGCTTGATTTGTGAACAGTATATCACGTTATTTTTGCAAATTACATTGCTCTTTTAGATATAACAGCAAAATTTAGCCCTTCGGAGCCAAAAGGAGGCCAAACCGTCCTTTGAGCCGTCAGAGAGCAAAAAAACGGCGCCCGGAGGGGCCATCCATCTGACGGCCGAAAGTGGTATCAAATTGGTGTCAAAAAACGGGGCAAAAACAGGCCCAAAACGGGCTGTTTTAGCACACTTGTTCCATTCTTGAACTTGCGCGTTTTGCCGCTAAAAGTTCAGAAAAGCAGAAAAACACCGCTCAATTCCTTTGAATTGAGCGGTGTTTTGTTGGTGGAGACTACAGAACTCGAATCTGTGACCTCTTGCGTGTGAAGGCCGAATCCAAACTTTTTCTATTTATTTGTT